>NZ_JBSGBZ010000025.1:43163-129222 GCF_053601495.1 Streptomyces sp. NPDC004721
AAGGGCGACAAGGGTGACAAGGGTGACGCGGGTGTCGCTGGCCCGCAGGGTGCTACCGGATCGCAGGGCGCGGCGGGTGTGAAGGGCGACAAGGGCGACAAGGGTGACAAGGGTGACGCGGGTGTCGCTGGCCCGCAGGGTGCTACCGGATCGCAGGGCACGGCGGGTGTGAAGGGCGACAAGGGTGACAAGGGTGACAAGGGTGACGCGGGTGTCGCTGGCCCGCAGGGTGCTACCGGATCGCAGGGCACGGAGGGTGTGAAGGGTGACAAGGGTGACAAGGGTGACAAGGGTGACGCGGGTGTCGCTGGCCCCCAGGGTGCTACCGGACCGCACGGCGACACCGGTGCTACCGGACCGCAGGGTGTGCAGGGAACCTCGGGCGTCGCCGACATCACCACGGTCGTCGGGGGCGACGTGACGCTGACACCGGGGCAGACGCGCGCCTTGGTCGCTGTGTGCCCGGCGGGACAGCATGCGGTCAGCGGGGGCTGGGTCGGGGGCGACGAGGTCATCCCTGTGAACAGCTACCGGAGCACGAGCAAGAAACCCGATGACAGCTGGACCGTGAACTTCCACAACACCTCCGTCACTCAGAGCTACGACGTCACTCCCCTTGTCTATTGCGCACCGTGATGACTCGGTTCGGGACTGTGAAGTGAGCGGGTTCGGGGACCCCGGTCGGTGTGGCAGGGCCGGCCAGGGTCCCCGCAGGAGTGCTTCCGGACCCCGGCCGATTCGTCCGGGTTCGCCGCGAGGGAGCTGCTATGGCGGACGGCGCGCGCGAGGATGGAAGAGAGGATGCATGAAAGAGACGCATCCAGACACATCCATACCGGCTCACAGGAGAGGAGGAGCGGGGATGGTTACGGCAGCCGAGACCGTGCTCGAGCCCACCGAGCGTGTCCGGGCCCAGAAGAAGATGTCGGACGCTGGACTGACCACGCTCGAGCCCGCGGCACGCGTGCGGGCCCAGAAGGGGCAGTACGGGACTCAGAGTACGCGGGTGTTCACTGAGCGTACGCAAGCCCGGAGCGCGACCGGTGAGGCTCACCCCGACGGGGGTGTCCACCTGCGCACTCGCATGTTCCGCGCCCCGGTTCCGATCCCGTACCTCAGCCTGGAGAACGTGCCCACCCGGGACCTGGTCTTCTACGGGGGGCTGGGAGCCCTCGCTGTCGCGGGGGCCCTTGAGTGGCCGGTCGCCCTGGCCGTCGGGGGAGCCACCTGGCTCGTTCGCAGCAGGCGGAAGGAAGGGCGCTGAAACGCGGTAGAGCCAGTGGGGAGCAGTGCCCGGCAGCGCGAGGCTGTCGGGCGCTCCCAGTGGCGCCGCCCGAGCTTCAGTCCACGGGAATGAGGGTCAGGTAGGCCATGCCCAGGACGCCGCGATAACCCCGGAGCCACATGCCGCGGTGGCGGTCGACGCGGTCGCGGGTTTCCTTCGCGAGGGGATGATCGGGATGGGTGGCGAGCCATTCCTCGACGTCGGACTGGTAGGCGGACTCGAATTCCTCCCATTCGTCGTCGCTCGCGGTCTCGATCCACGCCGGACGGAACCCCGCGGCGACGGCGAGGTCGACGAGGTCGGCGACGTGGTGGAACTCGGAGGCGGACGCGTCCGGCCACATCGCCGCCAACTCGCCCGGAGCGGGCGGATGTTGCCAGAACCCCTCACCGAGCAGGACACGGCCGCCCGGGGTGACCAGACGCCGAAGGACGTGCAGGGCGGCAGTGGTGTGCTCGGGGGGTCGGGCCTCGCTGAGGGCGTGACTGGCGCCGAGGCAGAGTACGAGGTCCGCGGGGCCTCGGGAGGTGTCGACGGCGGACTCCTGGACGAAGCGGGCGTGCTCGGCCAGCCCGCGGCTCTCGGCGTTGGCGCGCCCGCGGGCGAGGTCCTCCTCAACGAGGTCGATGCCGACGCCGGTCGCGCCGGGCATCGCCTCGAGGAGGCGGAGCATGAACTCGCCCCAGCCGCAGCCGATGTCGAGCACGGTGGTCGGGGCTGCCTGCCCGGCCGGGGAGGTGAGCCGCCGGATCATCCTGGCGGCCCGGTCCTCGGAGAGCGGTCCGTGGAAGGTGAGTCGGGTCAGCCGCGGCGGGGCAGTGATGTCATCCATGATCCTGAACGGTAGGGAGGGCACGGCGGTCGGCGACACCTGTTTTTCCCGCGGCGGTGCCGAGGTGCGTGGCGGTGCCGAGGTGGGTGGTCGCCGGCCGCCTTGCCCGGCCGGCGACCCGGCCGACGTCACGGGCTCGTGAGGATGACGAGTCGCTGGGTCGCCCTGGTCATGGCGACATAGCGGTCGATCGCTCCTTCGACGCCCTCGCCGAACGTCTCCGGGTCGATGAGGACGACCAGGTCGAATTCGAGTCCCTTGGACAGCTCCGGGGTGAGCGACCGGACGCGAGCCGTGTTCGGGAACGTGGGATCGCCGATGACGCAGGCGATCCCGTCGGCATGTGCGGCGAGCCAGGTGTCGAGGATCGAGTGCAGGTCCGCGGTGGATCCGTGCATGACAGGGGCGCCGCCGCTGCGGACGGAGGTCGGCACGTTGGCGTCCGGGAGCACGGCCCGGATGACCGGCTCGGCTTCCGTCATGATCTCTTCCGGCGTCCGGTAGTTGATGCTCAGGGACGCCAGGTCGATCCGGTCGAGCCCGATCCGTTCGAGCCGTTCCCGCCACGACTCCGTGAACCCGCGCCTGGCCTGGGCACGGTCCCCGACGATGGTGAAGCTCCGGGACGGGCACCGCAGCAGCAGCATCTGCCACTCCGCGTCGGTCAGTTCCTGAGCCTCGTCGACGACGATGTGCGCGAACGGGCCGGCGAGCTGGTCCGGGTCGGCGGTGGACAGTTCGGACTCGTCGACCAGGCTGACCTCGGCGTCCTCACCTCGCAGCATCGTCACCAGGCCCTCGCCGTCGTCCCCGTCGGCCCCGGAGTCGGCCGCGGCGGCGATCAGGTTGTCGACGACCTGCGCCATGCGCTCGCGCTGGGCGGCGATGACGGCCTCGTGCCGGGCCTTGCGCCGTGACGTCTCCGGGTCGCCGAGGCGCTGCCGCGCCGCGTCCAGCAGAGGCAGGTCGGACACCGTCCAGGCCTGGGCGTCCGGGCGCTGGAGCTTTTCGACGTCGCCGGGGCCGAGCCAGGGAGCGCACATCCGCAGATAGGCGGGCACGGACCACAGGTCCCCGACGAGGTCGGTCGCTTCGAGCAGCGGCCAGGCGCGGTTGAAGGTCGTTCGCAGTTCCCTGTGCTGCCGCAGCGATCTGCGCAGCAGGTCCTCCGGGGCGTCGCCGTCGTGCTTGTCCACCAGGATGGTGAGCAGTTCCTCCCAGACCTGGTCGCGTGCCTCGTTGTGCGGGGTACCGGGTTCCGCCGCTTCGAACGCGGCGGCCCAGTCGTCGGCGGTCAGCCGGATGTCGGACCAGTGGGTGGAGACCGTCATCCCCTTGGCGGGCGGCTCCTCGTAGAACCTGACGGCCGGCTCGATCGCCTTCACCAGATCCGCGGACGACTTCAGACGGGCCACGTCCGGATCGGACTCGACCGCCGCCGTGGCCCCTTCGGCGACGAGGTCGCGCAGGGTGCAGGTCTGTACGCCCTCCTCGCCGAGGCTGGGGAGGACGTCGGCGACGTATCCGAGGTAGGGCTGGTGCGGGCCGACGAACAGCAGGCCGCCGCGGCGGTGCCCGAGGCGGGGGTCGGAGTAGAGGAGGTAGGCGGCGCGGTGCAGGGCGACTACGGTCTTCCCCGTGCCCGGACCGCCGTCGACGACGAGAGCGCCGCGGGAGCCCGCGCGGATGATGGCGTCCTGGTCGGCCTGGATGGTGCCGAGCACGTCGCGCATCCGAGGCGAACGGCTGCTGCCCAGGCTGGCGATGAAGGCGGACTGGTCGTCGAGCGCGGCGTGCCCGGCGAAGTCGTCCACGCTGAACACCTCGTCCCAGTAGTCGCTGATCCGGCCACGGGTCCAGCGGTACCTGCGGCGGCTCGTCAGACCCATCGGGTTGGCGTGGGTGGCTCCGAAGAACGGCTCAGCCGCGGGGGAGCGCCAGTCGAGCAGCAGCCGGCGGCCCGTGCTGTCCGTGAGGCCGAGCCGGCCGACGTACACGGGCTCGGAGTGGTCCGCGCCGACCATGTGGCCGAGGCACAGGTCCAGGCCGAAGCGGCGCAGTGTGCGCAGGCGAGCGGTCAGCCGGTGGATCTCCAGGTCCCGGTCCAACGCCTGCCGGCCCGTGCCGCCGGGCGCCCTGCGTTCGGCGGCGAGGCGGTCGGACACCTCGGCGATCGACCGCTCGAGGCACTCCGCGATGGCGGCGAAGTGCTGCTCGTCGTCAGCGATCAGAGTCGGGTCGGCCTTGGAGGAGAGACGGTCGGGAAGGTCGAAAGCGCTGGTGGTGAGGGGATTCATGGTCTTCGGTTCCGATCTGGGGTCGCTTGCGACCGTTGCGTGCGGCAAGGTGTCAGGCTCGGCGTGACGTCGAGTGGTCGGTCGTCGTGTTCCGGGTCCCGGCTCGGTGATCCCACGTGGCTCACGCGGGCACCGGCAGACTTTTCAGCTCATCGCGTCGAGCAGCAGCTTCGTGGCCACCGCCGCTCCGTCGGTGCGGATCATGTCGGCCACGGTGGTCGCTCGTGTGCGGGTGCCGGGGGCCAGGGTCGTCCCGAGTGCGGCCGACAGGGACTCGAAGGTGGGCGTCGGACCGTCGTGTGCCGCGCCGATGCCGAGGTCCGCGACCCGGCCGGCCCAGTACGGCTGGTCCGCCGCCTGGGGCACCACGACCTGAGGCGTGCCGGCCCGGGTGGCCGTCGTCGTGGTGCCCGCGCCGCCGTGGTGCACGACGGCGGCCACCCGGCCGAACAGCGCCTGCTGGTTGACCTCGCCGACGACGCAGCAGTCGTCACGGTCGTCGACCAGGGACAGGTCGGCCCAGCCACGGGCCACGACCGCGCGGCGGCCCTGCGCTCGGATCGCGTCGACGGCCGCCTGGGCGACGTCCGTCGAGGCGCGCATGGGCATGCTGCCGAAGCCCACGTACACCGGTGGCGCCCCGGCGTCCAGGAACGCCGTCAACTCCGCCGGGAGCGGGCGCATGTCGGGCAGGATCCACGCGCCGGTCTGGACGACGTCGAGGTCCGGCGTCCGCTGCCACGGGTCCAGAGCCGGGTCCGTCGCCAGCCACGGCCGGTCGCCGATGACGTAGTCGCGGACGTCGTCCACAGGTGGCAGGCCGATCGACGCGCGGTTCGTGTTGAGTGCCTCACCGAACAGCGCGTTGATGCTCTGGGCGTCCAGGTCCCACAGCTCCCGGTTGCCGGTCACGTCCGGCGGGAACGGACGGCCCGGATATGCCAGCGGCGCGCGGTGCGGCGACGGCAGGGTGAGCTGCTGGAAGGTCACGGACACGGAGCGGATGCCCAGCTTCTCGGCCACCGACAGCGCGCCGGCCGCGGCAGGCGTCATGCCGGTCGCCACCAGCGCGTCGCAGCCCTCGGCCGCCGCGGTGACCGCGTCGAGCTGGCCGGCGATCAGCTCGGCCGCGCGCTGGGGCAGCGACGACGGCGACGGTGCCGCGGTTGTCAGTGCGCGTGCCGACCGGCCGACCGGCACCAGCGGCACGCCGACACCGGCCAACCGCTGCGCGAAGTCCTCGTCCGGCGGCGCGCACACCCGCACCTCCGCACCGAGTTCCCGCAACCGCACCGCGAGTGCCACCAGCGGTTCGACGTCCCCACGCGATCCATACGTCGACAACAACACACGCACTTCGCGACACCCCACCCTCGTTTTCTGGCTTCGGCCGGCGATTCTGCGGCACGACGGGGGCCTTGCCGCAAGCCCCCCAGTGCGCTATAAGTTGAGAGTGGAAAGGAGCGGGTAACCTCCTTTCCTTTTCTTTTTGTCCGTGCGATACCGACGGACGATGCCGGTTTTGTGCGTATTGAGGACGGGGATATCGACCCGTCCGCCGGCGCGACCCCGTCCGCGCCACCGCGGGGCGTACTGGATGCGGGGGAGTGGCGTCTTTGGCGGATCCCCGGTGTGATCAGTGACAACCAAAGGACCAGTGCCGTGACGGCCTACAGGCCCGCGTCCCCTGAGGGAGCCTCAGGGGACGCGGACCGGGGGCGGGGTCAGGCCGGGGGTGGGGTGAGCAGCGGGCGCTGGGCCTTCTTCTGCTGCTCGTACGCGGCGCGGGCCGTGGTGGTCGACGGCAGTGCGGAGACCTCGGCGACCGGGACGTCCCACCAGGCGTCCGAGTCGGGCGCCGGCACCAGGGGGTCGGTCTCCACATGGACGACGGTGGTGCGCTCGGCGGCCAGCGCGGTGGCGAGCGCCTCGCGGAAGCCGTCCAGGCCCTGGGCGCGGATGACGTCCGCGCCCAGGCTCGCCGCGTTGGCGGCCAGGTCGACCGGCAGGGTGTCGCCGTCCAGGTGCCCGGTGGCCGGGTCGCGATAGCGGTAGCGGGTGCCGAACCGGTCGGCGCCGACCGACTCCGACAGCGCGCCGATCGAGGCGTAGCCGTGGTTCTGCACCAGCACCACGACCAGCTTGAGGCGCTCGGCCACGGCTGTGGCGATCTCCTGAGCCATCATCAGGTACGAGCCGTCGCCGACCAGCACCACGACCTCGCGGTCGGGCGCGGCCATCTTCACGCCCAGCCCTCCGGCGATCTCGTAGCCCATGCAGGAGTAGCCGTACTCGACGTGGTAGCCCAGCGGATCGCTGGGGCGCCACAGCTTGTGCAGATCGCCCGGCATGGAACCGGCGGCGCACACCACCACGTCGCGCTCGTCCATGGCGTCCCGCAGCGCGCCGATGATCTCGCTCTGGGCGGGCAGCGGCCGGTGTCCGGCGGTGAAGGCGGCGTCCGCCGCCGCGTCCCAGCCGCGGACCAGTCCGGCCGCGCGCTCACGCCATTCCAGGGCGGCCGACCAGCCGGACAGCGCGGCGCCCAGGGCCTTGATGCCGGCGCGGGCGTCCGCGACCAGCGACACCCCGGCCTGCTTGGCGGCGTCGAACGAGGCGATGTTGAGGTTGACGAAGGCCACCCGCGGGTCGGCGAACAGGGTGCGCGAGGCGGTGGTGAAGTCCTGCCAGCGGGTGCCGATGCCGATCACCACATCGGCGTCGCGGGCCAGGGCGTTGGCGGCGGCGCTGCCGGTGTGGCCGATGGCGCCGACCGCCGCCGGATGGCCGTGCGGCAACGCGGCCTTCCCGGCCTGGGTGACCGCCACGGGAACGCCGGTGGCGGCGGCGAACTCCGAGAGCGCGGCGGTGGCGTCGGAGTGGATCACCCCGCCGCCGGCCACGATCAGCGGGCGCCGTGCGCCCCGCAGCAGCCGAACGGCGGCGGCCAGTGACGCCTCGTCAGGTGCCGGGCGGCGGACGTGCCACACCCGGCGGGCGAAGAACTCCTCAGGGAAGTCCCAGGCCTCCGCCTGCACGTCCTGCGGCAGGCACAGGGTGACGGCGCCGGTCTCGGCCGGGTCGGTGAGCACCCGCATCGCCTGCACGGCCGAGGAGAGCAGTTGCTCCGGCCGCCAGATCCGGTCGAAGAACCGGGAGACGGGGCGGAAGGTGTCGTTGACGGTGATGTCGGCGGCGTACGGCTGCTCCAGCTCCTGGAGCAGCGGTGAGGCGGCGCGCGAGGCGAAGGTGTCGCCGGGCAGCAGCAGCACCGGCAGCCGGTTGACGGTGGCCAGCGCCGCCCCGGTGACCATGTTGGTGGAGCCGGGTCCCACCGAGGCGGTGCAGGCCAGCGTGGAGAGCCTGCGCCGGGTACGGGCGTAGGCCACCGCGGCGTGCACCATGGCCTGCTCGTTGCGGGCCTGGTAGTAGGTCAGGTCCTCGGGGCGTTCCAGCAGCGCCTGGCCGAGGCCGGCGATGTTGCCGTGGCCGAAGATGCCGAAACAGCCCTCGATCAGCCGATGTTCGACGCCGTCCCGCTCGGTGTACTGCTGGGCGAGGAACGCCACCAGCGCCTGGGCAGTGGTCAGTCGGCGCACCTGCCCGAGAGACGTGGACGTGGTCATCGCGGCCCTCCCGCGTCGCAGATCGGCACCCGGGTGTCGGCGGCCTGGCCGTCCCAGGAGGCACGCACCCAGTGGTGGGCCGGGTCGTCGCAGCACGCCATGGTGCGCTGCGGGTCCGGCCCGGCGAGCACATTGAGGTAGTACAGGGGATGTCCCGGCGCGGCCATCGAAGGGCCGTGGTAGCCGCGGGGGACGAGTACCACGTCGCCCTGCCGGACCTCCGCCAGCACGTCCACCCCGTCGACCCCTGCCGCGGCGGGCTCGTACACCCGCTGGTAGCCGAAGCCGTGCGGGCCGGGGCCGCCGATCTCGAAGTAGTAGATCTCCTCCAGCACCGCCTCTCCCGGGCGCCGCTCGTCGTGCTTGTGCGGCGGATAGGACGACCAGTTACCGCCGGGAGTGAGCACCTCGACGGCGACCAGGCGGTCGCAGGGGAAGCCTTCGGGGGAGGCGAAGTTGTTCACCTGCCGGGTGGCGGGGCCCGCGCCGCGGATCTCGACCGGCACGGCCTCGGCGGGACCGTAGGCGGGCGCCAGCCGGCGTTCGCAGCGGGCTGCGGGGAGCGCGAACCGCCCGCCGTCCGCCGAGTGGACGGTGAGCCGGGCGTCGCGCGGCGCGTAGGCGAAGTCGGTGACCCGGCTGAAGACGTCGGGGCGGCCGTCGAGGTCGAAGGAGGTGCCGTCGATCTCCACGCGGCAGCCGCCGGACAGCGGCAGCACGATCATCTCGCTGTCACCGGTGGCCAGTGTCCGCGAGGCACCCGGTGCGAGGTCCAGGACGCGCAGGGAGCTGTAGGCCCACCCCGCGTCCTCAGGGGTGACGGTGAGGCGGAATCCGTCCGCCGCGGCGGCGCCGGCGGGCAGGTGCAGCCGACGGGACATCAGGACTCCCGGCCGAGCAGCGAGACGGCGGTGTCCACGGCTCCGGCCACATCGCCGTCGGCGGGGAAGAGCATCGTACGGCCGATGATCAGCCCTCGGACGTGCTCGATGTCCAGCGCGCGCTGCCAGGACGCGTACATGGCGTCGGGGTCGCCGCCGCCCTCGCCGCCCAGCAGCAGGGTGGGCATGGTGGTGGAGGTCATCATCCGCTCCATGTCGGGGACGACCGGGACCTTCAGCCAGGTGTAGGCGGAGGTGCGGCCGAGCGCGGAGGCGATGTTGTTCACCCAGATCTGCGCGTCGGCCTCCAGGATGTTGCGCACCTTGCCGCCCTCGCGCACGGACTTGAACGGTTCGATCAGGGCGAGCAGCCGGCGCTCCGCCAGCTCGTTCACGGCGGTGGCGGTACCACTGAGGGTCTCCGCGGTCCCCGGGTCGGCGGGGTCGACACGCAGCAGCACCTTGCCGCCGTCCAGCCCCGCCTCCTCGATGCCTCGGGCGTCGTAGCAGGTGAAGCGGTCGTCGAGTTCGAACGAGGCACCGGGTATGCCGCCCCGGTTCATCGAGCCGAGCACCAGCTTGCCGTCAAGGGCGCCGAGCAACGTCAGGTCCTCGACCAGGTCGGGGGTGCCGAGGAAGCCGTCCACGCCGGGGCGGGAGAGCGCCTCGACGCAGCGGGCCAGCAGCTCGTGCCGGTCGCCCATGGCGGTGGGGTTGCCGCCGGCGGCCACCGCGCCGCGGGCCGGGTGGTCGGCGGCCAGGATGAACAGCGGCCGGGCCAGGTCCGCGCTGTCGAACTTCGGGCGGGCGGTGGCGGCCCGGCGGATCGCGTCCGGGTCGGTGAGCCGGATCCGGGTGACCTCGGCGAGGTCACGGGCGGCGGCGGTGGCGAGGGTGGTGCTCAACGAGGTTCTCCGGTCGTGGTGGTGGCGACGGCGCGCGGGGTGGGGCGGCCGGTCAGCTCGGCGATCTCTTCGGGGGTGGGCATCGCGTCGGCACAGGCGTGCCGGGAGGCGACCAGGGCGCCGGCGGCGTTGGCGGCGGCCAGGGTGTCGGCCAGCGGCAGTCCGGCCAGCAGTCCGGCGACCAGGGCGCCGCCGAAGGCATCGCCCGCGCCGAGGCCGTTCACCACCTCGACGGGGATCGGCGGCACCCGTACGTCCTCGGTCGCGGTGCGTGCCAGGACGCCGTGCGGGCCCTGCTTGACCACGGCCAGCCGCACTCCTCGGGCGAGCAGCAGGTCGGCGGCCCGGTCCGGGTCACGGGTGCCCACCGCGACCTCGACCTCGTCGCGGTTGCCGACCGCGACGGTGGCGTGCTCCAGCGCCTGCGCGTAGCGGGCGGGCGCGTCCTCGGGCCGGTCCCAGAACATCGGGCGCCAGTCCAGGTCCAGCACGGTGTCGGTGCCCGGGTCGCGCTCGGCGAGCGCGCGCAGCGTGGTCCCGCGCGACGGCTCGGCGCTCAGGCCGCTGCCGGTGGCCCAGACGACCCGGGCGCCGCGCAGGGCGGGCAGGTCCAGATGCTCCGGCAGCAGCCGCAGGTCGGGCGCTTCGGGCCGGTAGAAGTACAGCGGGAAGTCGTCCGGCGGGAAGAGCTCGCACAGCACCACCGGGGTCTGGGAACCGGGCACGGTCACCACATGCCGGTCGTCCACGCCGAAGCCGCGCAGCGCGTCACGGACGAACCCGCCCAGCGGATCGTCGCCGACTCCGGTGACCACCGCGCTGCGCAGGCCGTGCCGGGCGGCGGCGACGGCCACATTGGTGGCGCTGCCGCCGAGGTACTTGGCGAAGGTGCGCACCTCGGCCAGGCCCACCCCGGTCTGCTCCGGGTAGAGGTCGACGCCGACCCGGCCCAGCGTGATCAGGTCGTACGTCACGCGGCGTCCTCCAGGGCCATCGACGCCCGGTCGACGTAGAGGGCGGCGTCGGCGCACTCGATGACCAGGGTCGCGGGCCAGGAGGGGTCGTAGCCGCCGGCGGTGGCCAGGCGGCGCACCGCCTCGCGCTTGTGGGCGCCGTGGACGGTCATCACCGCGCGCCGGGAGTTGGCCACGATAGTGTGCACGCCGACGGTGACGCCGTGCCGGGGCACCTCGTCGAGGGACGCGAAGTCGGGGAAGGTGCCCATGTTGTCGACGCGGGTGGTGTCGGCGAGCTCCACGATCCGGCTGGTGCTGTGGCGGTCGGTGCCGGGCGGGTTGAAGGCGATGTGCCCGTCCGAGGCGCCGCAGGCCAGGATGAACAGGTCGATGCCGCCGGCCTCGGCCAGGCGCCGCTCGTACGCGGACGGGTCCGCGGGGTCGGGGAACCACACCGCGTCGGCGGGGATGCTCCGGGTGGGGCCGGCCGCGGTGTTGAGTGGAGCGACGATCTCCTCGGCGGCGAAGCGGTGGCAGCTGTTGTGCGCGCCGTGGTCGATGTCGTGGAAGCCGCCCGGCGCGTCGGGGTCGGGCAGGACGTACTCGTCCATCATGGCGATGACGACGTGCCGCAGGTCGAGCCCGCGCTCGGCGGTCAGTTCGGCCAGTGCCTCGTAGACCGGCTTGGGGCTGCGGCCGCCGGGGCAGCCCAGGACGTAGCGCCGGCCGGAGCCTGCTGCTTCCGCGATCCCGTCCGCGATCTCGCGGGCCAGCTCCGCGCCCAGCTGGGCGGGGCTGTCGAAGACGCGCGGGGGAAGGGGGGCCGACATGGATGTCACTCCTTTACGGCGCCGGCCAGCATGCCGCTGATCATGCGGCGCTGGAGGGCGATGTAGCTGATGAGTACGGGCAGGGCGACGATGACGGCGGCGGCCGCGGTGACGCCCGGGTTGCTGTTGCGCCGGTTGCCCGCGAAGAACGACAGGGCCAGCGGTGCGGTCTGCACGCTGCGGTCGTCCGGGACGAGGACCAGTGCCAGCAGGAACTCGTTCCACGCGAAGAGGAAGAGCAGGGTGGCGAGGGTGCCGATGGCGGGTGCGGCCATCGGCAGCAGGATCGAGCGCAGGGTGCGGAACCTGGAGGCTCCGTCGACCGCGGCGGCCTCGCGCAGCGCCGGCGGTGTGGACACGAAGAAGGTGCGCATCCAGAAGACGGCGAACGGCAGGGAAAGGCCGATCTGCGGCAGGATCAGCGCCCAGTACGTGTTGGTGAGGTGCCAGGAACGCAGCTGGTAGTAGAGCGGGATGACGGTCGCCTCGTACGGCATCACCAGGCCGACCAGCAGCAGTCCCAGGAGCAGTCCCTTGAGCGGGAAGGGGAAGGCCGCGAAGGCGTAGCCGGCCAGTACGGCCAGCACGATGGTGCCCACCACCACGGCGGCGGCCACGATCAGGCTGGACAGCAGCGCCTGGGAGAACAGTCCCCGGCTCCAGGCCTCGGAGAAGTTGTCGAGGCTGATGGAGGTGGGCAGGGTGAAGCCGCTCTGCCGGGTGCCGGGCTTGCTGAGCGCCAGCAGCACCACGGACAGGAAGGGGTACAGGGCGGCGATGGCTGCGACGGCCAGGACGGCGTGTCCGATGACGGTCTGGCGGCGGCTGGTGAGCATCCGTCAGCCCTCCTTTCCGCGCACCAGGCGCATGACGAGCCCGGTCACCACCAGCACCACGGCGGTCAGGCAGACGCTGATCGCGGCGGCGCCGCCCACCTCGTGGGTGAGGAAGGCGCCCTGGTAGATGAAGACGCTGGGCACGGTGGTGGAGGTGCCGGGGCCGCCGGTGGTGGTGTTCCACACCAGGTCGAAGTTGCGCAGGGCGTAGGTGATGGTGAGAACCAGGGCGATGGACATCTCGCCGCGCAGCGCGGGCAGGGTGACGGTGAAGAACTCGCGGACCGGGCCGCAGCCGTCGATGCGGGCGGACTCGTACAGCTCGGTGGGGATCTTCTGGGTGCCGGCGAGGAAGAGCACCATGCACAGCCCGTACATCACCCAGGTGCCGACGAGGCCGACCGAGGGCAGGGCGGTGTGGTAGTCGCCCAGCCAGGCGCGGGCCAGGGAGCCGAGGCCGACCGCGCGCAGGGCGGCGTTGAGCGGCCCGTCGATGTCGTAGACCCATCGCCAGGAGACGGCGACCACGACGGTGGCCAGGATCTGCGGCAGGAACAGCACCGCGCGGAAGAAGCTCAGTCCGTACACCCGGATGCGGGACATCAGGGCGGCGAGGAAGAGGCCGAGGGCGACCGGCAGCAGCGCGTAGAAGACCACGAACTCCAGCGAGTGGCCGATCGCGGCGGGGATACGGCTGTCGGACAGCAGGGCGCGGTAGTTGCCGAGACCCACCCAGCGGCCCTCGGTGAGGCCGTCCCAGCGGAACAGCGAGATCCAGGCGGTCTGGCCCAGCGGCCGCAGCACGAACAGCGTGTACACGATGGCCGCGGGCAGCAGGTACCAGAGGGCGGGCCAGTACTGGCGTCCGGCCCAGGCGCGCAGGCCGTTCCGTCTCCGGTGGGCCGGCGGCTTGTGGCCGGTGCGGACCGGCGCGGGGGACGCGGGCTCGGTGGCGCTGGCCCGTCCGGAGAGCGGAGCCGCGGTCACGGGGTGCCTCCGGCGGCCGCCGCGTCCTGGCGCTGCTGCTTCTGGAACGCCAGCCAGTTGTTCTGCAGGCCTTCGGCGAAGCCGCGGGGTGAGGTGCGGCCGGCCAGCAGGTCCTGGGTCTTGGAGCCGATGGTGTCGAGCATCGTGGTGGAGGCCCAGTCGAGGTAGAAGTTCTGCCCGTCGTCGGCGAGCAGCTTGAGCCCGATGCCGTTGACCTGGTCGACGACCTTGCTGTCGGCCTTGACGGTGCCCTGGCCGGTGACCGGGGTGCGGCCGACGTCCGCGAGGGTCTGCGCGAACCGGTCGCTCATCAGCATGTCGAGGAAGGCGACCGCGGCGGGCAGGTGCTGGGTCTTGGAGCTGACGTGCCAGCCGAGGCCGAGCGAGCCGACCGTGGCGCGGGTGCCGTCGGGCCGGGTGGGAAGGGTGAAGCCGACATGGCCGTTCATGCTCTGCTGGAGGGCCGGAGCGTTCCACGAGCCGGCGACCAGGAATGCGCCCTGGCCGTGGCTGAACTTGGCGACCGCGTCGTCGGAGCTGATGCCGTCGTAGCCGTTGCCGAACCAGCCGCGCTTGGCCCAGTCCTGCACGGTGCCGGCCGCGGCCTCGGTGCCCTTGTCGGCGATGGTGGCGCCGGGGACCCCGCTGATCCACGAGCGGATGTCGCGGCTGGCCACGTTCTGCGCCTGGACCAGGCCGATGACCTGGCTGGCGGGGTACTTCTCGGAGTTGCCCAGCATGATGGGCTGCTGTCCCGCGGCCTTGGCGCGGGCCAGCGCGTCGGTGAACTCGGCATAGGTCGTGGGCGGCTTGATGCCCAGCTTGGCCAGCTTGTCGGTGTTGTAGAACACGCCGACGTACTCGGTGGCGGGAGAGATGCCGTAGAGGCTGCCGGAGCCGAAGACGGCGCCGTCCGGGGTCCAGCGGTACTGCTTGAGGGCGCCGTCGGTGAAGGTGTTCTCCCAGCCGTAGGCGCGCATCACGTCGTCCAGCGGACGGATCAGCCCGGCCTTGACCAGCGGGCCGTCGGTGCCGTAGCCCTGGTTGCCCTGCACCAGGTCTGGCGCGTCGGTGCCGGACATCGAGTTGACGACGGTCTTCATCAGATCGTCGAAGCCCTTGGTGACGACCTCGACCTTGACGTTGGGGTACTTCTTCTCGTACATCGGCACGAGCGCCTTGAGAGTGGCGTCCTCGCCCGAGTCGGCGAGCACGCGCAGGGTGGTGGGCCCGGGTTTGGCCACCTCCTGGACGGTCACCGGCTGGGTGATCCGGGGTCCGGTGACGCCGGCCGAGGCGGTGCTGCCGCCGGCTCCGGGGACACCGCACCCGGAGACCAGCAGCCCGGTCAGGGCCAGCACCGCGGCCCCGGTCCAACGCAGCTTTTTCATCAGATCTCCTGCGAGGAAACCCCGTCCTCCAGGGCGGGGCGGAATCGGACCCCTGCGGAGCAGGGCAGGGAAAGGCGAATCGCCGTCAGGGCGATTCTTCGTCGGCCACCCACGGCCTCGGGGTGGGGTGATAGCTTTCGGGTGCCCGGTCGGCGATAACCAAGCTGACCGGGCCTACCGCCGGGCTGGCGGGATGTCAGGTCTGTGGAGCTGGCGTAAGACCGATGACTGGCACACCAGTCCTCGCCGTTGGTTCGGGTCGGCTGCTGTCGATGAAGCAGAAAGATCAACCCGTGAGGGTTGAATCCCCCTGCTCCAGCTGGGGGAGATGTCAACCTTGCTCCACTTCGGGCCCGCCCGCGGGCGGACCGGGAACGGCGCCCGGAAGGCGCGGCGGTAGGGCCGCGTGCCTCCGGGGCAGCCGGGTGATCAGGAGTGGGCGGCCACCTTCGCGGCCAGCCAGGCGTAGTTGGCCGCCTGCTCGGCGGCGACCCGCGGGTACTGATCGGCCGGGGTCGGTGCCCGGTCCTGCTCGACCAGCAGCCAGTCGCGGTAACCGCCGCGCAGCAGCTCGGCCAGGAAGGCGTCGATGTCGACGTCGCCCTCGCCGAACGGCACGCAGACGTCCGCCCACCACTCGTCGAAGTCGGTGCGCCCGGCGGCCTTGGCGTCGGCGAGCACGGCCATGCGTACGTCCTTGACGTGCACGTGGTTGATCCGCTCGCGCCAGGCCCGCAGGCACTCCACCGGGTCGCCGCCGGCGAGCTGGATGTGAGCGATGTCGAGGGTGAGGCCGACCTCGGTCAGCTCCAGCAGCCGCTCGACCTCCCACGGCGATTCCACATAGGTGCTGATGTGGGGGTGGAAGGAGGGGCGCAGTCCGTAGGAGCGGGCCATCGCCACCGCGCGCTCGGACAGCCGGGCCAGACGCTCCCAGCCGGCCTCGTCCAGGGCCAGCGAGCGGTCGTCCCAGGAGCGGGCGGGATTGTGCAGCAGGGTCTGGCTGCCCTCGTCGGCCAGGATGGCCAGCGGCGCCCGGTCGGCGGGGGTGCCCGCCGCCTCGGCGCACGCCGCCAGTTCGCGGCAGGTCTGCTCCATCCGGGCCAGGTCGTGCTCCACGACGTCGTCGCCGAGGGCGTAGTGCACGGGGATGTAGGCGCCGACGGCGGCCAGCCGGTGCTCGGTGAACAGCGCGGCGGTCTGCTCGGGCGTGCCGAAGAAGCCGGGCGGGCCGAGCTCGCTGCCGTGGTAACCGGCCTCGGCCATGGAGGCCAGTAGGGCGCCGGGGGAGGAACCGGGCCCGCCCGCGCCTTCGCCGTACACGCCGTAGCTCACCGGCGCGTTCCCGATCAGAATGCCGTCCGGCAGGCCGCCGGAGGTATCCGCGCCAGGCGTCGTGGCGGGGTTCGTGGTGGGGTCGGTCATGCTGCGGCCCCCTTCGCGGCCTCGCCGCCGACCGCGACGCCCGCCCGCGCGGCGAGCGCGGCGACGAGCGCCTGGAGACAGCGCACGTCCTCGGCCGCCCCGGCGGCGCCGGAGCGGACCGGTGCCTCACCGTGCACCGCGGCGGCGAACTCCTCCAGCTGGCGCACGAACCCGGTGTCGTAGCCGTGCCGCGCGGTGGTGTCGCGGCGCAGCGCGCCCTCGGCGCGTTCCACGCGCAGGGTGGAGCGCACGTCCACCAGGTAGGGCGCGGCCATGTCCAGCCGCAGCCGGCCGTCGCGGGCGAGTACGGCGATCTCCTCGCCGTACTCGGGGTGGTCCGGGAGCCAGTTCCAGTTGAGGACCAGCTGGGCGCCGTCGCCCAGAGGCGCGGTGGCCAGCAGGCACGGCGGTTCGCCCTCGACCGGCCACGGCCACAGCTGGGCGCTGTCGAACGTGGTGGGCAGGGTGAAGCCGAGCGCACGCAGTACGGAGAGCTCGTGGATCACCGAGCCGTTCAGCACGTCCCGGTAGTAGCGGCCCAGCTCGGCGGGCACCTCGCCCAGGGCGTCCAGGGTGCGCGCGTCCTCGTAGGCGAGGGACTCGGCGATCACGGAGAGGTCCGCGTCGTCGGTCGGCGGGGCCAGCCGCAGATGCTCCACCTGCGGTTCGTCTGCGGGGTGCAGCACGGTGACCCGGACCGTGCGCGGGGTGTCCAGCTCGGCCAGCTCGGCCGCGGCGACCTCGGTGAGCGGGTCGTACATCTTCATGTAGCCGACCTGCAGCACCAGGCCCCTGGCCTCGGCGAGCGCGCCCAGTTCCTCGGCCTCGGCCACGGTCAGGCACAGCGGCTTCTCGGCGAGGACGTGCTTTCCGGCCTCCAGCGCGGCGCGTGCGGCCTGCGCGTGGGTGCCGGGGGTGGCCAGCAGCACGGCGTCGACGGTGTCGTCGGCCAGCACGCTCTCATAGCTGTGCGTGGCCCGGACGCCGACGCCGCAGCGGGCGGCCACCGCCGCCGCGCGGGAGGGGGACAGGTCGCACACGACCGCGGTCTCGAACAGCGCGCCCAGGCGCTGGACGGCGGGGAGGTGGACCGACTGGGAAATCGTTCCTGCGCCTATGACGGCGAGACGGACCGGTGGATGTGACGGCATCGAGGCTCCCTCGGCTCGGGTGCGGCGCGGTGTGCTGTCGCGGTCGCGGGTGGGTGGTGTCGCGGGTGGTGATGTCGGGGGCGTGCCATCGGGCTGGGCCCTGTGGCCTGTTGGGGCAGGGGCCGGCAGTGGCCCCGTGCACCGGCAGGCGGGCACACGCCGGGGAACGGAAGAGAGGCTTCCGAATTTCGGCGTGGTGGGATCATGGCGTACTTCAGTCCAGTCAGTCCAGTGTTTGGACCAGATTTTCATCTGGTCCATGAACTGGTTGCTCTGGTACGGTCCATGACCGTGACCACGCATGACGCACCGGCCTCACCATCCGTCCCCGCCCCCGCCACCGCCGTGAGCGCGCCCTCCGCGACCGCGACCGCAGGTCCGGCCGTCCAGCTCGCCCGCCGCGCACTCGGGCAATTGCTGGACCGCCGGGTATGGGCCCCGGGCAGCCAACTGCCCGGGGAGCGCGCACTGGCCCAGCGAGTCGGCGTCAGCCGCAGCAGCCTGCGCCAGGCCCTTGCCCTGCTGGAGGACGAGGGCCGGGTGCACTCCTCCCCGCAGCGCGGCTGGTTCGTCGCCACCGACGTGGTCAGCGAGCCGCCCAGTGTGCTGAAGAGCTTCACCGACATCGCCCGTGCCCGGGGCCTGACCGCCACCGCACGGCTGCTGCGCCGGGAGGTCCGCCCGGCGGGCTACGAGGAGTCGGCCCGGCTGCGCATCGCACCCGCCGCCGAGGTGCTGGAGATCGTCCGGGTGCGCGGCCTGGACGACGTACCGGTGTGCCTCGACACCACGGTGCTGGTGCGCTCCCGCGCTCGGGCACTGGAGGACGCCGACCTGACGGATCGTTCGCTGTTCGCCGAGCTGGAGGCCAGGGCCGGGGTGCGTGTCATGCACAGCACGTACACCGCGCGCGCGGACGGTGCCCAGCCCCTGGAGGCGGAGCTGCTGCGGGTGCCGCCGGGCACGCCGGTCCTGGTCGGCGAGGAGGTCACCTACGACCAGAGCGACACCCCGGTGCTGCTCGGCCGGGCCGTGTACCGCGGCGACGCCTACCGCCTCGAAGCCACCCTGCACCGCAGCTCCGACTGAACCCACCGCATCCCAGGCGAAGGCCAACTCCCGTGAACACCAGCCCGATCCCGGCGTCCGCCGGGGAACCGTCCGGCCGTGCCGCCGTCGCGGCCCTGGACGTCGGCGGCACGAAGATCGCCGCCGGACTCGTCACCGCCGACGGCGCCCTGCTGCACCGCCGCGAACTGCCCACCGCCACCGCCGCGGAGGGAGGACTGCGCGACCCCGGTCTGGCCGGCACCGCACGGGCCGCCCGCGCCCTCCTCGACGACGCCGTGCGGCTCGGCGTCACGGTGACCGCCCTTGGCGCAGGGTTTCCCGAATACGTCGACGCCGACGGCATGTTGACCAGCCGTGAGGTACTGGCCTGGGATGTCCAGCCGACCGCCGTACTCGCCGCCGAGGCCGCGCCCGGCCTGCCGGTGGCCGTCGGCTCCGACGTGCGCTGCGGGGCCCTCGGCGAGGCACGGTTCGGCGTCGGCCGCGGGCTTCCCGACTTCTTCTACGTCTCCCTGGGCACCGGACTGTCCTCCACCCTCGTGCTCGACGGGCGGCCCGTCGCCGGACGGCGCGGGGAGGCCATCGCCCTGGGGGAGTGGGAGGTCCCGGCCTCCGTGGACCCGGACTGGCGCGGAAACCTCGAGCAGTACTGCTCCGGCCGTGGCATCGGCGCACGCCGCACCGCCTGCGGCGGCTCGCCCGTACCGGGCGCCCGGGAGGTCACCGCCCTGGCCCGGTCCGGCGACCCCGCGGCGGCCCGCGTCCTGACGACCGCCGGACAGGCGCTGGGCACGGTGCTCGGCCAGCTCGTCCGCGTCCTCGACCCCTCGGCGATCGTGCTCGGCGGCGGGCTCGGCACGGGCGATGGGCCGCTGCACACCGCCCTGCGCGAGGCCTACGCCCATACCACCCGCACGCGCCCCGCGCCGCCGCCCATCCACCGGGCCGCCCTCGGCCCGGACGCCGGCCTCATCGGCGCCGCGGCACTCCCGGCACTCACGGGGCTCACGGCGTCGCTTTCCTGACGCCGCGTACCGGCTTTTGAGCCGGCAACAGGCGGGGCGTGGACCGGAACTCCATCGGTCCACGCCCCGCCTGCCGGAGGAAGGAACTGCTCAGCAGTACAGGTTGTTACCGGGGCTGACGCCGAGGATGGAGGCGAAGCGCTGGTAGGCGTCCACGCGGCTCTGCACCTGGGCCGGATTCCTGCCGTCGCATTCCAGGGAGCCGTTGATCGAGCGGATGGTCTGCCCGAAGCCGGCGCCGTTGACCATGGCGGCGTGCGGGGTCATGGTGCCGGGACCCGACTGGGTGTTCCAGTACCACAGGCCGGTCTTCCAGGCCACGGACGCGTCGTTCTGCACCAGCCAGGGGTTGTTGAGCAGGTCGATGCCGAGCGCGTCGCCGGCTGCCTTGTAGTTGAAGTTCCAGCTGAGCTGGATCGGCCCGCGGCCGTAGTAGGCCGCCTGCCCGGCGGGGCAGCCGTACGGCTGGTTCCAGTCGCAGTAGTGGGGGTAGTTGGCGGTGTTCTGCTCCACGACGTAGACCAGGCCGCCCGTCTCGTGATTGACGTTGGCCAGGAACGCGGCCGCCTCCTGCTTCCTGGTCGTGTCGCTGCCCGTACCGGCGAAGCCGGGGTAGGCGCTGAGCGCGGCGGTGAGGCCGCTGTACGTGTAGAAGGAGTTCCGGTTCGGGAACATCTGGTTGAACTGGGCTTCGGAGACGACGAAGCCGGACGGGTTGCCGCCGCCGCCGCTCGCGGGAGCGTTCCACTTCTGGTTGGCGCCTCCGGTGCAGGTCCAGATCTGCAGGCGGGTGCCGTTGGCGCTGTTGTTGTCCCGGACGTCGAGGCACTTGTTCGCGGCCGGGTTGACGATGTCGCGGGCGCCGGTGACGACCCACTGCTGGTTCGCTCCGCCGGAACAGTCCCACAACTGGACGGCGGCGCCGTTGGCCGTGCTGCGGTCGACTACGTCGAGGCACTTGCCGAGCGCCCGCAGGGTTCCGTCACCGGAGTTGGACCACTTCTGGGCGTTCGTGCCGTTGCAGTCGTAGAGCTGGACGGCCGTGCCGTTGGCGTTGCTCGCGGCGGCTACATCGACGCACTTGCCCGCGAGGCCGCTGATCTGCCCGTCCGCCGCCCAGGCGGGCGAGACGGCGAACAGAGCGGAGAGGGCGAGAGCGAGCACCGCGCTGACCGTGAGCCTGGCCAGGGATGAGCGTCTGCGAAGTCTGGTACCGGGGTGGGGGGTGGACATGAGGAGTGCTCCTCCTGAGGAAGAGGTGATGGAGTGACGACGTGGCCGCCGGGCTCCGGTGGGACTCGGGGCGGCCGCGAGGGTGGGGGACGAGTGCGAGCCGGCGAAGAGCGCCGTGGCGCCACGAGGACTCGACCCGGAGCTGTGGGAGGGGCCTGACGGCCTGGAATCTAAAGGTCTAAACCAATGCGGTCAAGAGCTGTACATGACATCCGGCCGATAATCGAGGGGGCGGCCCCGCAAGCCCTGATGCCCCTGCCCCACCAAAATGGCTCGCGGAAGCCGTGGGCCTAGAGGATCCTGAATGCCCCGCCGCGCGAGCGGCCGACCCGCTGAACCGGACGGGAGCATCGTGATCCCCAGCCCTGGACGGCAGTTGCTGCGGCGGCTGCGTGGCCGCCCCGAAGTCCTCGGCGTCACGCCGCACCTGCGCGAGGACCGCCTGCCTCTTCGGCCAACCGCGGGTCAACTCCGGGACGAGACAGCCGCCATCGAGTCCGGGCGTGTCCGAAGCGCCGACGAACTGGCCGTCCTGCTGCTCGCCGTCGACCGCGACGGTGACCCGAAGCTGCTTGCCGACACCGGACAGTTCCTGCTCGGGGCAACTCCCCGTTTGTGGCTCATGCTCGATGTGGCGGTACGCGGTGCTTGGTGGCTGGCTCCACGCTGGTCGGCGGCCGCGGTGCAACGGCTGGTCCAAGGTGAACCCTCACTGCTGGGGCTCACGGTCGCCGCGTTCCACTCCGACGGCCATGTTCGTGAGGCGGCCGTTGCGCGTCTGGCCGAACTCGACGACACGCCGGCGGTGCCCGCACTGGCGCTGCGGGCCTCGGACTGGGTGCCGCAGGTCCGTGACCGTGCCCGCGCGGCGCTCGAGCGCCGTCTCGCCGAGCCCTCCGGTGCGGCGTTGGCCGCGGCCGCGGCCGTCGCCCTGGCCCTGCGGGACCGCCGCGAGGGCCGCTGGCTGGCCGAACGCGTCGAAACCGTCTTGCGGGAAGGCCCGGACGAGCTGCTGGCCGCCGCCCTCGCCGCCCCGGACCGGCTCACCCGCCGCACCGCGCACCTCACCGCGCTCGGCGTCGGCCGACTCGACCTGGAGCAGATGCTCCACGCCGCCGAACACGACGACGACCTGCCGACCCGGATCCGCTGCGCCGAAGCCGCGGTGAAAACCGCGGTCGCGGCCGGAACCGTCGACCGCGTCCGCCCCCTGCTGTCCAGCGGCACCGCGAGGGTTCGCGCAGAGGCCGTGCACGTGCTGGCCCGAGAGGGCGACATCACCCCTGCCACCGCCGCGCTCGCCGACCGCAACCCGATCGTGCGGGCGGTCGCTCAGGCGGCACTGCGCCGCGCCGGATCCGACCCGGCGGAGCAGTACCGGCGCCTCATCACGACGTCCCGCCCCGAGCCGGGAGCCATCGCCGGCCTCGGTGAGACGGGGACCGCTGACGACGCTGTCCTCGTCGCGGCCTGGCTGGAACACCCGCGGCCTCGCGCACGAGCGGAGGCTGTGCGCGCGCTGCGCCGTCTGGGCGCGGCCGACCCGGAGCCCCTCTTCGCGATGCTCACCGACCCGTCCGGAGCGGTGACCCGGCAGGTCACCATCGCACTGCGCCCCTGGACGTCCCGTCTCGACCTGCCGCGCCTCCGCCAACTCCTCACCGTGAGCAACCCGCAGCACATCCGCATGGCCGCCTACCGGTTGCTCCACGAACGGGACACCTGGACTCGACTGCTCGTCGACCTCGAACTCGTCGCCGATCCGTCACCCCCGATGCGCAACCGCGCCCGTGGCGACATCGCGACCTGGCTCGCGCGTGAAGCCGCCACGACGTACTCGATGCCGCAGGGCCGCACGCTCGACGCGCTCAATGAGCAACTGCGCGCCGCCGAAGGTGTGTTCGGCCCGGACCGGGTGCGCCTGCTGCGCTTCCACCTCGGGCTCGGAGGCTCGTCGACCACCTGAACTCCTACGCCCGTTCGGCATCGCCCGGCCCGCCTGACAAACCACTTGCCTGACAAACCACTTGCCTGGCGGACCGCCGCTCAGGATCAGGCACACGGTGAGCGACATACCCGAGCGGTGGAGTCAGGCCGGCGTCCACCCCGACATGTGGGCGGACCCCGACGAGGACCCTCGTAACAATGACAAACCCAGTCCCGATGGCGAGTTGACGACCTTGCTGGACTGCCTGACGGGCTATCGGCTGACCCTGCGGATGAAGTGCGAGGGGCTGAACCCGGAGCAACTGGCACGCCGGTCGGTGCCGCCGTCGACCATGTCCTTGCTGGGACTCGTCCGCCATCTTGCCGAGGTGGAGCGGGACTGGCGCAACTGGATCGTGCCGGGGGACCCGGCGCCGGAGCTGTACGGAGCGGATGACCGCGACTTCGAGGGAGCCGTCGGGGAACAGGACCTGGTGGACGGTGCGTTTACCGATCTGGTCCGCGAACAGGCGGCGACCGACGCGGTGTTGGCCGAGTACGCCGATCTGGCTGCGCGGGTGGGCCGCGACCTCAGCTCTGTCCGGGAGTTGTGGGTCCACCGGATCGAGGAGTACGCCCGCCAGTGCGGGCACGTCGATCTGCTGCGCGAGCGCATCGACGGCCGGGTGGGGCAGTAGCGCGCGGCTTACGTGGCGTCAGCCGGGGCAACAGCGCGGTCCGCGCGGCGCAGTTCCCCGGCCGTCAGCGCGGCATAGGCGCCGCCGAGGCAGAGCAGGCCCGGGATGGCGAGCATGGTGCGCTGATCGCTCTCCAGCACATCCTCGTAGCGGCGCCGGGAGACCTCGACGACACCGCGCGCATGGGGCGTCGTGTCGAAGGCGACGTAACGGCCGTCCCGTATCTCGGCCGACTGCAGGTTGGTCTCCTGCAGCGTGCTGAACACCAGCAGTGCCACACCTCCCACGGCCAACGCCCCAAGTGCCATCTGCACTGTGCCCGGCAGGCACCGGAAGGCCAGCCACACCGCGTCCTTGGCCGCGCGCGTCAGGGCCAGTCGCGCCAGAGCGGAGACACAGGTCGAGAAGGCGGATGCGAAGATCGCGGCCTCCCACCAACTCGCGCCCGGCAGCGGCAAGGTCCCGGGAAGCCATGTTAGCGCGGCCAGCGAGAGGAGCACGGCGCCCAGCCCGGCCGCAACACCACCATGCAGTTTGAAAGTCCACCCCATGCTTCACAGCGTGTCACCTGCTCTCTTGCGAGGAGGGCCCGGCGTTCATGCCGGGTAGGAATCGCATCGGGTGACAGCGGCGCGGAGTGCCGCCGCTTCCGGGTTCCGGGGCGCGGAGCGTCCTGGCAGCCTGTCCGGCGGAGCCGGACGAGCGCGAACACGTGTACTGGTGTTCGCTGATTGGGGTGATCGCATCGGAAGGGGGGTGTGGCTGTTCGGGTGTCGTGCGTACGGTCGCGTGGTGGTGCCGGGTGATCGGGACAAGTGCCGGGGGCGGGGGTGGCGGCGGTGCGGGAGGTCGGCGGGGGCGGACATGCCCGGTACACGTACCGGCTGCGGGTGTCGGCCACGGCCCGTACCGGGTTGGAGGGGGAGTGGGGGCGGTGTCGGTGGGTGTGGAACGAGTGCGTGGCCCGTTCCAGGAAGGCCCACGCCGAGGGTGAGGGGTGCGGGCCGGCCCGGCTCGACCGGATGCTGACCCGGGCCCGCGCGGTGACACCGTGGCTGGCCGCGGGCTCCTGCGTGCCACAGCAGCAGATCATCCGCGACTTCGCCGCATCCCGCACGAAGGCATTCAAGGGCATCAAGGACCGGCTGCCCGTGAGGCGGCGGGCCGGAATGCCCCGGCACAAGAGGAAACGCGAAACGGATCCGACGCTGAACTACACGCGGCGCGGGTTCCGGCTCAAGGACGGGCGGCTGCACGTGGCGGGCGGGATCGTCCTGACCGTGGTGTGGTCCCGTCCTCTCCCGGCCGAGCCCTCCTCGGTGCGCGTCTACCGCGACCGTCTGGGCGCCTGGTACTGCTCGTTCGTCGTCCCCGCCACGCTTGAACCGCTCCCCGCCACCGGCCGCGTCATCGGCATCGACTGGGGCGTGAGGGAGACCGCCACCACCACCTCCGACGCCCATGACCTCTCCCACGCCCAGCACGGTCAGAAGGCGCAGGAGAGGCTGTCCCGCTACGACCGGATGATGGCCCGCCGCAGGCCCAAGAAGGGGCAGCCCGCCTCGAAGGGCTACCGGGAGGCGAAGAAGTGGCGGGCGAAGACCTACGCGAAGATCGCCCGGCAGCGCCAGGACACCGCACGCAAGTGGGCGAAGAAGGTCGTGCGCGACCACGATGCGATCGCGGTGGAGGACTTCCGGCCCAAGTTCCTCGCCCGGACGTCGATGGCCCGCAAGGCGGCCGATGCCGCGATCGGCGCCACCAAGCAGGCGTTGATCGAGATGGGCCGCAAACACGTGCGGGACGTACGCCTGGTGCATCCTGCGCACACCACCATGGACTGCGGATCGTGTGGAGCGAGAACCAAGCACGCACTGCCGCTGTCGGAACGCACCTATACCTGCACCGCGTGCGGAGCCGTCTGTCCCCGGGACAAGAACTCCGCCCGCGTGATGCTCGTCCGGGCAGGTCTGGACCCGGCTGGCTCCCGGGCGCGAGCCATGAAGCGCCTCACCTCTTTGACTGCTCCCCTCCCTGAAGGGAGGGGATTCCTGGGCTCAGGCCGCCTCTTGGAGCAGCACTCCAGGAGGTCTTGCGCCCTCGAGCGGTGCACGAGTCGGCGATGGCGGCCTTGTCCCTCCCCGTGCGCGCGGAGGGTGCTTACCTTTCAGGTCATCGCCCTCACTGCGCCCACCTGCCAGGATCGCCGGTGCAGAGCCCGACCGGTCGGAAGGACGACATGCCCGCCTACGCCATAGCTCAATTGCAGGAGGCCGCTCCGCACCCGGAGATCGCCGAGTACATCGAGCGCATCTCCGCCACCTTCGAACCGTACGGTGGCCGTTTCCTCGTGCACGCCGCGCGGCACGAGGTGAAGGAGGGCAGCTGGCCCGGACACGTCGTGGTGATCTCCTTCCCCGGGATCGCCGAGGCGCGGGCCTGGTGGGACTCACCCGCGTACCAGGAGATCGCACCGCTGCGCTCGCGGCACATCGAAGGCGACATCATCCTGGTCCCGGGCGTCCCCGAGGACTACGACCCGACCGGCGCCGCGAAGGCGATGCGGGCGGCGCTGCCCGCCGGGTGGCTCTCGGATTCGGGCACGCCTTGACAGTCCGGCCCCGTCACCCGCAGGATCACTCCGTGAACCTGTCAGACAGCCAGACAGGTGGTCCGGGGCCGCGGCGTGTCAGCGCCATGGAAGCGGTGCTCGGCCACCTTCGCGGCGCCATCGAGCGTGGTGACTACGCCATCGGCGACAAGCTCCCCTCGGAAGCGGAGCTGTGCCGCACCCTGGAGATCAGCCGGCCCGTGCTGCGGGAGGCTCTGCGGGCGCTGCAGACGATGGGGCTCACGGTCTCCAGGACCGGCAAGGGCACCTTCGTCGTCGCAGCAGCCGTCGAGGACCCCACCTTCGGCGACTACGCGGCCAGCGACCTCCTGGAGGTGCGCCGCCACGTCGAGATCCCGGTCGCCGGGTACGCGGCGCGGCGCCGCACCGCGGAGAACCTCGACCACCTGGCCCACCTCCTGGACCGGATGGAGCAGGAGACGGACACCACCGCGTGGGTCGCGATGGACACCGTCTTCCACCTGGCCGTGGCCGAAGCCGCCCAGAACCCGGTCTTCCGCCGGGTGATCGAGGAGATCCGGGACGCGCTGGCCCGCCAGTCCGCCTTCCTCAACGAACTCGGCGGCCGGCGCGAGCAGTCCAACCGCGAGCACCGGGCGATCGTCGAGGCGCTGATCGACGGTTCCGAGCACGACGCGGTGCAGGCCATGACCCACCACCTCGACCGCGTCGAGACGACCCTCACCGACATCATGCGCCCGAGCCGCACGGACGCCCCCACGGAAGACGGACCCGAGGCATGAACCAGGCAGTGATGTACGGAACTTCGGTGGCCGAGGCTCCTGTGGTCCGGGAGCCCCTGCACGCCCCCGTCGCCCACCTCGTCCGCGGCGGGGTCGTCGAGGGCATCCACTACGGCTCGGTCGTCGTCCTCGGCGCCGACGGAGCCGTGGAACTGCAACTCGGCGACATCGAGGCCGCCTTCTACCCGCGCTCGGCGATCAAGCCGGTGCAGGCGGTGGCCATGCTCCGCGCCGGGCTGCCGCTCGACGGGGAACTGCTGTCGCTGACCGCGGCCAGTCACTCCGGGGAGGAGCGGCACCTGGCCGGCACCCGGCGCATCCTGGAGCTGGCCGGAGTCACCGAGGACGACCTGCGCAACGTCCCCGACCTGCCGTACGACCCGGTCGTCCGCGACGCCTGGGTGCGCGAGGGGCGCCTGCCTTCCCGGCTCGCGCAGAACTGCTCCGGCAAGCACGCGGCCATGCTCTACACCTGCCGGCTCAACGGCTGGCCGCTGGAGGACTACCTCGACCCGGGCCACCCGTTGCAGCGGGCCGTCGCCGAGGCCGTCGAGGACCTCACCGGGCAGGCGATCGCCCGCGTGACCGTCGACGGCTGTGGAGCGCCCCTGTTCGCCGTCTCGCTGCACGGGCTCGCGCGCGCCGCGGCCCGGATCACCACCGCGTCGGCCGGCACCCCCGAGGCGCGGGTGGCGGACGCCATGCGTGAGCACGCCGAGACGGCCTCCGGCTCCGGGCGCGACGTCGCGGCGCTGATGCGTGCCGTGCCCGGGCTGCTCGCCAAGGACGGCTTCGAGGGCGTCCAGGTCGCCGCGCTGCCGGACGGCCGGGCCGTCGCGGTGAAGATCGCCGACGGAGCGAACCGGGCGCGCGTCCCGGTCGCCGCCGCGGCCCTCGTGCGGGCCGGGGTCGACCCGGCCGCGCTCGCCGAGTTCGCCGGGGAGCCCCTGCTCGGCGGCGGCCGGCCGGTCGGCCGCGTCCGGCCCGCCCGCGCGCTCGATCCCGCCCCGTGCTCCGGGCTCCGCTCGGGCGGGGCCCACGCCCAGACGCCCGCCTGACCGCACCGTCCACCTCCGAAAGAGGACCCGCACAGCCATGACCGCCGCAGCCCACCGCAGCGAGCACGACCTGCTCGGCCACCGCGACGTACCCGCCGACGCGTACTGGGGCGTCCACTCCCTGCGCGCCAAGGAGAACTTCCCCATCACGGGGACGCCGATCTCCGCCTACCCGCACCTGATCGACGCCCTCGCCGCCGTCAAGGAGGCCGCCGCCCTCGCCAACGAGGAACTCGGCCTGCTGGAGCCGCGGAAGGCCGCCGCCATCGTCGAGGCCTGCCGCGAGATCCGCGACGGCAAACTGCACGACGAGTTCGTCGTCGACGTCATCCAGGGCGGCGCCGGCACCTCCACCAACATGAACGCCAACGAGGTCGTCGCCAACCGCGCGCTGGAACTGCTCGGCCACGCCAAGGGCGAGTACCAGCACCTGCACCCCAACGAGGACGTCAACCTCGGCCAGTCCACCAACGACGTCTACCCGACCGCCGTCAAGGTCGCCACGGTGTTCGCCGTACGCGGTCTGCTCAAGGCGATGGCGGTACTCCAGGACGCCTTCGCCGGCAAGGCCGTCGAGTTCCGCGACGTACTCAAGATGGGCCGTACCCAGCTCCAGGACGCCGTGCCGATGACGCTGGGGCAGGAGTTCTCCGCGTTCGCGGTCATGCTCGATGAGGACCGTCTCCGGCTCGCGGAGGCCGTCGAACTGATCCACGAGATCAACCTCGGCGCCACGGCGATCGGCACAGGTCTCAACGCCCCCGCCGGATACGCCGAGTCGGCCCGCCGCCACCTCGCCGAGATCACCGGCCTGCCGCTGGTGACGGCCGCCAACCTGGTGGAGGCCACCCAGGACTGCGGTGCCTTCGTGCAGATGTCCGGCGTGCTCAAGCGGATCGCCGTCAAGCTCTCCAAGAGCTGCAACGACCTGCGACTGCTGTCCTCCGGTCCGCGCGCGGGCCTGGGCGAGATCAACCTGCCGCCGGTGCAGGCCGGTTCGAGCATCATGCCCGGCAAGGTCAACCCGGTGATCCCCGAGGTCGTCAACCAGGTCGCCTTCGAGGTGATCGGCAACGACGTGACCATCACCATGGCCGCCGAGGCCGGTCAGCTCCAGCTGAACGCCTTCGAGCCCATCATCCTGCACTCCCTCTCCGAGAGCATCACGCATCTGGAGCACGCCTGCCTGACCCTCGCCGAGCGGTGCGTGGCCGGCATCACGGCCAACACGGCGCAACTGCGGGCCGCGGTGGAGAACTCCATCGGTCTGGTCACCGCCCTCAACCCGTACATCGGGTACGAGGCGGCCACCGGCATCGCCAAGGAGGCCCTGGCCACCGGCCGCGGCGTCGCCGAACTCGTCCTGGAGAAGGGCCTGCTCCCGGCCGAGCGCCTTGAGGCGCTGCTGCGGCCCGAGGTGCTCGCGGGCAGCGGTTCGCCAGAGGTCTGAGCGACCACCGCCCGGCGGTTCGGCACTCCGGTGCGGGTGCCGGTGCTCCCCGGGGCGGCGTCGGCCTCGGCGCCACCGCGGTCGTGCCGGCCGCCGCATGCCGTGCGTGCGGGCCGGCACCTCGGCGGCCTCTGACCAGGACCGCTCATACGGGACCCTGCGCGCGCCGCTGACATGGCGGCCATGCGCGCGCCGCTTACACGGGGCCCTGCGCGCGCCGCTCTCATGGCGGTCATGCGCGTGCCGCTCGGACGGCAGTCGTACGCGTGCCGCTCGGACGGCAGTCGTACGCGTGCCGCTCACACGGCAGTCGTACGCGTGCCGCTCACACGGCGGTCATGCGCACGCCGCCCGGCCGAGAGGCGTGCGTCGCCTTCCGGCCACCAGGCGTTGACACGCTTCCCGAGTGTTGGCCATGGCTTTCCCCGTCGATCTCCGCCGCTGCCAGGCCCTCGGCCTGGCCGGTACCGCCTTCCTCGCGTTGGGCGGTCAGACCGCCGGGGCCCTGCCGGTCGCGGATCTGGTCTCTCCCGAGTCCGGGCGCGCCGCGCTCGGACTGGTGGGGGTGTACTTCGGGGTCGTTCTGCTGATCGCCGCGTGGGCGCTGCTCGGCCGGGTGATCCGCGGCCCCGAGCCGCCCACGCCCCGCGCCCTGCTGCTCGTCCTGGCCGTGTGGGCGGCACCGCTGCTGCTGGCGCCGCCGCTGTTCAGCCGGGACGTGTACAGCTACCTCGCGCAGGGCGCCATGGTCGACGCCCACCTAGACGTGTACACGCACGGGCCCGCGCAACTCGGCGGGCCGCTCGCGGCCGAGGTCGCGCCGGTGTGGCGGGACACCGCGGCCCCGTACGGTCCGGTCTTCCTCGCCGTCGCCTCCGCCCTGTCCGGTCTGACCCGCGGGGAACTGCCGGCCGGCCTGATCGGCATGCGGCTGGTCGCACTGCTCGGCGTTGCCCTCATGGCCGTCGCACTGCCCCGGCTCGCCCGACAGTGCGGCGCCGACCCGGCCGCCGCGCTGTGGCTCGGCGCCCTCAACCCGCTGGTGCTGCTGCACCTGGTCGCCGGAGCCCACAACGACGCCATCATGCTGGGGCTGCTCGGCATCGGACTGCTCGCCGCCCGCGGCCGCCTGCACGTCCTCGGGGTCGTTCTGATCACGCTCGCCGCGCTCGTCAAGGCACCGGCCGCGCTCGGCCTGCTGGCCGTGATCGCGCTGCGCCGGCACACCGGAATGGCACGCGCGGTGGCGACGACCACCGCGGTCGCGCTCGCCACCACGGTCGTGGCAACCGCCCTCACGGGCACGGGATACGGCTGGATAGCGGCCCTGCGGACACCCGTCTCCCCGCACAACTGGTCGCCCACCAGCGTCCTCGGCCGGGTCACGGGCGACGCCCTCGCACAACTGGGCAGCGGCCTCGCGCCCCTCGCCACCCCGGTCTGGCACGCGGCGGGACTTCTCGCGACCACGGCCGCCGTGCTGTTCATCTGGCTCCGGCTGCGCCCCGGCCCGATCTACGCGCTCGGCCTGAGCCTCGCCGCCGTGGCCGTCCTCGGCCCGGCGATCCGGCCCTGGTACGCCCTGTGGGGCCTGTTCCTCATCGCCGCCGCCGCGCCCAGCGCCTCCGTCCGCCACCGGGTGGCCGCCGCGACCGCCGTCCTCGCGCTCGCCGTACTGCCGAGCGGCGACCCGCCGGACCTCGCCCAGGTGGCCCTGGCGGTCTCCGGCGGCGCGCTCGCCCTGGTCGTCCTGTGGCAGGCCCACCAGACGGCTCAGGCACCAGTGCTGGGAGGGGCCGCGTGAGACCGCCGCGCACCGACAGGGGACGGCTCGTCCTCGTCCTGTGCCTCGCCGTGGCCGTGACCGTCTTCACCGCCACCGTGCCGCTGCTGCGCGGCTGGTTCGACCTGCGCGTCTACTACGGCGCCGTGAACGACTGGGTGCACCACGGCGGCCGTATCTACGACTACCAGGTGCCGGGGACCACCTACGGCTTCACCTACCCGCCGTTCGCCGCCCTGAGCATGCTGCCGATGGCGCTCGTCGGCCCGAACACGGCGATCGCGGGCGCGCTGCTGCTCAACCTCGCCGCCGTCGCCGCCGTGCTGTGGATCCTCGTCGGCCGGGAACTGCGCCGGTACGGCTGGTTCGGCTGGGCCCTGGCGGCCTGCGCGCTGGCGCTGCTCGAACCCGTACGGGACACCATCAGTTTCGGACAGGTCAACCTCCTGCTGCTGACCCTCGTGCTCGCCGACGGGTGGTTGCTGTCCAGCGGGCGCGGCCGCTGGGGACGCTGGGCGGGGGCGGGCATCGGGCTCGCCGCGGCCGTCAAGCTCACGCCCGCGGTCTTCATCGGCCTGCTGCTGCTCGCCCGGCGCTGGCGGGCCGCCGCCGTAGCGACCGCCGTCACCGCAGTCGCCACTGTTCTCGCGGCCTGGGCGGCACCGGACGCGTCCCGCTTCTACTGGACGCACGCCCTCTGGGACACCACCCGCGTCGGACGCCTCGACTACGTCTCCAACCAGTCCCTCCAGGGCGTCCTCGCCCGGCTCGCGGCACCCGGCGAACCCAGCCGTGCCGTCTGGGCCCTGACCGTCGTCCTCGTCCTGGCGGTGTGGGTGTGGCGCACGCACCGGGCCCTGCGCGCCGACGACTGGCCGGCCGCCCTCGCCCTCACGGGGCTTGTCTCCTGCCTGATCAGCCCGATCACCTGGGTGCACCATCTCGTCTGGCTGCTGCCGTCGTTCGCGGTGCTGGTCCACGCACGCCGCCTGCGGACCGCGGCCGTCCTGTACGGGCTGCTGTGCAGCAGCGTGGTCTGGCTGTGGTTCGACGACGCCTCCGGACTCGACGGCTTCCTCGGCAGCAACACCTATGTGTGGATCACCCTGGGCCTGCTGCTGACTCTGCCGACCGGTCAGCCCGCCGTCACCAGCCCGAGCCGCAGCGGCAGCACCGAAGAACCCGCACCCGCACCCGCGCCTGCGACCGGCGATCCGCACGCCCGCCCGTACACGACGCGGTCGTAGGCCACGGCCGCGGCACAGCTCCCGGACGATCTTGGTGTACGGCGCCTGTTCATCCCTCCCTCATCCCGGTTCGAGGCGGAGTTAAGACCCGAGCAGAACAGTGCTGCCGCATACCACCAGGAGGTTTCGATGAGATTGTGGCGTCGCGCGGCATCCGTCGTATTGGCCTTGAGCGCCCTCACCTTCGCGCTGACCACCCCGTCGGCGACGGCCGACCCCGGGCACAGCCGCTTCAGCTTCGCGGTGATCGGCGACATTCCCTACGGTGACACCCAGATCGCGGATTTCCCCCACGTGATCAGCCAGATCAACGCCGACCCGGACGTACGGTTCGTCAACCACATCGGCGACATCAAGAACGGCTCCACCGTCTGCAGCGACGACTACTTCAAGCTGATCAAGTCGGACTTCGACATGTTCGAGGACCCGCTGGTCTACACGGTGGGCGACAACGAGTGGACCGACTGCCACCGGCCCAACAACGGAAGCTACGACCCGCTGGACCGCCTGGCCGCCATCCGCGAGGTCTTCTTCCCCCAGCCGGACCGGACACTGGGCCGCAACAGCGTCCGGGTGACCTCGCAGGCCGACCAGGGCTACCCCGAGGACGTCCGGTACACCCGGGCGAACGTCGCCTTCGCCGCCCTGCACATCGTCGGCAGCAACAACAACATGGCCCCGTGGACCGGCAACACCTCGGCCACGCCGGAGCAGGCGGCCGAAGTACTGGGCCGTACGGCCGCAGTGGTGCAGGAGATCCACGAGACCTTCGCGGCCGCCGCGCGCGAGCACAACAAGGCCGTCGTCCTGCTCACCCAGGCCGACATGTTCGACCCGACGGTCACCGGCCCGTCCTTCGCGGACTATTACGCCTTCCAGCCGATCGTCAAGGCGATCGCCGAGGAGTCGGCCAAGTTCCGGGGCCCGGTGTACCTCTTCAACGGCGACAGCCACGTCTACAACAGCGACAAGCCGCTGGACACCGGTTCCCAGTGGCTGCCCTTCTACGGGGTCAAGACCGTCGCGCCCAACCTCCACCGGGTCACCATCGACGGCTCGACCGACGTCCGCAACTGGCTGAAGGTGACGATCGATCCGGGCAGCAAGCAGGTCCTGAGCTGGACCCGGGTGCCCTTCGCCCACGCGAACTGAGCCCCTCCGGGGGACACCAAGGGGGGAGCACCCAGCCGCTTACGCCGGGTGCTCCCTGTGGGCCGACGGGCCTCGGTAGCGCCGCCGGGACCGGTCGATGTCGTGCGCGGTGATGATCCCGCCGAGCCGGCCGTCGTCCATGACCAGGATGGGCAGTCCACCGCCCGCGGCGCCGAGGCGCTCCAGTACGGAGTTCAGCAGTTCGTCCGGTGCGGCGAGGGTGCACCGGGACAGCGGGGTCGCGAGGTCCCGTACCCGCAGGCGCTCCCGCTGCCCGGGCGGTACGGCGGCCAGCCGGCGCAGCTGCAGGAGGCCGCTGGGGTGACCGTCGAAGTCCAGCAGGGGCACCACCGAGTGCCCTGTCCGGGCGGCCACCTCGGACAGGAAGCCGTCCACGGTCAGCCAGTCGGGCCCGGTGACCACCGGAGTGGTCATCGTCTGCCCCACCCGTACGCCACGCAGGGCGGTGACCAGCTCCGCCCACCGCCGTTCGGTCGCGGCGGTACCGGCCACGAACAGACCGATGGCCATCAGCCACAAGCCGCCGGTCGTGCCCCGCAAGAGCACCACCCACCCGCCGGCGGCCAGCGCCATCCCGACGACCTGTCCGCTGCGACCGGCCGCCCGCTGGGCCCGCTCGCGGTCCCCCGTACGCCACCACACCACGGCCTGGACCAGCCGGCCTCCGTCCAGGGGTGCGGCGGGCAGCAGGTTGAAGACGCCCAACAGCAGGTTCGTGCCGCCCAGCCAGCCCAGCACGGCAACCGGAATGCGCCACCCCGTCGTCGCGTCCACGCCGGCCGCCGCGCCCAGCCAGACACCGCCGAGCACCAGGCTGGCGACCGGACCGCTGACGGCGACCGAGAACGCCGTGCGTGCCGTCGTCGGCCGGTCCATCCGGGTCAGTCCGCCGAGCGCCCACAGCGTCACATCCCGCACTGCTATCCCCGCCCTGCGGGCCGTCAGCGCGTGCGCGGCCTCGTGCACCACCAGACTCACCAGCAACAGCGAAGCACCGACGACCCCGGCGGCCGCGTACACAACCGGTGCCAGGCCCGCCTCATACCTGGGCAGCGTCCAGCTGGCCAGTCCGTACGCGAAGAAGAGCATGACCAGCGGCACGCTCCAGTGAGCCTCAATCGCCAGCCCTCGGATGCTTCCGATCCGGATCGAACCCTTCATTCCCATCACCGCCGACAGGTCACGCCCTCCGGACGTACCCCTCCCTTCCAGGGTCCGCCACAGGCCAACGAAAGGAAACATCCATCCGAATCCGGCACTGACGGCCGTCGCGGGCATACGGCGGCCGGCTGCCTCAGCCCGTCGGACACATGGCGGCCGGCCGCTCCGCGTGCGGGTGCTACTCGGTGACGAAGTCGCCCATCATGGCCATGTCCTCGTGCTCCAGGTTGTGGCAGTGGAGCATGAAGGGACCGGTGTAGTCGGTGAAACGGACGACCACTTCGACGGCCTCGGCCGGGCGCAGGGCCACGGTGTCCTTCCAGCCGTGGTCGTACGCCCCCAGTTCCCGGTTGTTCCGCGAGACCACCTGGAAGTGGTCGAGGTGGAGATGGACCGGATGGTGGAAGTTGGTGGTGAACCGCCACACCTCGGTCTGTCCCAGCTTGGGCCTGGCCAGAGCCCGGCCCGGCCGGTACTCCAGGCCGTTGATTGTCCACCCGGCGACCGAGCCGCGGAAGTGGAAGTCCCGGGTGACCGCGGCCCGGCCGGGCTCCAGCGCGACCACCTCGCTCAGCTTCGCCGGCACCTTCGTGTCGTCCTCGGGTGAGCCCGACCCCACGTCGAAGCGCATGACCTCGGCGGTCGTACCGTCTCCGAAGCGGTTCAACAGACGCACCTCGGTGCCCGCGCGGAACCGGGAGAAGTCGGCGACGACGTCGAAGCGTTCGCCGGGTGCGATCTCCAACGCGTCGTGGGGGCGGGGCGAGGACAGCAGCCCGCCGTCGCCGCCGATCTGCACGAAGGCGTCCCCGCCCTCGGGCTGCGGGTCCAACTCCAGTTTGTACACACGGGCGTTGGAGGCATTGAGGAACCGCAGGCGATAGCGCAGCCGCTGCACCTCGTGCACCGGCCAGGGCGCTCCGTTGACCAGCACCACGTCACCCAGTACGCCGTTCATGTAGGCATCGGTGACGCCTGGAGCGTGAAATCCCGGATCCACCATGGGGTAACGGAACGATCCGTCCTCCGCGAAGGACCGGTCCGTGATCATCAGCGGAATGTCGCGCTCGCCGCTCGGCAGCGGCAGCCGGTCCTCCTCGTCGTCGTGGACGAGATGGAACCCGGCCAGCCCCATCCACACGCTCGCCCCGGTGTAGCCCATGCGGTGATCGTGGTACCAGAGCGTCGCCGCGCGCTGCTTGAACGGATAGGTGTAGCTCCGCACCCCCTCGGCCAGGTCCATCGCGCCGTGGTCCATGGACATGCCGTGCTTGCCGCCGGCCATGCCCTGGACGGCGCGGTGGGCGTCGTAGGAGCCGTCGGCGGGCAGGATGAGCGAGGTCGGGTAGCCGTCGCTCGCCGCCGGGGTGTGCCCGCCGTGCAGGTGCACGACGACGGGCTGGTCCAGTTCGTTGCGGTGCCGTACCACGGTGCGCCGCCCGGAACGGGAGACGATGGTGGGCCCCGGGAACGTACCGCCGTACGTCCAGGCCTTCGTCCTGAGACCGGGCAGGATCTCCAACTCGGCCACGCGCTGGGTGATGTCGTAGGTGTCCGTGGTGCCGCTGCTGGAGGCGGGCTCCAGGACCGGCGGCACGGGCAGGGGCACCTGGTGGGGCCGGGGCAGTTTCGCCGTGCTGCCGAGCAGTCGGCCGGGCTTGCCCTCGCTGAAATAGGAGCGCAGCAGGGGCCGGGCGGCCAGGCTCACGGCTCCCACGCCGAGGACGGCGCCCCCCGCGTTCAGGACGGTACGCCGTCTCACGCGACCAGCTCCGATGCACGGTCCGGGGTGTCCGGCGGACCGGGGGAGTCACTGGGCGGCAGCGGGGTGGCCATCACGCGCTGGGTGAGCATCGCCGTAGCCGCGACGATGGTCACCCCGAGCACCACGTGGGCGGGCACACTGTGCTTCACACCGAGCACCACCTGGCCGAGGAGTGCGATCAGCAGCAGGACCGAGGGGCCGAGGAACGATGACGGGCCGCCCGCCCGGCGCACCAGGAAGGCGGCCACGGCCATCACCATGGCCACGCCCACGACCCCGCGGGCCAGCATGCCGTGCATCTCCAGCATGTCGAAGTGCCCGCCCAGGAAGCCCCCGGCCAGGGCGACTTGGACGAGGAGCAGCACGGACTGAAGCAGGGCGACCACGCGGACGGTGAGCAGGGAACGACGTAAGGACATACGGATACCTCGGCTCTTTGTCGATTTAAGGGATGTACGACACGGGAAGGGCCCACAGTCGTACACAGTCGTAGAACCCGGGTCATCGAACCGTCTGGGAACTCCGGGGCGCAACCCCGAAGTTGAGTCTTACGGGATTTCGTGATCCCCGCGTTCGAGTGGCTGTGTGGCTCGGTCAGCGGGCGCTGATCTTGTCGAGCAGGCGCGCGAGGACACCGATGCGGTCGCTGTCGCGGGGAAGGCGGGAGAGACAGGTCTCCAGTCTGTCGATGTCGCCGATCCGCAGACCGCCCGCGCCTGCCGCGTCGACGACGGCGGTGATCGCCTTGAAGCCCCAGTACTGGCTGAAGGCGCGATCCTCGTCTCCGAGGACGGCCTCCACCAAGGGGTCGAGATGATCGGCGTCGGGGCGCGCGTAAAGGCGCGCGTAGGCAGCGAGCCGGGTCCCGGGATCTTCGGACCCGAGCGAGCCCTCGACGTCGAAGTCCCGTTCGCGGCGGGTGGCGGTCACGAGGTCCGCGAAGATCTGCTCCATCAGGTTGGTGCGCTCGGGGCTGCTCGCCATGCGTTCTCGCACCTGGGTGTATTCGGCGGCGAGTTGCGCAACGGCATCGCTCACCGCGGAGCCGGTGGCCCCCTCGTCGTCCGCACTGCCGCCGGCCACGAAAGCGAGACGGGCGGTGCGTGACGCGTCATCAGCCACGTGACCGGCTCGTGCGCTGTGCTCCTCGGCTGCCTCGATGCGGTCGACGAGTCGCTTGTACTGGAACTTCGTCCCGCCGGGCAGCTCGATACTGTCGAACAGGGCGCCCAGCCACGGCACTACGGCCACCGCGAGGAGTGCGGCGGTGACCGCGTCGATCGTCAGATCGGGTTTGACCACGTGAACGATCGCGGCTCCGATCGCCGAACACGTGATGACAGCCGCGATGACATCCCGTCGACGGTCACGGCCGCTTCGCGGGCCCCGTATCGGCTCCTCCGACATGCCGACCACCCTCGCACACGCGGCCGCGACCCGCCGACGAATCCGGTCAGCAGCGCCTCCGGCAACCCGATGGCGGTGCCGGCCCGTCGTCCCCGCCGGCGTGGTGGGGCAACTCAGGGCCGGTGCGCCGCTACCCGGTGGGTCCTCGTGTCACTTCCGCCAGAACAGGTGGTGCGTCACGCCGCTCGGGCTGGGCACGACCTCGAGGTGGAACCGGTCGAGCAACTCGTCGGGTGACTCCCAGAGCCGTAGTCCGGAGCCGAACTTCACCGGGGAGACGGCGATGTGCATGGTGTCGACGAGGTCGGCGTCGAGGAACTGCCGGACGGTGGTGACCCCGCCGCCGAGCCGTACGTCCTTGCCCTGCGCCGCCTCCTTGGCCCGATCGAGGACCGTGGCCGGGTCGCCGTCGACGAAGTGGAAGGTGGTGTCGGAGAGCGTGAACGAAGGGCGCTTGTGGTGCGTCATGACGAACACCGGGGTGCGGAACGGGGGTTCCTCACCCCACCAGCCGCGCCACTCGTGGTCGTTCCAGGGTCCGCGCTGGGGCCCGAACTTGTTGCGGCCCATGATCTCGGCGCCGATGTTGCGCGCGTAGTCCCGCGTGAAGTAGTCGTCGAGGCCCCGACTCCCCCCGGGGTCGGTGCGCATGGGCCAGCTCGCCGTGGCCCCGGCCCAGGCGAACAGCCTCTCGGGGCGGACGTGGCCGAACGGACTCTCGAAGCTCTGGTCCTCCCCGGCGCCGATTCCGTCACTGGAGACGTTGAAGTTCTGGACCCTCAGTAGTTGAGCCATGTGTTCCTCCGGTGGTGTCGACAACGGTGGTGAGACTCTCCGGGTGAGGAATACTCATCGCCGCGCCGTGTGGGCTGCCGACTACCACTATCCGGTGAGGAGCAAGCGCACGAGTGGGACGAACACGCGGATCGGCTGCCCGCGTTCGCCGGCATGATCGGCCGGACCGTCAGCGGCCGGGTCACCAGGCTCCGCCCGGTGTCACGGTCACCGAAGCAGGTTCAGTTGGCCCCCGCGTGGCCCGCCGCCCAGGACCGGCGGGCCGGCGCCTCGAAGGCGCCTACGCGAGGTAAGCGGAACGTACGCCTCCACCGTTCGAATCGGAAGCCCTGCGGCTGTGTGCCGCCGCTCACACAGGCTTGGTGTACTCGCGGACCGCCGGTGCGAGGGGGGCGCCGTTCCGGCGTGCCGAGCCGAGCGCGGCCTCGACCACCGCGACGGCCGCGTGGATGTCGGCCACCGTGACCAGGGGAGTGCGTCCGTGGCGGATGTCGTCGCGGAACTCGGTGAACAATCGGCGCAGTGCCGTCACCCCGGCGGGACCGCCGACCTGGCGGGAGACGCCTACGCCGTCCGCACCGCGCACCGAGACCGAGGGAGCGTCCTCGTCGGCGAGTACGTGGCCGTGCGAGCCGAGCACGCGCAGGGTGGACGAGACGGGGGCCGGGCCGATGCCGGCGGGTGTGCGGGCCACGGTGGCGGTCGCCACCACTCCGTTGCGCAGGCGGAGCGAGAGCACCGCCGCGTCCTCGACACCGTGGGTGCCGTGGGGACCGTCGAACAGCGGTGCGTGGGGCGCCGCACTGCTGAAGGCGACGACCTCGTCCACGTCCAGGCCGGTCAGGTGCCGGACCGCCAGGGCCGGATACCACCCGAAGTTCATCAGTTCGCCGCCACCGGACAAGGCGGGGTCGCAGACGAGTTCGGGGCGCTCGACCGTGGTGCCGTCGAGTCCGCCGGCCGCGAGCCACTCCGCGTCGACGGCCAGGGGCAGGCCGATCGCGCCGGAGTCCACGATGCGCCGGGCCCGTACTACTTGCGGAGAGTAGAGACGGTGGACGGCGGTGAGCAGTCCGCGGGAGCGGTCGGCCGCGTCCCACAGGCGCTGCGCGCCGCGGGTGTCGGTCGCGGCGGGCTTGTCGACGATGACGTGTCGGTCCGCTTCGAGCGCTCTCAGCGCGAGTTCGACGTGCCGCGTGGGTTCGCTGCACACGAGGGCGATGTCGCAGGAGGCGAGGCCCTGGTCCAGGTCGAGCAGCGGGATGCCCGTCGTACGGGCGAGGGCGGCACTGTCCTCGGCGAAGGGGCTGTCGGCGGAGTCGGCGCAGCCGATCACCTCGAAGCCTGGCAGGGACCGCAGCAGCGGCACGTAGTCACGGGCGTGCCGGACCCCGGATGCGATGAGGATCCTCATGTCAGCAGACTTCCTTGACGTCGACGGGGCGGCCCTCGTCCGCGCTGAGCTGTGCCGCCAGGGCGGCGGCCAGAGCGGCACGTACCTGGTGGGGCGCGGTCAGCGGGGCGGCCACCCCGTCGAGCACGTCGCGCAGGTGCCTGGTCTGCTCCGTCATGGCGCCGTCGATCGAGGCGGGGGCGACCGGCGGCGCGGAGTGCGCTCTCGGCTCGTCCTCGCTGCTGTGGTGCAGGGTGCCGGCCGTGCCGGACAGCACGAGCCGGCGGACGAACGTGCCGCGTGCCGCGAGGGCGTAGCACAGTTCGACGGTGGCGAGGGCGCCGCCGGCGAAGCGTACGAGGATCTGGAAGCTGTCGGGGGTCGGCATCCCGGGCGCCCATGTGCGGCAGGGGCGGCCGAAGACGCGGACGGGCTCGTCGTCCATGAGCCAGGTCAGCAGGTCGAGGGCGTGTACGCCGTTGTGGGCGACATGGCCTCCGGAGCGGGCCGGGTTCAGCTGCCAGCCCCGCCAGCCTCCGGGCCAGACGTGCCCGGTGTACCAGGTGAGGTGGGCCAGGCGGGGTGTGCCGATCGCGCCCTCGGCGACCGCCCGGGCGATTTCCAGGTGGACGGGCTGGAAGCGCGCCGTCTGGGCGACGAGCAGGGGCCGGCCGGTGGTCTCCGCGGCCGCGAGGACCCGGTCGACGTCGGCCACCTTCAGCGCGGCGGGCTTCTCCAGGAGGACCGCGCGGCCGGCCTCGAGCGCCGCCACGGAGAACTCCGCATGCGATTCGGGGGAGGTGCACACTGCGGTGACGTCGATGCCGTCGGACCACGCGCTCGCCGGGTCGGTGGACCAGGTGGCTCCCTCGGCGAGGGCGGCCAGCGCGGCGGCCCGCTCGGGATGCCGGTCGACTACGTGGGCCAGCCGCATTCCCGGGACACCCGCGAGCGCGGCGACGTGGTCACGGGCGATGGCGCCGGCACCGAGGACGGCCACGCGATGGTCGCGTGGCCACTGTCCAGGGTCCCGCGATTCCCTCTGCCCGGGTTCTCCGGGCTCTCCGGGCACGGCGGCCTCTCCGGGCACGGGGGCAGAGCGCACGCACGGCTCCTCACACTCGACTTCTCGGCTGGGAGTTCAGACGTCAGACATCTTATGTCCGAGCCGTGAATTCCGGGAGGGGTGCCGTACGCCGGCCCTCAGGAAGACGGTTCGGCGTGTTCGCCACGCACGCAGTGGGTGACGTCCACCAGGCCCGCCATGTGCGGGAACTCGGCAACCCGGGCCTCACGGCCCCCGGTGATCGCCTGTGCCGGGGAGGGGGGTGGGCGGCGTCAGGGCCATCCCCACGCCGGCGGCGTCAGGTTGCCGCCCCGTGCCCGCGCCCCTCAACGACGCTGCCGGTGACGCGGTCACCTGCCGTGAATCCTGGACCGGTGTCCGGCGGACCCGATGTCGGCCGGGTGCTCCGGCGCCCCGCCGGGCGATACGAGGAGGCGGGAGGGTCACCCATCAGGACCGGCCCGCGTCGCGTACCGGACACGCAGTGCGGACGATGAGGTCATGCGCCCTCAGTCGACGGAAGACGTGCCGCCGTCCCTTCACCGTGTCCGCCCGCACCGGCAGTGCTTCGCCCGGGCCTCGGCCACCGTGATGTTCGCTCTCGCAGCCGGCGTGCTGACCGGATGCGGCAACAGCGGCGGCGGGGGTTCCACGGTCAGCCCGAGGCCGACTCCTCCCAACACGGCGTCGTTCTCGTCCCATCCGCTGCCGTCCTCCGCGTCGTCGGCCATCGCCTCCGCCCGTGCCTCGGCGTCGGCGGCGGCCTCGTCCGCGTCCGCGCGTGCCTCGGAGTTCGAGGCGTCGGTGTCGGCCGAGACCGCCCGGCGGGCCGCGGCCGCCGAGAAGGCGCTCAAGGGTGTCAAGGGAGGCGGCAACGCGCGGTCGGAGGTGAGTCTGACCGGAGTGCCCAGGACGCAGACCGGAGGTGTACTGGCTTCCCTGGTCACCATCACCAACAAGACCGACCGCAAGGCGTCCTACGCCGTGCAGGTCGACTTTCTGGACGCGCAGGGGCACGTGGTCGAGACCCGCTACGCGGGCGCGGAGAACCTGGAACCCGGCAAGCGCGAGCAGCCCATCGTGTTCAGCCGGAAACCTCCCGAGCCCAAACTGACGCCCCGACTGGCCAAGGCCGAGCGCTACTGAGCGGCTGGGTGGTGTGCGGAAACCCGGTACGCGTTCGGGCCGCCTGAGTGGTAACAGCTGTTACCATCGGTGGATGGCGAAGACACAGCTGGGCGTGCGCGTCGATGACGAGATCAAGGAACTGGCCGAGGCCCGTGCGAGGGACCGCGGTCTGAGCCTCGGTGACTACATCGCCGGCCTGGTGCGGGAGGACACCAGCGGGCTGCGGCAGCGGGGTCTGGATGCCGCGCGGCGCTTCCTCGACGAGCACCAGAGTCTCTTCGACGAGGCGGAAGAGGCCGATCGCCGCCCCCGGGGAGCGCACGCCGCGTAATGGAACTGCACATCGACGTCCCCTGGATCCTGCAGGTCGCCGAACTCGCGGGAGCGGGGGATCCCGCCCCCGACGACTACGGGGTGCCCGTGGCCGCGGTCGCCTGCCACCGTGCCGAACTGCTGGGAACACCCGTCTACGACGGCCCCTACGCCCGCGCCGCCGCCCTCGTGCACATCCTCGGTCGCTGTCGCTGGCTCGAGCGCTCCAACATGGCCGTGGCCGCGGCGACGGGCGTGATGTATCTGGAGGCCTCCGGTATCACGGTCAAGCCCACCCGCGAGGACGCCATCGCCCTGCGCGACCTGCTGCGCGATCCCGGCTGCACCGCCGAGAGGATCGCCGGCCTGCTGCGCACCTGGCCGCAGGCCACCTGAGCCGCGCTCCTCGGGCAGCCGGGCCGACGTGCGTCCTCCCGTACCGGTCGTACGAGACGTACCGAGGGCTTCGCCGGACGTGCTCGGAGTCGGAGCCGGCCACCATCATGGTCGACACGCCGCCGATCCCCGCTCGTACGACGCCGAGCGGGGATCGGCACCGGGTCGGCGGGCCGGGGCCTCACACCTCGCCGCGCGCCATCGCGATCAGCCGGTCCAGCACGGCGGCGTCGGCGCGGACGCCGTCGTGGGCATGGGTGTTGGTGATCCACGGCCGCAGACCACGGACCACCTCGGCGGTCTCGAGGGACTGCTCGCGGTCGACGAACATGTCGTCGAAGTACACGGCTGCCGCCACCGGGACCCTGTTGCCGGCGAGCCGGTTCAGGTCGTACAGGGCGGGCCAGTCGCTGCGCGCGGCCAGCAGATGCGCCGCCTCGCGCAGCGGAACCAGCGCCGGGTCCTCGTCGAACTGCCAGGGGTAGATCATCTCGCCGGTGAAAAGGAACGGGCCGTCACCGTCCGCGTCGAACTCGGGGAACTCCTCGCGGACGCGGTGCGCCGACCATGCGGTGGCCCGGCCGCCCTGGGCGTAGATGGGCTCGTGGAGCACCGCGTACAGGGGGCGCGGCGCGAAGGACAGCGTGGCCTGGGCGCCGTACAGGAAGGCGTCCGACAGCCGTGGTCCGGCCGGCCCGGCCACGAACGCGCTCTCCAGCAGGTAGTGGAGGGCGTCGAAGCCGGACGAGGTGCCCAGACCTATGCCGAGGGACTGGAAGCGACGGGGGCTCAGCCGCTCGCCGGACGGCATGCGCACGTCGTGGCTGCCGAGGTGCGCGGCGATCCTTCGGGCGAGTTCCCGATCGTCCGGGTAGCGGGCGAAGAACAGCTCGTTGTGGCGGGCGGTGCGCCGGTACGCGGCCCGGTACACATCGTCGGCGTGCCCTGTCAGCGTCGGCAGGCCGCCCGTGATGAAGACCTGGTCCAGGCCGTGCGGGGCATGGCTGAGATAGGTCAGTGCGCAGAAACCGCCGAAACTCTGGCCCAGCACGGTCCACGGCCGGTCGCCGACGAGGAACCCGCGCAGCAGCTCGGCGTCGCGGACGATGGCGTCGGCACGGAAGTGCGCGAGGTACGCGGCCGTGGCCTCGGGGGACGGATGGACCGCGAGGGTGTGCCGGTCGGCGGGCGTGGACCGGCCCGTGCCGCGCTGGTCCATGAGGACCACCCGGTACTCCTTCAGCGCACGCTTCAGCCAGGCACCTGCGGCGTTCGGGCGCTCCGCGCGGCCGCCCGGGCCGCCCTGGAGCCACAGCAGGCGGGGCAGGTCGCGGTGCTCGTTGCCGGCGGCGACGACCTCGCGGGCGAAGAGGGAGATCGACGGGCCGTCGGGGCGGGAGTGGTCCAGCGGGACGTCGAGAGTGTGGTCGGTGCACACCATGCCGCCGTGGCGATGGACAGTGGCCATCAGTAGCCCTCGACCTCCAGCTCACGGCAGATCTCGACGAGTTCGGGATGCACGTACACACCGTCCCTCTCGATGCACTCGCCGTCGAGGTGGATGGAGGGCGCGCTGACCGAGCCGTCGGTGTGGGCGGCGGCGACCCACGGTTCGCCGCCGATCCAGGCACCCTTGGTGCCGATGCCCAGCTCGACGCAGCCGAAGACACGCTCGTCCTCGACGATGCGGCCGGTGGGGGCGGGCACGCCCGGGTTGAAGCCGAGGGACCAGTGGGCGATGCGGTACATGTTCGGGTCGTTCCAGGACTCCATCCAGCGACGGAAGACGGCCGCGTCCTGGCCGTCGCCGTCGATGGCCGTGACGACGCCCTTCTCGATCGTGAGACGGACGGGGGAGCGCAGCAGGCCGAGCTGGTCCGGCGGCCACAGGGCGCCGTCGAAGACGAGGACGCCGTCCTGGGTCTCCTCCAGCGGGTTCCAGGAGATCTGCCCGGACAGCATCACGGTCTCGCCGGGCTTCTCGGCGGGCTTTCCGCGCAGGTTGATGGGACGGTCTCCGTTGCGGCCCACCAGGTCGGTGCCCGCCGCCGAGGTGATACGGACTTCGTCCGCCTGCTCCAGCAACCGCACCAGTGCCTTGCCGAGCTTGATGACGCCCTGGAAGTCGGGCCGTCCCACAGTCGCGACGAGCATGTGAACGTCCATCGCGGTCAGGTTGGTGTACCGGCAGCCGTTGGCCATGGCCGTCCGGAAGGCGTCGGAGTGCATGACGTACGAGACGGCGAACTCGATCCACACGTCGGCGTCGGCGATGGCACCGGCGACAGGCCGCGGCGGCTCCATGGAGGAGCTGGGCAGCGTCTCGTACCAGACGACGACGGGGTGGGCGCCGGCGGCGGCGACCGCCTGTGCGGTGGCTTCGAGTACGCGGCGGTCGCTGCTGGTGTCGCCGGTGAGGACGACGTGCTCACCGGGCTTGACGAGCATGACCTCCTCGACGAGCTTGCGGGCGGCGAGGGCGAGCTCGAAGCTGAGGTACTCGCCGCGCGGCTCGAGGCGGCTGAACATCTCCATGGGGTGGATCTCCTAGGTGCTGCGTGATCGGTACCGCGTGACAGCGGTGCGGGATGCGGCGGGACGGCAGGGCGCTTCCCGCCTGGTGGACAAAGGGGGCGGGCCCGCTCAGCCGGCCTTGATGATCTGGGCCGAGTCGCCGAGGGAGGATCCGGCGATGAGTCCGGCGCCCACGAGGTTGAGCTCCTCCTCGGCCCGCGGACCGCGCAGACGGCGGTAGCCGACGCGGACGGCGAGCGCGGCCAGGACCATCCAGCAGGCCTGCGGTGTGAGGATCAGCAGGCCCGTGGCGAGCATGACGCCCATCTGCCGCTTGGTGCCTCCGAGGAGCTGGACGAGCGCGCCGGGGATCGCCCACAGCACCAGGGTGCGCATCACGCCCGGGTCGCCGAGCCCGTGCTTGACGGTGTCGGCGTACACCTTGGCGACCGGCGGGATGAGTCCCTGGCGGAAGTAGGACTGCCACAGGACCGCGACGACGACGAGCGCCGCGCCGAAGCCGATGAGCGCCGCCCGGAACTGCTCGCGCCGGCCCTCGCGCTCGAAGGGGTCCCAGGGACGGTGCTCGCGCCGCAGCAGCCAGCCGGCCTTGAGGTCGTAGCCCATGTCGGCGAACGCGGGACCCGTGGCGGACACGTAGCCGACGAGGAGGGCGAGCGGAACGGACGGGATGCCGATGAGCAGGCCCGCGATCAGGAAGATCAGGGTGACCGCGAACGAGGGGAACCAGCCGGACTGCATCGCGGCCAGGCCCACGATCAGCTCGTGCACGAGGGCGGCGAACGCGGCGAACAGGACCCAGGCGACCAGACCGGTGGGGCTCATGTCCCCGACGAGGCCGCCGACGACGGCGAGGACCGCGGCGCCGGCGGTGAAGAGGGCGTATCCGCGCAGCAGGGTGTGGCGCAGGGCGCGTTCGTCGACGGTGACGGCGGTGCTGGGGTCGGCGGCGGTTTCGGCGGTGGGGCTGCCCGCGGGACCGGTCTCCGCGGCGGCCCGCACCGGCTGGTGCGCGGTGCGGCCGGCGCGACGGCGCAGCAGCAGCACCGCGGCCTGGCCGAGTGCGACGATGCCGGCGCCGACCATCACGCCGTGCGGGACGTAGCCCGCGCCGATGTCGGTGTGGAACAGGTCGGGGCTGAACTGGCGGATGCCGAGGCCTATGCCGAACATCAGCAGCGCCCACACGTTGCCGAGGAAGGCGACGCCCGCGGCCGACAGCGGCAGGCTGAGCAGGGTCCCGCCGATGCCGACGAGCGTTCCGGCGCCCAGGACGAGGGCGCGGCGGCCGCCCTGGTCTCCGGCCTTGATGGTCTCCGCGGCGGCGGTGCCGGGCGGCCAGGCCGCGGTGGCGGGCAGCAGCCGGGAGCCGAAGGAGCGGTAGAGCACCCACGTGTCGATGAGCAGTCCGATGAACGCGCCGCTCAGCATGGGCCACACGAGGTCCTTGCGGCCGAAGACGTACGGCACCGCCACGGATGTGAGCAGCGCGTTCGCCGAGGCGAAGGTGGCGGCGGAGATGGCGGACTGGGCGAGGTTCTGCCGATGGACGGACCGCATACCGCGCAGCCCGCCGAGCGGGATGCGCCCCACGAGCATGGCGATCAGGGCGCCGACGACGGAGGTGTTCGCGGAGATTCCCAGCTTGGCGACGAGGTCCGCTCCGATCACGGCGCCGACGACGGAGAGCACGACCAGCAGGACGAAGACGACGGGCTCGCGAACCCGGGGATGGTGCGTCGGCTCCTCGACGGGGGAGGGCGGGGGCGCGGTGGGCGGTGCGGAAGTGTGATGGGGCACGGGACATCCCTTGCGTGGGCGAGTCCTGGCGGGTCGGGGGACGCCGAAGGAGGACGGGAACAGGGAGATGAAGAAAAGGGGAGGGTGAAGGTGGAGCGGGAGGCGGGTGTCGCCGGTGAGCGACGAAGCCGGCGCGGGCGCGGGTGACCGGTGGGCCGGTCAGGCGCCGAGGGTGGCGGTGGCCTCCGCGGCTCCGGCGGTGACGAGTTCGGCGAGCCGGTCGACGCCCGCGTCGATGCGGTGCGCGGGACCGATGACGGTCAGGGACGCGGCGATCGTGCCGGCCTGGAAGACGGGCGCGGAGACGGCGGAGACGGCCTCGTCGTACTCGCCGTGGCTGACGCTGTAGCCGCGCTCGCGTACACCGGCGTAGCAGGCGAGCAGGGCGTCGAGGTCGGTGATGGTGTGCTCGTTGAAGCGCTGGAGCGGGGTGGCTCCGAAGGTCTTCTGGATCTCCGCCTCGGGGTAGTGGGCGAAGATCGCGTGTCCGGACGCTCCGGCATGGCCGGGGATGAGGGCGCCCACGATCGCGGTGTAGCGGACCGGTCCCGTACCGTCGACGGCCGCGGCACAACGGTACCCGCCCCCGTTGGGGACGTTGAGGACGACGCTCTCCCCGGTCTCGCGCAGGATACGGGCGAGGATCGGCCGGACCAGCGAGGGCAGGACCCCACTGTGTTCGCCCACCCGGGCCAGCCGGTGCACGGACGGCCCGAGACGGTAGCGGCGCGTGATCGTGTCGCAGGTGAGGAACCCGCGCGCGGTGAGCGTGGTGAGCAGCCGCTGGGCGACCGCCTTGTCCCAGCCGTGGTGGCGGGCGATCTCGCTGACGCCCCACTCGGGCCGCCGCTCGGTGAACGAGAGCAGGGCTACCAGGGCGCGGTCGGCGCTCTGCAGCACCCCGCGAGGCGCTGGTGTACCCGGTTCGTCGGTCGGCTCGGCCATGAGACTCCTCGATCATGTGGTGCCCCGCACCGGGCGACTCAGCCGCCCTCCGGTGCGCTCGGCGCAACGCCGTGGCGCTGAGCGGCCAGAAACTATCCGCTGGCCGGGTGGAGGTGTCAAGGGTTCCAGGCGCACTTTTCCGCGCGAGCCGGCACGGAATTGAACTAGTTGTTTAAAACGTCCTGTTGACTTCCCGGTGCATGCTGCCCCATCCTCGTCTCATGTCGTCGACTTCTGATCAGCACGCAGACCCCTTCACGCCTCCGCAGCCGGAGCAGGCGCGGGCGCAGCGCGTCTACGCGTCCCTGTTCCGTATCGCCGAGCGGCACGCGGCCACCGACGAGCAACGCCGGCGACAGGTACATCCCTCGGTCATCGCGCCGCACGAGGCCGTCAGACTCGTGTCGTTCCTGCTCAGCGGGGCGGCACAGCCGGATGACGGCGAGCCGGAGGTGGATCGCGCCGACATCACGGCCGCGTTGAGTCTCGTCCCGCTGGTTCGCGGGGAAATGGACGAACTGGAGACCGGACTGCTCCAGATGGCACGAGGCCGTGGCATGACCTGGCAGGAGATCGCCTTCGGGCTCGGGCTGGGCACCCCGCAGGCGGCCAGGCAGCGGTATGAGCGACTGGCCGCCCGTGCCGCAGCCGACGCGGAGGACCCGGAGTAGAGGAGCCGGCCTCGGGGCTGCCCGGCCCGTTTCCTCGGGTCTGCCGACTCCGCGTCGGGCGGCAGTGGTTCAGCGCACGACGAGCGTGGCCTATTCGGCGGGTTCGGACTGGGCCTCGGTCTTGGAGGCTGCCGTGGGCTCCGGCGGGTTGGGAGCGGTGTAGAAGACGGACGTGCCCTGCTTGCTGCGCTGAGCCTGGCTCCTGGCCACAAGGTTTTCGAGAGTGGTGCGTACGACGGTGGTTTTGATGTCGCGGTCGGCGTGTGCCTGGCCGAGTGCCGTGGCGATTTCCGCGGCGGAGCGCGGCTCGCTCTGCTCGGTCAGGTGGCGGCGGACGAGTTCGGCCAGCGTGGGTTGTGCCTTCTTCGCGGCAGCGTCGTTCTTGGGCGCGGGGCTTTTGGCGGATTGCTTCTTGACCGTGGGCTGTTTCGCGGTCGCCGTCTTCGCCTTCTTGCCAGGCTCGGCAGTGGTCTTCTTCCGGGGAGAGGGCACGGAGGCGCTGGCGGTGGTCGCGGGCTCGGGGGCCGTTGCCGCGATACCGAGTGCCTGCTGCATGCTCACCAGCAGGGTGTGGTCGTGCTGAAGGGCGGCCAACTGGGACTGCAACGCCGTGATTTCCGCCGTGATGCGTTCCTGCTCCTTGACGTTGCGCTCAAGGTCGCTGGTTACCTGGTTGATGTACTGCGACGTCAACTCGGTGGACGGAGCCGTAGTTTCGGGCATCCTTCTCTCCTCGCTTCGTGCCGGGCGAAACCTGCGTGCCAGGTACAGAGAGTCAGGCGGCAGGTAGTCCGGCTGTGGGGGTCTGGCCCAGTGATGATAGGCCGGGTATATCAGTCGCTGACTGACCACTTCGGCAAGTATGGCGTTCAACCCCCGCCGCGCGAGCGGATTCACGCTCAAGTGGAGGCGATTACCCCCACTCCGTCAGTAGTTGGCGAGAAGATCGACGGGCGACACGGACAACTCCAGATCCTCGGAGGAGGCCAAGAGCCCGTCATTCTCCACTTGGAGGGTGACGGGAAACTCCTTCTGCGCGGTTCGGCGGCGGAGTTCCTCATGGGCGCCCTCGCTGATTTCCTCATCGGCGTCCTTCCCGCGCTCATCCACCTGGTGGACCCCGACCAGTGCCTGACAGCCGACGGACCGGCCGGGGACGGCAGTCAGACTTCAAAGAGGGCTTCCGAGCGACATCAACACAGGCCGGGTGGCCGGGTCACGCTGCCGTGACCCGGCCACCCGGCCCGACCGTTCCGGGACGGCGCCGCTCCCCCGCGGTGGCGCCCCACCCCGTGCTCAAGCGGCCGCCGGCCGCTCCGCGAGCAGATATCGCGTCCAGGGCCGCACGTCGGCGAACCTGGGCTCGGTGAACCCGACGGCACGGAGCACGTCCGCGTACTGCCGCACGTCGGCGGCGGACATGGGATCCTCCGTGACTTCCCCGTGCGCGACACCGTGGACCATCATCCCGGCGATGGCGCGGGTCACCCGGGGAGCCACCGGGCCGCTCGGGAAGGCGTCCGCGATCAGCAGCCGCCCGCCGGGCCGCAGCACGCGGTACATCTGCGCCAGCGCGGTCTTCCGGTGCCCCTCGGGGATGTGGTGCATCGCGAACGTCGAGGTGACCACGTCGAACTCACCGTCGGGCAGGTCCAGGTACTGCGCGGCCGCGAGGACGAAGCGGCAGTTGGCGGACCGGCCCGCGTGCCGGGTCGCGTACTCGACCATCGGTGCCGAGGGGTCGACGCCGACCACCCGGCCCCCGGGCCCCACCGCCTCCGCGAGCCGCCCGGCGAAGACCCCCGGGCCGCAGCCGACGTCGAGCACCCGGTCGCCGGGGCGGACGCCGCTCGCCGCCACCAGCGTGTTGTTCAGCGCGCCCCGGCGGCCGCCGAAGATCACCGTGACGAGCAGGTTGTACCGGCGCGCCCACGGGATGAGGAGGCCCGGCTGCTCCGGCTCCCGCACCCCGGTGTCGGCGGTGTCAACTCCGTGACTCTTCATGACCTGTTCTCCTTCCGATGCCCTTGCCGAACCGGCCGTCCGCGGTGTCGGCCGAGACGTCCTTCGATGATGGGCGGGGCCGGGGCCGCCGTCGTCGCCCTGGCGGCTGGACTGCCCGCTGCCGCACCGGGGCCACCCGGCCCGACGGCTACTCCGCCGGAAGTACGCAGGAAATGGCCCTACGAGGTGACGTATTGCCCCGCGCACCGGCGCTACCGTGCGGGGATGAGCATGCGGCTGAGCTTGCGCGGCTACGCGCGGGACGCGGTGACGGCGGGTGCCGTTGCCGTGATCTCGCTGGTCAGCTCAGTGGTGGCGGTCCCCGACCGCACCGGTCTCGACGCGCTCGGATACCTGCTGGTGCTGGTGGGGGGCCTCGCGCTCACCGCCAGGCACCGCTTCCCGGTCGCGGTCGTGGCCACCACGCTCGTCTGCCTGTTCGCCTACCATCTGCGCGGCTACCCGGGTGACGGGGCCGCCGCACCGGTTCTCGTGGCGATCTACACCGCCGTCCTCGCGGGCCACCGGCTGGTGACGGTCGTCCTGGGCGCGGGCGCGTTCGCCGCGGGCACGGTGGCGCTGACCCTCACGTCCTCCGGCGGCCAGTCCGCCCGGCAGATCGTCGAGGGACGGTTCCTGCTGGTCGGCTGGGTGGTGGCCGCGGTCATGGCGGCGGAGATGCGGCGCCAGTGGAACAGCAACCTCAGCCAGGCCGAGCAGCGCGCCGCGGACGCCGAGCGGCGGGCGGCCGACGCCGAGCGGCTCCGCGAGGAGACCGCACGCCGCCGCGCGGGGGAGGAACGGCTGCGGATCGCCCGCGAGTTGCACGACTCGCTCACCCACAGCATCTCCGTGATCAAGGTGCAGGCCGGAGTGGCCGTCCATCTGGCGCGAAAGCGCGGCGAGAGCGTGCCGGAGGCTCTGCTGGCCATCCAGGAGGCCGCGGGCGACGCGACCCGCGAACTCCGGGCGACCCTCGACGTGCTCCGCGCACCCGGCGAGGCCGTCCCCGGCCGGGCAGGCCCACCGGTCACCGGACTCGGCCTCCTGCCCGTGCTGGTGGAACGGACCAGTTCCACGGGCCTGCCCGCCACCGTCACGGTCGAGGGTGAACCGAAGGAGCTGCCACCCGAACTCGACCGGGCTGTCTACCGGGTCGTCCAGGAGGCCCTGACGAACACCGCCCGGCACGCCGGGGCCGCCTCCGCCTGGATCCGTCTCGACTTCCGGCCGGACGCGCTGGCCGTACACATCGACGACGACGGCAGGGCGACCCCCGCGGTACAGCCGGAACCGGGTACCGGCCTGACCGGTATGCGCGAGCGGGTCACGGGACTCGGCGGGCGGCTGCACGCCGGACCCCGGCCGGAGGGCGGGTTCACCGTCCGCGCTGAGTTCCCGCTGAACGGCACCGACCCCGGCGGCACACCATGATCCGGGTCCTGCTCGTCGACGACCAGCCGCTCATCCGCGGCGGCTTCCGCGCGCTCCTCGACGCGGAGGACGACATCGAGGTCGTCGCCGAGGCCGCGGACGGCGCGGCCGGAGCCGCGCTCGCCGCCGAGCACGTCCCCGACGTGGCTCTCGTCGACATCTCGATGCCGGTGGTGGACGGGATCGAGGCCACCCGCCGGATCGCCGCGAACCCGGCCCTGTCCGCCGTGCACGTGGTGATCCTGACGAACTACGGCGTCGACGAGTACGTCTACGGCGCGCTGCGCGCGGGTGCGAGCGGATTCCTCGTCAAGGACATCGAACCCGCCGACCTGCTCCAGGCGGTCCGGGTCGCCGCCCGGGGCGAGGCGCTGCTGTCCCCGGCCATCACCCGCAAGCTCATCGCCGAGTACACGTCCCGGCCCCTGTACCCGGGCTCGGGCACGCACCCCGGACTGGAGGCGCTGACCCGGCGGGAGCGCGAGGTCCTCGCCCTGGTCGGCCGAGGCCTCGGCAACGACGAGATCGCCGCCCACATGGTGATCAGCTCGTCCACGGTCAAGACCCACGTCAGCCGCACCATGACCAAGCTCGCCGCCCGCGACCGCGCCCAACTCGTCGTCGCCGCCTACGAGTCCGGCCTTGTCTCCCCTCGCGGCACAGCCCCTTAGCCGGAACGGCTCCTCACCGCCGGGGCGCGTGTGACGGATCCCGCACCGCGCCCCTTGCGGAAAGGGTGGCCCGCACCCTCACCAGGGCCGATCGTGGACGACATGAATGATCACCGCATGGCATCCGGTGAGGTCCGCCGTTTCTGGGGCCGGCTCGGTCTTCCCGGGCTGGTCGACGTCCACACGCACTTCATGCCCGAGCGTGTCCTGCACAAGGTCTGGGACTACTTCGACGGGCAGGGACCGCTGACCGGTGGGCTCGAGTGGCCGATCACCTACCGGAAGGAGGAGGCGGAGCGCACGGCCGTTCTGCGGGAGTTCGGCGTCCGGGCCTTCACCGCGATGCTCTACCCGCACAAGCCCGGCATGGCCCGGTGGCTGAACGGATGGGCGGCCGGCTTCGCCCGTCGCACGCCCGACTGCCTGCAGACCGCCACCCTGTACCCCGAGCCGGACGTCGAGGCATACGTCCGCGAGGCCGTCGAAGCGGGCGCGCGCGTGTTCAAGGCACATGTACAGGTGGGGGCCTACGACCCGGCCGACGAACTTCTCGAGCGGGCATGGGGGTTGCTCGCCGAGGCGCGGATCCCCGTGGTGATCCACTGCGGCTCCGGGCCCGCGCCCGGCAAGCACACCGGCCCCGAGCCGATCGCGCGGGTGCTGGCGCGGCACCCGAAACTGCGCCTGATCGTCGCGCACATGGGGATGCCCGAGTACGAGGACTTCCTCGGCCTCGCCGAGCGGTACGAGCACGTGCGGGTGGACACGACGATGGCGTTCACCGACTTCACCGAGGGATTCATGCCGTTCCCGAGCCGGGCCCTGCCCCGGCTCGCGGCGCTCGGCGACCGCGTCCTGCTCGGCTCCGACTTCCCCAACATCCCCTATCCCTACGTACATCAGCTCGACGCCCTGGAGCGGCTGGGGCTCGGACCGGAGTGGCTGCGGGCCGTGTGCCACGACAACGCGGCAGGACTGTTCGGGCTGTAACACGCAACCGAAGGCAACCTGCGAGCGTGTGCCCGCTGTACTCGTGCAGCGCCGTCCGCCAGGGCCGAACAGCCTGATATCGGGGCCGACCGGGCCCCTGCGCGTCCCAGCCGCCTTGACGATGATCAAGGGCATGGGGAGAAGGGAAAGCCACGAGTGATCGCTGTTGTAGGGCACGCCGATCTCAGCGCGTCGACGCTGGCTGTGCTGGAGGAGGAACTGCGTTCCCGTCTGGCCGCCTTCGCCCAGGCGGGAACGTCCGGGCTGGTGCGCGCCGGGAAGGGACTGCCGGTGGCGTTCGGGCGGGCCGCTCGGAAGGCGGGACTGGCCGTGGTGACGGTCCTGCCGTCCTGCAACGGGGTACCCGCGCATGTCGCCGAGCCGGACCGGAAGGCGGCCGGGGAACTCCTGCTGCTGTCCCAGCAGGTGCGGCTGGTGGAGTACGACCCCGGTGACCGCTCCTCGTGTGTGACGGCCGACGAGGGCTTGCTGCGCTCGTGCGCACGGGTGCTGGCCGTCTGGGACGGCTCCCCTTCCTCGGGGCGGGACGCGACGGCGCACCTGGTGGCCTATGCCCGCAGCCACGGTGTCGACGTCGAGGTGCTCTGGCCGCAGGGGGCGGAGCACGAGACCGTCCGCAGGGCGTAGCCCCGACCGCGACGCCCTACAGGCCGCCTTCCCGGGACCACCGTCGTCCGATGACCGTCACTGCGACGACTGCTTCCTCTCCGGCTGGTCCGCCCGCAGATCGGCGAGCAGCTCCGCCTGCCCCGCCAGCACACCCGACAGGATCGAGCGGGCCACCCGCATCAGCTCCGCCACCTCCAGGTTGGCCAGCGAGTAGTACACGTTCGACCCCTCCTTGCGGGTCCGCACCAGGTTCGCCCGCCGCAGCACCGCCAACTGCTGGGACAGGTGCGCCGGTTCGATCCCCACCTCGGGCAGCATCTCCGCGACCGCGTGCTCGCGCTCGCTCAGCAACTCCAGGACGCGGATACGGGCCGGGTGTCCGAGCGTCTTGAAGAACTCGGCCTTCAGTTGGTACAGGGGCGTACTCACCCTGCCGTCCCCTCCCCGGCACGGTACGACCGGAACGGCCGGCCCACTCGGCATCGCATCCACCTACTCGTCAAGAACATGCGCCCTATCCTCGCCTGTCCGGTCGCGTCACTGTCCAGCCGGTGCCGTCGGCTCGGCCGGCAGGACTCCGGCCAGGTGCAGGTGATCGCGGGCGGCGTGGATCGCCTCCGGCGTGTTGGCGTAGTCACGGCCCTCGTGCTGAAGCAGTTCCAAGGCGCCGACGGAGTCGAGTACCTGCCGCTGCTCGGGACGGATTCCGGAGGCCAGGACGACGATGCCGCGCCGGTTCAGCTTCTCCACCGCGTCCTTCAGGACGAGGGCGCCGGTGGCGTCCATCGTGGACACCCGCGACATCCGCAGGACGACGACCTTCACGTCCGCCACCTCGGTCAGCTCCAGCAGGAAGCGGTGCGCGGCGGCGAAGAACAGCGGACCGTCGATGCGGTAGGCGACGATGTGCTCGGCGAGCAGCTGGTGCTCCTCGTCGGTGTGGTCACCCCGGTCGAGGGACACCTGGTCGAAGCGGGCCTGCTTCGCCACGGCGCGCAGGGCGAGGGCACCGGCGGTCAACAGGCCGATGATCACCGCGTACACCAGGTCCAGAGCCAGCGTCGCGGCCGCTGTCAGGACGAGGATCACGGCGTCGGACCGGGTGGCGCGGGCCATCGCCTTCAGCGAGCCGACGTCGACCATGCGGATCGCGGTGGCCAGCAGCACGCCGGCCAGCGCCGCCAGCGGGATCTTCGACACCAGGGGTGCCGCCGCGAAGACGATCACCGCGAGGACGGCGGCGTGGGTGAGGGCGGCCAGCCGGGAGCGGGCACCGGTGCGGACGTTGACGGCGGTGCGTGCGATGGCTCCGGTGGCCGGGACGCCGCCGAACAGCGGGGCGGCGATGTTGGCCAGCCCCTGGCCAAGCAGCTCCCGGTCCGGGTCGTGACGCTGCCCCACCGTCATCGCGTCGGCGGCGGCCGCGGACATCAGCGACTCCAGCGCGGCCAGCGCGGCCACCGCCACGGCCGGGGCGAGCAGTGAGCTGAGCGAGCCTGGATCGAGGAAGGAGAGGGAAGGCGCGGGCAGTCCCGCGGGCAGGTCGCCGATCGGCTTCGCGTCCAGTCCGGCGACCTGGGCCACGACCGTGGCGGCGATCACGGCGACGATGGAGAACGGCACGGTGGGCCGCCACCGCGCACCGGCCAGCATGAGCACGACCACGCAGACCGCGAGTCCCACGGCGGTCCAGTCCGGCGCCTTCACGAACTCCTCGACCGCGTGCCAGGTGATGACGAGGACCTTGTCGCCCTCGGGTTTGGGCACGCCCAGCGCGTTCGGCACCTGCTGCAACCCGATCACTCCGGCGATGCCGAGCGTGAAGCCCTCGATCACGGGTGCCGGCACGTACTGCATATAGCGCCCGGCCCTGAACGCGGCGAGGACGACGAGCATCACGCCGGCCATCAGGCCCACCGTGAGAACGGCGGTCGGACCGTATTGACCGACGATCGGCACCAGGACCACGGTCATCGCCCCGGTCGGCCCCGACACCTGGAGATTCGACCCGCCGAACACGGCGGCCAGCGCGCCGGCCACCACCGCGGTCGCCAGACCTGCCTCGGCGCCGAGCCCGGAAGACACCCCGAAGCCGAGGGCGAGCGGCAGCGCCACGATCGCCACCGTCAGCCCGGCGAGCAGGTCACGGCGCGGATCACGCCGCATCTGGGACAGATCGGAGCGGGAGGGCAACGAGGAGGTGATCCGTTGGTACAGCGGAACCGACACGACCCCTCAACTTCCCCTCGCACAGCCCCACCGGGGCGACCCACACAGAAGCTGTGCCCCCGGCTACCTGGGGGCACAGCGAACACAGCATCTAAGCAATTGCGAAATTTAGCAATCCTGAAATCCCATTTGTGTTGTTTGTGCGGATAAGGGGTCGCCGTAGGTCGATGGAACACGTCAGCCCCACGCTCCGGGAGCCGAGCCGAGCCGAGCCGGCGGGAGACCGCCCCGTAGGCTTCTCCCGCCCACTTGGTTCCGGTGAGGGAGGGGGAGCGACCATGAACGCGGGCATACAGCGCGGCGCGATCGCCGCCGTACAGGTACTCGGTCTCGCCGTCTGGTTCTCCATGTCGGCGGTGGTTCCCACACTCCGTGGCGAGTGGGGGCTCGACTCCGCCGACGCCGTATGGCTGACCGCGTCGGTCCAACTCGGGTTTGTCACCGGCGCGCTCACGTCCGCCGTACTCACCCTCGCCGACCGCCTTCCACCCCAGCGCCTTCTCGCCGGCGGCGCCGCCGCGGCCGCCGTGTGCACAGTGCTGCTGGCCCTGTCGGTCGACCGGTTCGCCGCGGCCGTTCCGCTCCGCTTCGTCACCGGTGTGTGCCTGGCCGGTGTCTATCCGGTCGGCATGAAACTCATGGCTTCCTGGGCGCACGGCGCCGCACGCGGCAAGTCCATGGGGGTTCTCATCGCCGCCCTGACGCTCGGATCGACCCTTCCGCACCTCATCGCCGGCATCGGGTCACTGCCCTGGCGGGGCGTTCTCCTGGTCGCGTCGGCCGCCGGGCTCCTGGCCTCCTGCATCGCGCTGGCCTTCATCCGCGTCGGCCCCCATGCCGCCCCGGCCGCGCCCGCCCGCAACCCCCGCTACGCCCTCACCATGTTCACCCAGCGCGGCCCCCGCTCGGCCAACCTCGGCTACTTCGGGCACATGTGGGAACTCTACGCCCTGTGGACCTGGATCCCGGCCTTTCTCGCCGCCACGGACAGCGCCGGCCACCTCCCCGGATCGGTCGAGGTCACCGTGTTCCTCACCATGGGGATCGGCGGTGTCGTCGGCTGTCTGCTCGGCGGCTGGGGGGCCGACCGCTTCGGCCGCCCTCCCGCCGCCATCGCGGCCCTGGTCACCAGCGGTCTGTGCTGTCTGCTCTCACCGCTGCTCGTCCACTCCCCGTCGGCCCTCGTGGTCGCGTTCTGCGTCCTCTGGGGCGCCGCCGTGATCGCCGACTCCGGAGTGTTCTCCACCGCCCTCAGCGAGGTCGCCGACTCCCGCTACATCGGTACGGCCCTCACGGCCCAGACAGCGATCGGGTTCGCCCTCACCGTCGTCAGCATCCAGCTGACCCCGCTCCTCGCCGACGCCGTCGGCTGGCGCTACGCGTTCCTCCTCCTGGGTCCCGGCCCCCTGGCCGGCGCCCTCGCCATGCGCGCCCTGAGAACCGGAACCGGCTCCACCGAGCGTGCGGGACGAGGGCGTACCGCCCTTCGGCTCTGATCACCGCGCCCCAGGCACCCGAGCACTGGCCGGGCTCACTCCTCCAGGTTCAACGTCCGCACCGGGCGGCGGAAGCCGCCCGTGCGGAGGGTGAGGATCCCCACGCCCACCAGCGCCCAGACGACGCCCACGACCTTGGCCGGGGTGTCCAGGCTGACCCACAGGGCCGCGTTTACCACGAACCCGAGGGCGGGCAGCACCAGTTGCAGCACGGCGGCGACCGCTCCACGGGCCTCCGCCCGTCCGGCGCGCCGGTCGCGCACCCAGAACCCGATCACCGCCAGGTTCACCGCGGCGAAGGCGACGTAGGCGCCGAAGTTGATCAGGGACGCGGCGCTGCCGAGGTCCAGGAAGACGGCGGAGGCGGCGATGAGACCCACGACGAGCACGTTGAGGGCGGGGACGCCGGTGCGCGGATCGACCCGTCCGAAGACCGCGCGCGGCAGCATGCCGTCACGGCCCATGGCGAACAGCAGTCGTGCCGCGCTCATCTGCTGGGTCAGACCGCACCCGAGCACCGCGGTGAGGTAGCCCCCCACGAACACCGCCTGGAACGCGGCACCGCCGATGTACTTGGCGATCTCCGGCGAGGCGCCCACGATGTTGCCCACGGCCGAGACGTCCGGGAAGAGCGTCTGCATGGCGTAGGTGATGGCCAGGAAGAACACCCCGGCCGCGGCCACGATGAGCAGGATGGCCCGCGGGATGTCCCTGCGCGGGTGTTCGGCCTCCTCGGAGAGGGTGGAGACGGCGTCGAAGCCCAGGAACGACAGGGCCAGCAGCGAGGCGCCGCTGAGCAGGGCGGGCAGCGGCACCGAGGCCGGGTCCCAGCCGGTGGTCCCGAAGGACTCGCCATGGGTGGAGATGGCACGCACGGCGAACACCAGGAACGCGATGGCCACGCCGGCCTGGATGACCACGAGTGCCACGTTCACCTTGGCGGCCAGCTTCACGCCCACCAGGTTCAGTGCCGTGCAGACCACCACGGTGGAGAGCACCCACACCCACGCCGGGACGCCGGGCAGCACGGCGCCCATGTAGATCGCCGCCAGCAGGGCATTGAGCATGGGCAGCAGCACGTAGTCCAGCGTGGCGGACCAGCCCACCAGGAAGCCCACGGGCGCCCCGAGCGACTTGCCGGCGTAGGTGTAGACGGATCCGGCGGAGGTGATGCGGCGGGCCATCCGCGCGTAGCTGAGCGCGGTGAGCCCCACCGCGACGAGTACGGCCAGGTAGGCCAGCGGCACATGGCCATCCGTCGCTTCGGAGACCAGACCGAAGGTGTCGAACACCGCCAGCGGCGCCATGAAGGCCAGGCCGAGGAAGACGATGTGGCGCAGCTTCAGGCTGCGGCGCAACTGTGCGCCGCCCTGGGCCGCCTGGCCCCGGTCGCCGTCGGCGACGGTCGCGGTGCCCTGCCCGATACCCGAGCGCTTCGCCGCGGTCTGTGTGGCGGTGCCCTCGGCGGCGCCTGAGGGAAGGCTGCTGTCAGACATGGGCGTGACCGCCTTCGGCGTGGGTGGAGCAGGAGGTGAGCGCACCGTAGTGGCCGGCGGTGGCGCGTGCCGTGGCGGCCTCGTGGACCACCTCACCGCCCACCCAGGTGACCTCGGCCCGCTGCTGGAGCAGCGCCGCCGGGTCCGGTTCGAGCGCGTAGAGGTCCTCGGACCATGCGACGAGGTCCGCCTTGGCGCCCTCGCGGATGACGCCGTACTCGTCCTCGCGGTGCCAGGCCCAGGCGCCCTCGGCCGTGTAGCCGCGCAACGTGTCGTCGAGCCCCAGGCGCTCCGCCGGGGTCCAGGCGTCCTTGCCGTCGAGCCCGGCCCGGGTGAGGGCCGAGTAGAACCCGATCAGGGGGTCCATCTCTCCCACCTGCCAGTCGCTGGAGAGGGCCACATGGGCACCGGAGGCCATGAGTGAACGCATGCGCCAGGCGCGATCCCAGCGGGCCTCGCCGATGTTCTCCATCCAGGTGCCGGCCACGAGGTCCGGGGAGCAGTGGCGCGGCTGCATGGCGGCGGTGACGCCGAGCTGGGCGAAGCGCGGCAGGTCCTCCGGGGCGAGGCACTCGACGTGCACGATCCCGTGGCGGCGGTCGCGTGTGCCGTTGGTGCGCGCGGCGTGCTCGATCGCGTCCAGGGCCAGGCGGATGCCGCCGTCGCCCGTCGCGTGGGTGTGGGTCTGGAAGCCGAGGCGGTCCAGTTCCGTGACGACCTGGGTGAGTTCGCCGAGCGGTGCGGAGGGGTGGCCGCGGTGCCCTGGCCGGTTGGCGTAGTCGTCGAGCATCCAGGCGTTGTGGGGCTCGATCACGTCGTCGGCGTAGAGCTTGACCGGGCCGAACGTCAGGCGGTCACCGTTCGGGGCGGCGTCGGCCGCCGCGCGCAGTTGCTGCCGGAACGCGCCGTCGGACCCCATGGGGTGGAAGAGCGCCGCGATGACGCGGGAGCTGAGGCGTCCCTCGTCCCGGGCACGCTGGAACAGGTCGATCTCGGCGAGCGGGACCTGCGGTTCCACCACGGTGGTGATGCCGGCGGCGGTGGCCATCTCGAGGCTGCCCAGCAGCTTGCGGTAGCGCCGCTGCGGCGAGTACATGGGGATGTCGCGCTGGAGGCCGGCCAGGCCCGCCGTCGTCATGGCGCTCGTGTAGAAGTCGGTGACCCAGCCGGTGGCGCGGCCGTCGGCGTCGCGCTCCGGGCGGCCCCAGGGGATGTCGCCGCCGTCGTCCAGGCGCAGCGCGCGGATGGCGGCGTCGTTGAGCCACACCGAGTGCTGGTCGTAGGTGGTGACGAAGACGGGGCGGGAGGTGATGCCGGCCAGGTCGCGGGCTTGGGGGCGGCGGCCATGGACCACCGAGTACACGGCGTTCTCGGCGCAGATCCACGTCAAGTCCGCACGTGCCTCAGCGAGTTCGGTGATACGGCGGCGGACCTCCTCGAGGGTCTCGGCGCCTTCGAGGCTGACGGCGTCGGGGTCGAAGCCGAGCAGCAGGTGGTTGTGGCTGTCGATGATGCCCGGAGTGAGGAGGCCTCCGTCCAGGCGGCGGTGCTCGCGGGCCGCCGGGGCCTCCGCCTCGTCGCCCACGAAGGCGATGCGCCCGCCGGTGATGCCGACGGCGCCGGCCCACGGGCGGGCGTCGTCGAACGTGCGCACACGGGCGCCGGTGATCAGGGTGTCCAGCATGGTCGTCCTTGGTTCTGAGCCGCGCCACGAACGCGCGGCGAACGTGCGCCGAGACGGCGCCCGCGTTTTTTGTCATCGGCGTCAAAGAATGGTTCGAGTCTCATGAGCGTCTCGGCTACTGTCAAGGGATGGCCCGCCGAAAAAATCAGGACGAACGCCGCGCCCACCTCATCCAGGCGGTCATCGACACGACCGGCGAGACCGGGCTGCGCTCCCTCTCCCTCGCGGACGTGGCACGCAAGGCGGGGCTGACCCGAGGGGCCGTCCTGTACTACTACGACGACCTCGACGCGCTGTTGAGCGAGGCCTATCGCGCGGGCATGGAACGCTTCTGCGACCGGCGGGACACGCTGCAGGACACGATCGAGAACCCGGCGCGACTCCTGGGGGAGACGATCCGCGCCGGGCTCCCGACGGGACCGGACGACGCGCTGATGCGTCTGCTGTACGAGTTCGACGTGCTGGCCGAGAGTTCCCCCCTGCACACCAAGCTGGTCGAGTCGATGTACGAGCGGCAACTGGCCACGTACCGGACCGTGCTGGAACGTGGCGTCGGCGCCGGGGCCTTCCACCTCATCCTGGACACGCCGACGGCGGCCCTGAACCTGGTGGCGCTGGAGGACGCCTACGGACTGCACATCGTGGCCGGCAACGGACAGATCAGCGTGCAGCGGGCCGTCGAGGCGATGTTCGACGCCGCGCGGGCGTTCGGCGCACCGGCTGCGTGAACGCCTCAATCGCTGTTACGCGCCGACTCGTTGGTGGGCCTTGGCCGTCATCCGGAAGCCGGTGCGGGGCGGGTGAGGTCCTCCACGCCGGGTGCTCCGGTGATGGCGGTCAGGGAGTGCTGTAGAGCGTTCGCCAGATGGCCTGCCTGTTCGCGGGTGTACCAGGCGCGGGGCTGGACGAGGTCCAGGCAGAGAGCCTTGTCGTGGTGGCTGACGAAGAGGGTGGGGACGCGGCCGGGCGGGATGGTGAGGACGTGCAGGCGCGTGGCGGTCAGGCCGGGCGGCAGCACGGGCGGAGTGCTGTAGTGGGCGACATTGCTGACGGCGAGGGTGACGGCCGCAGAGGCCAGCCGGCTCAGCATGTGCGCCGTGGCGCCCCGACCACACCCGGGCTCTGCCCGCGGGGGCCATGGTGATCTTCTTCACCGACGGACTCGTCGAACACCCCCAACACTCCATCGACGAGGGGCTGGACGCCCTGGCCGCACTCGCCACCACGTACGCGGACCAGCCGTTGGAGGACTTCGTGCGCACCCTCGCCGGCCACCACCCCAGCGACGGCCACGACGACATGGCCATCCTCGCCCTGCGCACCCCACCGCCCGCATGACCTGGCCGTGCCGGCGCCCACCCCCGAAGGGTGCGTCAGCTCGGCGTGGACCGGGCTGACGGCGCGCTGCCGGTCGACTCCCTGATCTCCAGCCGGGTCGGCAGCACCAGCGGCCGCCCCGCCACCGCGTCCGGCCCGTCCATGGCCTTGCGCAACTCCCGCGCGCCGAGGCTGCCCAGTTCGAACGAGGGGAGTTTCACCGTGGTCAGGGACGGTTGCACGATCCGGGACATCGGCTGGTCGTCGGCGCCGGCCACGGACACCTCCTCCGGAACCCCGACCCCGAGGTCACGCAGCGCCGCCAGCGCGCCGAACGCCTGTAGGTCGGAGCCGCACACCAGCGCGGTCACTCCGGAGTCGCGCCAGGAGGGCCAGTTGCCCGCCACGCTGTCGTAGGCCGCCGTCACGTCGATGGGGGAGCGCGCCACCTCGACGCCCACCTGCTCCGACGCCTTCCGGGCCTCGTCGGTGAACGCCCTGCGGCGTGCCTCCAGGGTCCGGGTCCGGGTGTCGATGTCGAGGTAGGCGAACCTCCGGTGGCCGAGGCCCGTCAGATGGCGGGCGAGTTCCCTGGCGCTGCCGCCGACGTCCAGGTTGACGCGCGGCAGGTCCTTCTGCCGCCCCGGGGAGTCGAGGATCACCACCGGGCACGACGGGTTCAGGGACGTCACCAGGTCGCTTTCGACCGTGGAGATGATCAGGCCGTCCACGCCCAGGTCGAGCAGCCGCCGGACGCTCTCCTGGCTGACCGTCTGGCCCAGGGCCGTGACCACGGTGAGCACCTGGTACTCCGGGCTCAGTTCGCTCAGCAGACCCATCTGCACACTGCTGAAGAACGGGGTCGCGACATCGGGCGCGACGTAACCGACGATGCCGGTCCGGCCGGTGGCGAGGCTGCGGCCCCGGCGGTCGATGCGGTATCCGAGCCGCTGAGCGGCCGCGTGGACCCTGTCCCGGGTGGCCTGGTTCGCCCTCCCGGAGTCCTTCCCGTTCAGGACCAGCGACACGATGGAGACCGACACCCCCGCCTCGGCGGCGACGTCGGCGCCCGTAACCCGGCGGCGTGCCACGAGTGCCACTCCCTTCCCGCCGGAGGCCGGCGACCAGCCCCTGCGAGCGCCGCGGCCCGGTCCGGCCGGGCTCGCCAGCGTCGATGATACGTTCCGCGGCTCCGGCGCCGGGGCCCGGTGAGCAGCACACGCCCGGCGGTGGCCGGTCCCGGCCACCGCCAGGCGTGCGCGCACACGAGGACCGAGGTCAGTCCACGATCCTCAGGGCCCGCTCCGGGCAGGCCTCGACGGAGTTCTGGGCCTCCTCCAGCAGTTCGGCCGGGATCTCGTCGACCAGGGCGACGGCGATGCCGTCCTCCCGGAGGTCGTAGATCTTCGGCCAGCCGAAGTAGCACAGGCCGTGCCCCTTGCAGAGGGCTTCGTCGACGTGCAGGCGTGGCATGGGTTTTCCTCCTACTGACTGCTGACGTGCTGTTGAGGTGCCGGCCGAGGGGTCAGCGCACGGACACGCGGACCGACTCCATGCCCCAGATGACGAAGGCGGAGTTGCGGCGCGGCTCCTCGACGAGCCCGAGGTCCGGGCACAGGTCCCGGATCGAGGTGAAGGTCTCCTCCAGCTCGATGCGGGCCAGCGGCGCGCCCAGGCAGGCGTGCACACCGCCGCCGAAGTTGACGTGGCGGGACGCGTTCACGCGGCCGACGTCGAGCACCTCCGGGTCGGTGAACAGGCGAGGGTCGCGGTTGGCCGCGCCGTACAGCATCGCGATCTTCGAGCCGAAGGGAATCCTCTGGCCGGCGATCTCGACGTCGTCGGCCAGCACCCAGCGCTCGAACAGCTGCAACGGGGGATCCCAGCGGATGACCTCCTCCACCGCCTGCCGCGGGGCCACCTCCTGGGAGGTCACCCGCGCCCACTGGCCGGGGTGGCGCAGCAGGGCGGTCATGCCGTTGCCGGTGGTGTTGACCGTGGCCTCGTGACCGGCGTTCAGCAGGACGATCACCGTGGACACGATCTCGTCGTCGGTGAGCTTCCTGCCCTCCTCCGTCTCGGCCTGGACCAGGGCGCTCACCAGGTCGTCGGAGGGCTGCCGGCGGCGCAGCGCGATGAGTTCGCGGACGCAGGCGATGAAGGCCGCGGCCGAGTCGTTGGCCTGCTTCGCCTGCTCCTCGGTGGTGTCGAGTTCGTACATCTTCACCATCGCGTGCGCCCAGTCCAGGAACAGCGGGGCCTGCTCCTGGTCGGCTCCGAGCAGTTCGCAGACGATCGACACCGAGTACGGCATCGCGTAGTCGTGCAGCAGGTCGAACTCGCCCTGCTCGACGAGGTCCGAGAGCAGCTTCCGGGAGCGAGCGCGGACCGCGTCGCGCATCTGCGTCACCCGGCGCGGAGTGAAGGCGGAGGACACCAGCGAGCGGATCCGGGTGTGGTCCGGCTGCTCCAGGTCCAGCAGGCTCCATCGCTCGGCCTGCCAGAAGTCGGCCCACCGGGCGTCGCGCGGCGCGACCCCCATCTCCTCGGGGGTGTACTTGTGGCTGAAGTTCCGGGTGAGGCGGGCGTCCCGCTGGCACGCGAACACGTCCTCGTGGCGCGTCACGAGCCAGAGTCCCAGCGACTCCGACCTGACGACGGGGGTGTTCTCCCGCAGGTGGTTCAGAACCGGGTAGGGGTCCTTCAGGAACTCGGGGTCGGTCGGATCGATAATCTGCGCGTCCTGCTGCGAACTGCCCATGGTTCTTCCTTTCAACGTCAACGCTCACCGGTGCGCCGGTGCGCCGGTGCACCGAACGCGGCTCCTCGGACTGCCTGCCGGCACTCCGCTCAGCCGTTGGGCGGCCCCAGCCGCTCGCACTCCTCCGAGATCCTTCTGCGCGAGAGCATCGCGTCCCTCGGGCGGTTGATCGTCGTCGCACCGGTCAGCCGGTCGCCGAACCGGTGCGTGACGAACAGGGCGCCGTCGCCGTCGTGTTCGACCTCGCTGTGCCCGCCCGCGAGGATGCGGCCGACGTGCTGGATCTTCATGTCCAGCTGGTCGGACCAGAAGTACGGCACATGGACGAACGGGGTCCGGGCCGCGCCCTCGCCGCGCAGCTCGCCCAGCAGGTTCGCGGCCGCCGCCGCACCCTGCTCGCGGGCGGTGCTCCAGTGCTCGACACGCATCCGGGCGCCGAAGGCAGGGTTGTGCCAGCGCGCCGCGTCACCGGCGGCGTAGACCAGGTCCGCCGAGGTCCGGCAGTAGACGTCGGCCTCGATACCGTCGCCCAGTTCCAGGCCCGATCCGGCCAGCCAGCCGGTGGCCGGGCGCACCCCCACACCGGCGACGACGATGTCCGCCTCGATCGCCCGGCCGTCGTCCAGGACGACGGTGGAGAACCGCCCGTCGCCCCTGACCTCCGAGACCGAACGCGATGTGAGCAGGGTGACTCCGCTGTCCCGGTGGGCGGCGCACACCCGCTCTGCGGCGACCTCGCCGATCGCCGGGGCGAGTGGCAGCGGAAGCAGCTCGACGACGGTGACCTCGAGCCCCAGCCGTACGGCGGTCGCGGCCACCTCGAGGCCGATGAAGCCGGCGCCGACGAGCACGATCGACCGGGCGGTCCGCAGCGATCCGCGCAGTACGAGCGCGTCTTCCAGGGTGCGCAGCCGGCGCACCCGGGCCTGCTCGTCGGGGAACGGCAGGGGCCTGGACTCCGTCCCCGGGGCCAGGACGACCCCGGACGCCCGCAGCTCCGATCCGTCGCTCAGCCGCAGCACCCGCTGTTCGGGGTCCAGCTCGGTCACCGACGTGCCCAGCGAGAGGGTGATCCCCAGCCGGGACCAGTTCGCGGTCGACTGGAACTGAAGCGCCGGGAGGTCGAGCCCGCCCTGGAGGACCTGCTTGGACAACGGCGGCCGGTCGTAGGGGAGTTGCGCCTCCGCCTCGATCAGCCGGATCTCCCCGTCAAAGCCCTTGGTCCGCAGCGCCTGCGCGGCCGCGGTGCCGGCGACGGAACCGCCGACGACGCATATAACCGGCCGATCACCCACGTGTTGCTCCAACTCGCCGGCCGACAAGCGCTCGACCGGCATCCCGTGACCCGCCCGGCAGCACTGAACAGACTTCTGACAAATGAGTGGGGCAAGGGCCGGAGAAGGCTCCCCGACTCATGCCCCCACGGGGAACCTACGTCCCGGCGGCAAGTTTAGTCAATCGTTTGACTTGGCACCGCGACGCGGGACGGGGCCTACGAGATGCTCACCGCATCTCATGGATGACGTTCTTGCTCAGCACGAAGTGCGCACCCTTCACGCCGTTGACCACCTGCGTCACCCGAAGGTCGCCGGCCACGCTGAGCAGGGAGTAGGACTCCCGCTGGGACAGCCCCCACCGGCGCCCCATCTCGTAGACGGTCTCCGCGGCGGCGATGCGGACCGCTTCGTCGAGGTTCTCGTGGAAGCCGTGCACCATCACCTCCGTGTCCGTCTCCAGCAGCGGTGTGCGGATGCGCAGGTTCTTGTGCAGGACGAACTGGAGCATCACGTTCAGATGCCCCTCGATCGCGGTTCCGGAGATTTCGCCGTCCCCTTCGGCGAAGTGGGTGTCGCCGGCCCAGAACAGCGCCGACGGAACCTGGACGGGATAGAACATGCGGGTCCCCGGAACGAAGCTGCGGTTGTCGACGTTGCCGCCGAACTCTCCCGGTGGCACCGTGTGGATCCGGCCGCTCTGGGCCAGCGCCACCCCGGCGGTGCCCATGTGGGGGCGCAACGGCACGCTGACGCCGCGCAGCGCGGACTGGCGGGCGACGGTGTGCGGCTCGATGAGCATGCCGGGGTACGGCGGCTCGTCGGCGTAGGGGTACGCGTACTGGAACAGGCCCTTGGCGGTGCCCTGTTGCCAGTCGGCCTCGTAGACCACCACGTGCTGGTGGGACTCCAGATCCATGGTCGTCGCGTGGCCGAGCGGGGCGCGTACCGGCCCGTACAGCAGTCCCCAGTTGGCCTGGAAGTTGACGCCGTAGGGCAGGCGCGGCTCGGCCTGGAGGAAACGGCACTCCAGGACGTCCCCGGGCTCGGCGTCGGTTACGGCGATGGGGCCGGTGACGATGTGCGGTCCAGGGCCCCGGTCGTTCTTGTCGATGTTCTCGTACACCTCTCGGACACCGTCGTCCAACATGAGGTCGGGTGCCTCGCCGGCGTGGTGGGTCAGGCACTCCATCGCCACGACGTCGCCGGACCGGATCGTCAGCGCCGGTTCAAGTGCGTTGTCGAAATAGCCCCATTGGCAGGTCTCGGGGGTGGCGGTCAGCTTGTGGTACACGCAGGTCTCCCGTCATCCGGTGATGTGGCACTCGTACGAGGAAACTGGTGTTGCTGCCTGCTGGCCGCCGTCCATACCAGGACGGCGGGGGACACCCTCGCGCTCTCCGTGGCCCCGGGCGTGGCCCATCTGCCTGTCGTAGTCGTGTGGTTGGCGCACGGATGGCGATCGTGGTGTCGACCACCGCAGTATTGCATACGATATGTTGTAGACCATAGAGCCTTGCAGTGGGCTGCGCAGGTGCGTCCGAGGTCACGGACCCGGCGGGCGCCGGTCGCTTGGTATACCATTTCTGTCATGGCTGTGACTTCGAGGCGGAGAACGTCCCCGACGCGCCGGCGCGTGCCCCTGAGCGCAAGCCCGTGAACTGCGGTGGCGAGGTCGTCGCCCGCGAGGGGCACGTCCTGCTCCGAACCAGTCCCGCAACACCCTCACCCGAAAGGTTCTCCACGTGCCGTCGGCCTCAGACGCCTCCAGTCACCGGCCGGGCCTGCGCGGCGCGCTGACCTCCCTGCGGGGAAACCGGCCCTTCCAGTGGCTGTGGTTCTCCAACGTGTTCTTCTTCGGCGGAGTGTGGACCCAGACCCTGGTACTCGGCTGGCTCGCGTTCGAGTTGACGCACTCCGAATTCCTCGTCGCGGTGTTCACCGCCGCGCGCCTGGCGCCCATGTTCCTCGGCCCGGTGGCGGGCGCGTTCGCCGACCGGCACAACCGCGTCCGGCTGCTCGTCGTCGCCTGCGCCTGGGCCACGGGCGCGGGCACCGCGGTGGCGGCCCTGGCCACGGCGGACCTGCTGCCGTACTGGGTCCTCGTCGTCGGCGGCCTGGCCATCGGCCTCGCCCAGTCCCCGTCGCAGCCGGCCAGGGCCTCGGTGGTGCTCGAACTCGTGGGGCAGGAGAAACTCTCCAACGCCAACGCGCTCAACGCCATGGCGATGAACATGACGCAGGTGATCGGCCCGGGGCTCGGCGGAGCCATGATCGCGGCGATCGGCGCTCCGGCCGCGCTGTGGGTCTCGACCGCCTGGTACGGGCTCTCGCTCGTGATGCTTCTGCCCCTGCGCGGGTACGGGAAAGCCGTCCACGACCAGGCGCAGTCGGTGCGGGCGATGGTCGTCGGCGGACTGCGGATCATCGCGCGCAGCCGGCTCGCGGTGGCGGTGCTCGTCGTCACCCTGGCGGCGAACACCCTGTTGTGGCCGGTCTATCAAGCCTTCATGCCGGTCTTCGCCGAGGAGTCTCTCGGGCTCGACGCCGCGGGACTCGGCGCTCTGCTGACGTGCAGCGGCATCGGGGGACTGGTCGGTTCACTCGTCATCGCCGGTATGGGCGACTTCCCGTACAAGGGTGGCGTGTTCGTCTTCGGCACCACGGTCTGGGCCGCCCTGTGGGCGATGTTCGCCCTGTCCCGCACGGTGTCGTTGTCGTTCGCGCTCATGTGCTTCATCGGCCTCACCAGCGCGGCCTTCGGGGTGCTGCAGACCACCCTGTTGCTGCTGACGACCGAGCCGGCCGTCCACGGCCGGGCACTGGGACTCCAGGAACTCTGCATCGGCGTCATGCCTGTGGCCACCCTTGTCCTCGGCGCGACGGCGGCGCGGGTAGGGGTGGCCAGGACGGTCTTCTGCGCGGCTCTCCTCCTTGTCTGCGGGCTCGGGGTTCTGGCGCTGCGCGTGCCGGCGCTGCTGACGTTCAGTGGCCGCCGTACTCGATGACGAGCGCGGCGGCACAGAGGCCGGGAAGCCGGAAACGCCGCTTCAGCTCTCCTGGCCGACGGGTTCGGCGTCGGTGCCGGGCTTCCACCGCGCGAAGATCGTGCTGCCGCCCCAGTCGCAGACCAGACCGAGCAGGACACCTACTGCCAGGGAGGCCAGCAGCACCACCCAGTCGTTGTCCTTGATGGCGAAGAGCGAGTAGCAGCCCACGAAGGTGCCCGGGACGAACGACGTCCACTTGAACCGTCCGAGCAGCACGATGCACATGACGAAGAAGCCCACGGACACCGCGTAAGCGGAGTTGGCGCTGCCCAGCAGGTCCGCGCCCTGGAGCATCAGCCAGGCGCACCCCACGCCCGCGAACGAGGACGACACGGTGAGCGCCGCCCCGGGAATCAGGCGTACACCGCAGGCGAAGTACGCCGTGCAGCCGGCGAAGCCCGCCCATGCCGAAAGGTCCATCAGGCCCGCGAATCCGCCCCAGAGACCGCAGAGCAGGCCGGTGAACGCCGCCGTGGCAAGCCGGTAGAAGTTCAAACCATTCTCCCCTGAGATGGTGTGAAGGAAGGCGGCGGACCGCCCCGGTGGCCGTCGGGCGGTCCGGGGCGGTCCGCCGCGGGGTCAGGCGAGCTTCTCGGCGAGGGCGAGAGCCGCCTTCTCGAAGACCTCGGCGGGCGGGTAGGTGATCCCGGCGCCGATCATGCCGATGCCCGGCTCCTTGTGCGCGATGGCGGTGTTGATGACGGGCAGGATGCCGGTGTCGAGCACCTTGCGGACGTCGATCCCGGTCGGCAGGCCCTGGAAGCCGAGCGACGGGATCGTGATGTTCGGGTTCTGCGCGGTGGTGATCTCGCCCATGTCCCGCGTGTAGGCGACGGCCTCCTCGACGGTGCCGCCCACGAGCGCCACGATCGCGGGCGCCGCGGCCATGGCGAAGCCGCCGAAGCCGTACGTCTCACTGATGGCGCTGTCACCGATGTCGAGCCCGGAGTCCTCGGGCTTGTAGCCGGCGAACATGGGGCCGATGACCTTCTGCGCCGGGCCGGTCAGCCAGTGGTTGCCCGGCAGTCCGCTGACCCGGATGCCGAACTCGACACCGTTGCGGGCCATCGTCGTCACGATCGTCGAGCCCTCGATGCCGTGCGCGGCGTCCAGTGCCGCCTTGGCCATGGCCAGCCAGGTCGGCCCGGAGAAGTAGTCCGAGCTGGCGATGAAGTCGAAGACCTCCTTCTTCTGCTCGGTCGTGAAACCCGTCTGCAGCAGCGAGGGGGCGAGCGCCTGCAGGAGCAGCAGGGTGCCCGCGATGTTGCGGTTGTGCGCTTCGTCGCCCATGTGCAGCGCCTGGGCCAGGAGCAGGCGCAGGTCGATCGGTCCGCCGATTTCCATGGCCTCCTTCAGCATGGGACCCAGGACGTCCCGCATCCAGACCAGCCGGTCGATGACGCTCTGGTCGTTGGCGCCCATGCGAAGGATCTTCGCCATCTGCTCGGACAGGTTGGTATAGGCGTAGTTGCCGTGTGTCTCGTTATGCAGGATGTGCATGTACATCGACGCCGAGGTGACCCCTGCCATGGAACCCACGCAGTCGTGTTCGTGGCACGGCGAGAAGGTGATGGCGCCGGAGGCGGCGACCTGCTCGGCTTCGGCGAGGTCGGCGGCGAGGCCCTCGAAGACGATCGCGCCGAGCACGGCGCCCTTCATCGGGCCGGACATCCGCTCCCAGGTGATGGGCGGACCGGCATGGATGATCGTGGTCGGGGTCATGCCGGGCACGACGTCGATGGCCCGGCCGAAGCCGATCAGCATGGGCTTGGCGCTGGTGATCCGCTCGATCGCCTCGGCGTTGGCCGCCTCGATCCGCGCGGCGACGTCCGGCCGGGCCAGGAGGTCGAGCGCGGCGATCACCTCGGGGTTGCCGCCACCCGGGGGCGTCCAGTCGAGGGTGGTGACCTTCGCGCCCTGGGCGGAGATGTCGTCGTCGAACATCGCCAGGCCGACGTTGACGACGTTCAGTTCGCCGTCGAAGAGCTGGGTGGTGGGGCTGGTCATGCGCGGTTTCCCTCCCGGACGATGGCGCGGGCGTACTGCCCGGTTTCGGTGCTGCTGCGGGTGACGGTGACCCCCGCGGACTCGAGCGCGGCGACCTGCTCGGCCAGCGACGGCTTGTCGAGGTCGGTGCCGAGGACGTAGCCGACGATCTCCAGATGACGTCCGGCCGCGGCGGCGATGCGCTTCGCCTCCGCGATCGCCGGCAGCGTGACCCCGACCGGGTCCTCGTGCGCGCCGAACCCGAGGACGAAGTCCATGACGATGACGCCGACCGACGGGTCCTGCGCCTCCCGCACCAGGCGCTCCAGCCGCAGGGACGGGTCGATCATCGGGTGCGGACGGCCGTTGGTGAAGTCGTCGTCACCGAAGTCGAGGAAGGTGTGGCCCCGGCTGGCGTCCGCGGCGTGCAGGACGTGGGCGGGGTCCTTCTGGATGTTGCTCCAGACCTCCTCGCCGGCGTCGAGCAGCGCGTACATCGACTCGTCGCACAGGGTGCCGCCGCAGAACAGACCGCGGACGTGGCGCTGCTCGGCGTTCAGCTTGGCGCGCACGGCCTCGACGCGATCGGCGTCGAGACCCGGAACGGCCGACTCCGGGGCGCTGGTCAGACGCACGGCCTGGAGGGCGGCGTCCTGGCTGCTCGCGGCGAAGTGTCCGCCGGCCTTGGTGACGGCCTGCTCGGATCCGCCGATGAAGTACACGACGACGGACTTGCCCGCGGTGGCGATCTCGGCGAGGACCTTCCGCTCGACCTCCGGGGCCGGCGGCTTGGAGACGAGCAGGATCGCCTCCGTCCGCGGGTCGGCGGCCAGGGCGCGGATGCCGTCGATCATCATGACGCCGCCGACCTCGGCGCTCAGATCGCGTCCGCCGGTGCCGATGAGCTGCGAGATTCCGCCGCCCAGGGCGTGAATGCGCACGCTGACTTCCTGCGAGCCGGTGCCGGAGGCCGCGACGATGCCGATCGAGCCGGGACGCACCGCGTTGGCGAAGCAGAGGCCGACGTTGTTGATGATCGCGGTTCCGCAGTCCGGACCCATCATCAGCAGGCCCTTGTCATGGGCCAGCGTCTTCAGCGCGATCTCGTCGGCGAGTGCGACGTTGTCGCTGAACATCAGGACGTGCAGGTCGTTCTCCAGCGCCTTGCGGGCCTCGCGGGCCGCGTAGGCGCCGTTGACGGCGATGACCGCGAGGTTCGCCGACGGGTCCGCCTGGGCCGCCGAGGCGATGGTGCGGTGGACGACCTTCGCCTCGCCGCCGACCGGCGCCTTGCGTACCAGGAGCTCCTCGACCCCGGCGATGACGGTGTCGGCGTCGACACCGTCGGCCGTCACGACGACGATCATCAGGTCGCCGTTGCCCGCCCCCTCGACCTCCGGCGTGAGGAGGTCGAGGTTCTTCAGCACTCCCTTGTTCATCTCGGTGGCCATCGCGACGAAGGCCTGATCGACGCCCTCGAACTGGTTCGCCTTCGTCGAGATCGACATCAGGGACACCGAGTCGAAATAGGTGTTCTTCTTGACCACTGCTGTGACGTTCACATGGAACCTCTCAGTTCTGCTTCCAGGCGGAGTCCGGTCAGCAGGCCGGACAGGAGGTCGGTCCCGGAGGTGTGGCCGATGCCGAGCACACGGCAGACCGGGACTCGAAGGTGCTCGGCCGGCTGCGCGGCGTCCCGTCCGTCGACGAGAAGACGGTGCAGAAGGTCGAGCAGGCTCTGGCGGGCACGCCCCCGGAGGGCCTCGCGCAGTGTGATGCGGCTCAGCGGCGTCGTACGGTCCGGGTGACGGTCCAGCACACCGTGGACGGCCTCGACGTACGCGGACAGGTGGCCGCCCGGCTGGGCCGCCAGCAGAGCCATACCGGTCAGGAAGTCGTCACCCGCCGGGGTGAGCCCCGGCCCGAGGCCGAGCAGTTGCGTGATCGCCGACGCCATGCCCGGGATGTCTCCGGCCCGCACGGCTCGTTCCAGCGCGTTGCGTCCCCGGCGCAGCCGGGCGCCGATCTCGGCGTCGAAGACGTTCACCGGTCCTCGGGGGGTGCGCATGCCCCCGGCCACTCCGTGCTCGTACAGCAGTTCCGCCAGCACCCGCGCCCGGGCGAGCAGCTCCTGCGCACCGAGTCCCAGCACGATCGATTCGGCATACCATACATCCGGCTCGTCGAGCGTCACCGAGTGCTTCGCCGGCTCCCCGAGAGTGATCGCATCGGCTGCCAGCGTGACGGGGTCACCCACGGTGAGGCGCCAGGCCGACCACTCCGCGAGGTCGACGCGGATGCTCCAGGGTGCGTCGTCGAGAACGCGCGCGCATAGCGTGATGAGTTCATTGCCGCAGGTCAGAAGGTTTACGGCGCGGCCGAAGATGGAGTCCACGCGTGCTGCGAGAGGGCCGGGACGCAGACGTGCGGCCAGCTCGGCGTCGATGGAGAGCGCCAGAGCCGAGGTCGGCAGAGTAGGCGATGCCATGACCCCTCCCCGTCGTGCGGGCATTTCCAGCCGAGGAACCCTGTCGCCTAAAAGGTATACCATCTGACCTTGCTGTGGAACGTTGGGCACCTTGTCCGCCCAGCGAGTCAAGGAAGAGGGGAACGGGCATGCGAGTCGTCGTGGCACTGGGTGGGAACGCCCTGGCGCGTCGTGGAGAGCCGATGACGGCCGATCGGCTGCGCACCAATGTGAAGTCGACCTGCGAGGCCCTGGCGGGCCTCGCCCGCGAGCACGAGGTCGTCATCACACACGGGAACGGGCCGCAGGTCGGCCTGCTCGCGCTGCAGAACCTGGCCTACCAGGATGTCGCCGCCTACCCCCTGGACATCCTGGGGGCGGAGACGCAGGGCATGATCGGCTACGTCATCCAGCAGGAGCTGTCCAACGCACTCGCCGGCGAGCGCGAGGTGGCGGCCGTGCTCACCACGACGGTGGTCGACGAGGGAGACCCGGCTTTCGAGCGGCCGACCAAGCTCATCGGCCCGACCTACTCGGCCCAGGACGCCGCCGAGGCGGCCGCGGAGTACCGGTGGACGATAGCGCGTGACGGTGGTTCCTTCCGCCGGGTCGTGCCCTCGCCCAACCCGCTCCGGGTGGTCCAGGCGCCGGTCGTGCGCCTGCTGCTGGAGAACCAGCGGCTCGTGGTCTGCGTCGGCGGCGGCGGGGTGCCGGTGCGCATCGACGGCAAGGGCCGCGAGATCGGCATGCAGGCCGTGGTCGACAAGGACCTCGCCAGCGCGGCCCTGGCCGCGGAGCTGGAGGCCGACACCCTCGTCATGCTGACGGACGGCGACTACGTCAGCGAGAACTGGGGCACCCCGCAGCAGCGGGACATCAAGACCGCGTCCGCCGACGCCATTTCCCAACTCCCCTTCGCCGAGGGGTCGATGCAGCCCAAGATCGACGCCGCGATCCACGTCGCGAGGGCCGGCGGACGTGCCCTCATCGGGCCGCTGGACCGGCTCGACGACCTGCTGGCCCGCAAGGTCGGCACCGAGATCCGCGAGGACGTCGACGCCGGCATCGTCTACGTGTGACGCGGGCCGCTCTTGCGGCCGCAGCGGTTCCCCGCCCGGCGACGGACCCTGTGCGGGGACCGCTGTCTCATTGGCAAAGGAAACGGAGGCCCGCACATGGCCGACACTCCACGCAACAAGATCTCCTCGGCCCGCCGGTGGACGGCCCGCGCGCTGGCGGCGGGAGCCGCGGCGCTGACCCTTGCCGCCTGCTCGGCGACAACGGACTCCGTGCCGCCCAGCAGCACCTCGTCGCCTCCGGTGCCGGCCCCGGCGACGAGCCGGTCACCCAGCACCGTGAGTAGTAAGGAAGCGACCGCGCAACTCCTCGCGGCGGTGGGGTACAACAACACGAGCTCCGCGGCCAGGGCCATCAAGGCCGGCGCGAACCTCGAAGCGCGCAACGACCAGGGACGGACGCCGCTGGTCATGGCCACCAAGGCCCATCACGTCAAGCTGGCACGCCTGCTGCTGGAGTCCGGCGCGGATCCCAACGCGAAGGACGAGATCCAGGACTCCGCCTTCCTGTACGCCGGCGCGGAGGGACTCGACGAGATCCTCAAACTCACCCTCGAACACGGCGCCGACGTACGCAGCACCAACCGCTACGGCGGGACCGCTCTGATCCCCGCCAGCGAACACGGACACGTCGAGACCGTCCGGATCCTGCTGGCTGCCGGTGTGCCCGTCAACCACGTCAACAACCTGTCGTGGACCGCCCTGCACGAGGCGATCGTGCTCGGAAACGGCTCCCGGGACCACGTCACGGTGGTCAGGCTGCTCCTCGCGGCGGGCGCCGACCCGTCCATCCCCGACAAACAGGGAGTCCTGCCCCGCGACCTCGCGGCACGGCGCGGCTACCAGGAGATCGTGAAGGAGATCGACCGGGCATCCTGACAGGGGGAGGCATCGTGAACTGCAGTGCGAACGGCCTACCATCTACGGAATGTTGAAGCAACAAGGTGACGGTCCCGCCTGCCGGGAAGAGGTACCGGTGTGGCGCGTGCCGGGGATGCGACCCCTGCTGGCCTCGACGGCGCTGGGCTTCGCCGGCCTGTCGTTGCTGATGCCGGTCGCCCCCCTGTGGGCACTCGAGGGCGGGGCGGACGAACTGGGCGCGGGCCTGGTCAACACCGTGCTGATGCTCTTCACGGTGATCGCCCAACTGCTGGTCGGCCGGATCCTCCAACGCCTCGGCTGGCAGGGGTCACTGGCCCTCGGCTCGTGCCTGCTCGGACTCCCCGCCCTCGGCCATCTGGCCACCAGCCAGGCGGGAGCTGTCATGGCCCTCGCGGCGGTGCGGGGCCTCGGGTTCGGGATCCTCACCGTGTGCGGTGCCACCGGAGTGGCCGCGCTCGTCGATCCCGCCCGCCGCGGCCGGGCGATCGGCGCCTACGGGCTCGCCATCGCGGCCCCGCAGTGCCTGCTCATCCCGGTCGCGCCCTGGCTGGCCGAACGCGTCGGATTCTGGCTGGTGTTCACCTGCGCGGCCGTGCCCCTGCTCGCGATCCCGCTGGCACCGCGCGTGGCACGCGCCCTGCACGGCAGCGGCGACGTATCCACCGCACCCGCCGAAGCGCGGGACACCAGTCGACTGCGCCGCGTCCTGATCGGTCCGATCGCCGCGCTGCTTGTCATCACCGCGGCCGGTGGCGCCATCCTCACCTTCACCCCCCGCCTGCTGTCCGACCCGGGCGCCGTCTACCTCGCGCTCCTGGCGTTCACCGCGACGGCGGCGCTGAGCCGATGGAGGTTCGGACACGTCGCGGACCGCAGGGGCGCCGCCCCGGCGATCGCCCCGCTGCTGTTCGCCGGCGCTGCCGGGCTCGCCGTGATCGGCGCGGGTACGGCAGGCGGGTCCGGTGCGGCCGGGGCGGTCCTGGTCGTGGCCGGCATGCTCGTTGTGGGCGTCGCCTACGGCGGTCTGCAGAACCTGACGCTGGTGCAGGCCTTCGCCGCCGCCGGCGAGCGGGCCCGCTCCTCCGTCAGCGTCGCCTGGAACGTCGGCTTCGACGCCGGAACCGGGCTCGGTGCCTTCGCCGCGGGCGCGGTCGTCACCATGAGTTCCTACACGGTCGCGTACGCGGTTCTCGCCGCCGCCACCGCTCTCGTGGGCGTCTGCTGGGCGGGCGCGCGGTGGCGAGGCCGGGGAGCGGCGTCGCGAACTCTCTGACGGTTCTCAGGCAGCGGGGGCCAGGGGCGCGCTCGTCCCAGGCGGTAGGGCGCTGGAGGTTACGTGCTCCCCCCACGCGGTGGGGAACGGGGGCCGCGCGCCCGCCCTTACGCGGTGGGGTCCTGGGATCGCGTGCCGGCGCTCACGTGGTGGGGCTCCCGGGCCGGGTTTGTGCTCGGGCTTGTGTGGAGGGACCCCCGGTTCGTGCGTATGGCCGGGCTCGTACGGCCGGGTGACCCCGCGCCCGCCAGCACGGCCGTCGCGAGAGCCGCCAGCACCAGCGCGGCCAGGGGAACCCAGATCGCCGTGGTGAATCCGTGCACGGCAGCCGCCCGTGTGCCGCCGTGGAACGCCGCGGCGGCGCTGGCGGCCACCGTGTTGAAGGCGGCCGATCCGATGGAACCCCCTACCTGCTGCGCGGAGTTGACCGAGGCCGAGGCGATCCCCGAGTCATGGGCAGGCACATTGGCGGTGGCGCTGGTCATGATGGCCAGGAAGCTGGCGCCGTTGCCGACGCTGAACGTGACCAGCGCGGGAAGGGCGTTCGCGGCGTAGCTGGACTCCGGGGTCAGCAGCGTGAACTGGAACAGTCCGCAGGCGGCCAGGGACAGGCCCGCCGTCATCATGACGCGGGGGCCGAACCTGGGCAGCAGGCGCGTGCCGAGCTGGGTGGCGGTCGCGGTGGTGACGATGCTGATGGGCAGGAAGCCCAGTCCACTCGCCAGCGCGGACCAGCTCAGCACGGTCTGCAGGTAGTAGGTGAGGAACAGTGCGACGCACAGCTGCCCCATCATCAGGGCACCACCGGCGAGCAGCGCGGCGACGCGGCGGCGGTCGCGCAGGAGGCGCGGCGGCAGGAGCGGGGTGGCGGCCCGGGTCTGCCACCAGGCGAACGCCACGAGCAGCGCCATCCCTCCGACCAGCGCCCCGAGGACGTACGGCGAGGTCCAGCCCAGCGCCTCGGCCCGGCTGCAGCCGTACACCACGCTCGTCAGACCGCCACAGCCGAGCACGGCCCCGGCGACGTCGACGCGCCCGGACGGCCGCCGCGCCCGGTCGCGCGGTGTCCAGATGCTGCCGGCCAGTGCCAGAAGCGCGATGGGCACGTTGACCAGCAGGCACCAGCGCCAGCCCGCCCACTGGGTGAGCAGTCCGCCGAGCACCACTCCGAGGGAGCCGCCGGCGCCGCCGAGAGCACCGAAGACGGCGATGGCCTTACGCCGCTCACGCGGGTCGGTGAAGGTGGTGGCGACCAGGGCGAGCGCCGAGGCGGCGAGCAGGGCGGCGAAGGCACCCTGCACGGCACGGGCGGCGAACAGGACCTGAGCGGTGGGCGCGACGCCCGCGGCGGCCGAGGCCACCGCGAAGCCGAGCAGCCCGGCCACGAACACCCGCTTGTGCCCCGCGTGGTCGGCGATACGCCCGGCGAGCAGGAGCAGCCCGCCGAAGGCGACGGTGTACGAGGTGACCACCCACGGCCGGTCTCCGTCCGTCATCCCCAGCTGTGTCTGCATGGACGGCAGCGCCACGTTCACGATGGTGCTGTCCAGCAGAATCATCAATTGCGCCAGCCCGATGACGCACAGCGCCCACCAGCGCCGGGAGTCGGGAAGTTGTGGCTGAGGGTCGGGGGTCGGGGTCGGTGCGGCGGCATGCATACTTTTCTGTATACCAAAAAACGCAATTGGGATACCAAACGAGACCTGTGCTCCACGTGAACCTCACCGCCGTCCTCATCCGTGCGCAGAACGCGACGGATACCCTGACCACCGACAATGACGTGGCAGGACGACAGGGGCGGGGCGCGGCACGGTGGTGAACGACACAGATCCAGGCAGGACCGGGAACGCCCGCACAGAGGCCGGGCGTTGAGGACCTACGGAATACATCCGCCGGGCGACACCCCGGCCGGACCGGAGCCGGCGGACGCGTCCCTGCTCACCCAGCTCGGCCTGAGCCCCCGGGAGAGCGCCGTCTACCGGCTCCTCGTCGACCGGCCCGACAGCGATCCCGCCGCGCTGGCGGACCGGTCGACGGGCCCGGCCGCCGAGGTGGCGCGCGCCCTCGACAACCTGGTCGAGCGCGGCCTGGCCAACGCCGACCGCACCGACGGGAGCGCCCCGCGCTACCGCGCCGCCTCGCCGGTGCTCGCCCTCGGCCCGCTCCTCGAATCCCGCCGCACCGCACTGCACCGCGTCGAATCCCTGGTCGCCGACCTCGCCGAGCGGCACCGCTCCGTTCAGGCCCACGCCACGGGCGCGCCCATCGAGGTGCTGTCGGGTGCCGCGGCGATCCGGCGCAGACTGCTGCTGATGCAGGGCCAGGCCGTCGGCGAGGTGTGCACCATGCTGCCGCTGCGACGGGTGCCCGCGGTGCTCACCTTCGAGGAGAACCACGACGAGGTCGAGCACGAGATGGCCCGGCGCGGCGTCGTCATGCGCAGCGTCATCGAGCGTGACTGGCTCGAAAGTCCCGCAACCGCCTCCGCGTTGGCCTCCTACGTGACCGAGGGCCAGCACATCGTCGTCGCCGACAAGGTGCCCATCAAGCTGGTCATCGTCGACCGGCGCATCGCCCTGCTGCCCCTCGACCCGGAGCGCGAGGGCGAACCCGTGGCGCTCGTCGTGCACCGCACCGGGCTGCTCACCGCGCTCGGTTCGCTCTTCGACGAGTACTTCGAGAAGGGCTGGCGGCTGCGCGCCTCCGGCACCGGCCCCGGCCCGGACGGTCCCGGCAAGTCCCGGCTCGACGCCGTCGACCGGCAGATCGTCGCCTTGCTGCACGTCGGCCTCACCGACGCGGCCATCGCCCGACAGCTCGGCATGGGCCACCGCACCGTCCAACGCCGCCTGCACGCCCTCATGGAGGAGGTCGGCGCCGCCACCCGCTTCCAACTGGGCTGGCACGCCGCCCGGTCCGGCTGGCTGGACGAGACACCGGCGAATCCACCGGAATCCCACCACGGTTGAGGCGCATTTGCGCCACGGCACATTTGCGTCGGGGCTGATCTCTTGTATGCGGAACGGGCCGTACCGAACCATCGAGGCCACCGAGCGCGTGGGACCGTGCACCCCGCGTACAGGTGCGATTTCACGTATCCGTGCAAGATGGAGAGGTTCCCGTGTTCCCCATGAGGACAAGAGGTCTCCGCCGGGCTCTGGCCACCGGAGTGGTCGTCGCGGCCACCGGAGCGTCGCTGCTGGTCACACCGGCCTGGGGCGAGGACGGGGCACCGCAGGCCGCGAACGTCACCGCCGACCAGGTACCAGTGGCGCCGGCCATGACCGAGGGCCTGGACAAGGCCACCCGCAAGGGGACCCCCGCCGAGGCGGCTCGCGCGCACCTCGAGGCCCATCAGGACAAGTACAAGGTCCCGGTCTCCGATCTGCAGACCCTGAAGACCACCAAGGTCGGCAAGCAGTCCACGGTCCGCTTCCGGCAGAAGCACGACGGGGTGCCGGTCTTCGGCGCCGAGTACGCGGTGCAGACCGAGCCGGCCGACGGTGGCCAGAAGGTCCTCTCCGCAACCGGCACGCTGTACACCGACCTCACCGTCTCCACCACCCCGAGGGTCACCGAGGCCACCGCCAAGCAGCGGATGTTCTCGCTGGACGCGCGCCTGGGCACCGTCCGGGGCGCCAAGACCGCCGAGCACGGCCTCGTCGTCCTGCCCAACTCCCATGGCGGCACGCTGACCTGGCATTTCACCGTGACCGGCGCCAGGGCTGACGGCAGCCCGGTGCGCCAAGAGGTGTACGTCGACGCGAACGTCGGCGGCATCACCCTGTCGTACAACAACATCGACGCGGCCGACGCCGCGCCCGTGACGGCGACGGGTGTGCGCGTGGACGGCAGCGAGGTGCGGCTGAACGCCAACCAGGAGGCGGACGGCTCGTACACCCTGGCCGACTCCACCCGCGACATGTACGCGCGGACCGGCGGCCAGATACGCACCTACGACGCGCAGCGCAAGAACTACACGCTCGTCGCGGGCGGCCCGGTCACCGACGACGTTCCGCTGGTGAAGTCCTCCACCGACCGCTTCGACGCCGCGAACACCACCTCCGGCGCGGTCGACGCCCACGTCAACGCCGCCAAGGTCTACGAATACCTCAAGAACCAGCTCGGCCGCGACGGCGTCGACGGCAAGGGCGGCAGCATCTACTCGGTCGTCAATGTCGCCAGCAGCGGCAAGGACTACGCCAACGCCTTCTGGGACGGCTCCAAGATGGTGTACGGCCACATGAACGGCGTGCCGCTGTCGGTGGGCCTGGACGTGGTCGGCCACGAGATGACGCACGGCGTCACCGAGCACGCCGCCGGACTCGTCTACCTCAACCAGTCGGGCGCCCTCAACGAGGCCATCTCCGACTACTTCGGCAACGCCATGGAGACCGCCGACAAGGGCATCGCCATGAGCGACCCCACGTCCGGACTGGTCGGCGAGTACCTGTGCAACGGCACCAAGCCGCTCAAGGATTGTGCCCTGCGCGACCTGAACGACGGCCGCAACGCGCAGAAGGACTACATCCCCGTCACGCTCGACTACGACAACGGCGGAGTGCACACCAACTCCACCATCGTCGGCGGGGCGCTGTGGGACATGCGCACGAGCATCGACACCAAGCTCGCGGACCAGATCATCTACCGTGCCGCGGAGAACTACCTCACCCCGCTGTCCGGCTTCACGGACATGCGCAACGCGGTCACCCTCGCCGCGAAGTCCATGAAGGTCTCCACGGCCGACCTCGCCGCGATCGACAAGGCCTTCGACGCCCACGGCATCGAACAGGGCTGGGAGCGCAAGGGCGGCACGCACGACGGCACCACCATCGGCGCCAACGTCCTGCCCGCCTACGAGGTCTACGGCGGCGTCGACGAGCAGGCCGCCCAGATCAACGGCGACGTCTACGCCATCAGCCACGGCGACGCCATCGCCTGGGACCAGGGTGGCGCCGCGTTCGGCATCACCGTGGGCCGCTTCTCCAAGAACCCGCAGCACGAACTGGCCCAGAAGGACGCCTACCTGCTCGACCCGTCCCTCGACAGCGACCGCGTCGTCTTCACCCGGATCGCCGCCGACGGCGTCGGCATCTACCAGTCCGGCGACAAGGGCCAGGGCGAGATCAAGAAGCTGGTCGACGAGCCCGGCGTGGACGAGACCGAGCCGGTCACCGAGAACGGCGCCCTCGCCTACATCAGCACCACCCCGGACGGCGAGCAGGACGTCATGCTCCGCAAGGCCGACGGCACCACGGTCAACGTGACGCCCGAGCCCGGCACCCATGCCTCCCACCTCGCCATGAAGAACGGCACCATCGCCTGGGCCGGTGGTGACGGCACGTACCTCTACCTCTACGACATCGCCACCGGCACCACGCAGAACAAGCGGATCGGCGGCTTCCTGTTCAACTACATCTCGGACATTCAGCTCACCTCGGACCGCGTCTTCTACCGCGTGACGAACGGCTTCCTGATCCCGAGCACCACGCTGGGCTCGGCGCCGGTCAACGACGTGAACCAGATGGCGAACCTGCGCTACCCGTCGAGCCTCTACGTCGCCCAGTTCTCCGTGAACGACAACTACCTGGCGTACTCGACGTACACCATCTGGGGCGCCCTCGGCTCCTGGGACGGTCCCACCAAGGTGAAGGTCGCCAAGACCTCCGACGTCCTGGCCGGTCTGAACAACTTCAGCCGTGTCTCCTGCTCCTCCGGCTCGCAGCTGGCCCCGTCCCTCGGTGACGGCCAGCGCGCCGTCTGGCTGGACACCACGGCCGCCACGACGGACGTCGTGACCCGCGAGACGTTCGCGAACACCTGCGCCTAGCCTCGACGGCAGTACGGCACTGAGGGCGGCCACCGGTTCGACCGGTGGCCGCCCGCGTCGTGCCGATCGACCGGTCGAGGAGACGCCTGACCGCTGCCGCGTCGGCCCGCGCGCGTGGGCCGGCCCAGGGCGACTCCGGCCAGGACGAGTACCAGCCCGCACAGTTGCCGGACCGTCAGCACTTCTCCGGCGACCACTGTGCCGAGCAGCACGCCCGTGACGGGGTTGAGCAGCCCGATCAGTCCCACTGTCCCCGCGGGCATGTGCCGCAACCCGGCGAACCAGGCGGTGAAGGCCAGAGCGGTGGCGACCAGGGCGACGTAGCCGAACGCGAGGAGCGCCGGTGCGTGGAGCGCGGGCGGAGGGCCCTCCGCCACCGCGGCGACCGGCAGCAGGAACAGACCTCCTGCGGTGAGCTGCCAGGCGGTCGAGGCGAGCACGTCGGCACCGGCGCTCCACCGCTTGGCCAGGATGTGGCCGAAGGACGACACGAGCATGGCCGCGGCCGAGGCGAGGACTCCGGGCACGCTCACCCCTTCCGCCGCCGTGAGCAGCATGAGACAGACCCCGCCGAGCCCGATCGCGGCGCCGGCCAGGTGCGAGATGCCGGGCCGCTCGGACACCAGGACCCAGGCGAGGAGCATCATCGCCAGCGGGGACACCGCCATGACGGTCGAGGCGACGCTCGTCGGCAGCAGTTGGGAGGCGGCGTAGACGAGCACGAAGAACACGCTCACGTTCAGCAGGCCGAGCACGGCGGACCGCCACCACCAGGCGCCGCGTGGCCGCTGCCGGGACATGGCCAGCAGGACGAGGCCTGCGGGCAGCGCCCGCAGGGCGGCCCCGAAGAGCGGGCGGTCCGCCGGCAGGAACTCGTGGGTGACGAAGTAGTTGGTTCCCCAGGCCACCGGCGCGACTGCGGTCAGAGCCACCCAGCGAAGATTGGCTTCCATGGAAGGCAATATAGCTTCCATGGAAGCTACCATGGTGTCCATGGACGATCCGCAACCGCTGGACCGCGTAGCCCGCATCCAGGCCGACTGGCGCCGCGAACGACCCGACGTCGACATCACCCCGCAGGGAGTGATCGGCCGACTGCACCGCCTGGCCGGCCGGCTCACCGAGGAGCTCTGCCTCGTCTACGGCCGCTACGGTCTCGGCGAGGGAGAGTTCGACGTCCTGTGCGCGCTGCGCCGTGCCGGTGAGCCCTACGAAAGGGCACCCGGCGAACTCGCCGCGTACACCATGGTCACCACCGGTGCGATCACGAAGAGAGTCGACCGTCTCGAACAGGCCGGACTCGTCACCCGCCGCCGTTCCGCCGACGACCAGCGCGGCCGGATCGTCGCCCTCACCCGCCCCGGCCGCGAACTGATCGACCGCGCGTTCACCGACCACATGCGCAACGAACGCCGGCTCCTGGATCTGCTGACGCCCACCGAGGCCGAGACACTCGAAACGCTGCTCACCACATGGCTCTCCCGCATGGACGATCTGAGCCCTTCCGACGACGGCGAATGACCCGCCGCGTCCCTGGCGGCCGTGTTACGCAGGAGGTCACGGGTACCTGGAGCGGGCCAGATGTCTCCGCCACATTCGGGAGGGAAGGCACGTGCTCTCCGACAAGTCCCGCCCCGTCATCGCCGTCACGCTCCCCGTGGCCGCCGACCGTATCGGTGAGATCGCCCAGCGCTTCTACCAGCATCTTTTCTCCGAGCATCCCGAACTGCTCGACGGCGTCTTCAACCGCGGCAACCAAGCGCACGGCCATCAGCAGCAGGCCCTGGCCGGCTCGGTGGCCGCGTTCGCGACGACCCTGGTGGAGACACCGGAACGGGTGCCGGAGCAACTGCTGCGCCGGATCACCCACAAGCACGCCTCGCTCGGCTTCCGCCCGGACCAGTACCAGATCGTCCACGACCACCTGATGTGGGCGATCGGAGACGTCCTGGGCGACGCCGTCACCGAAGTCGTCGCCGCGGCCTGGGGCGAGGTGTACTGGCTGATGGTCAACGCCCTGATCAACCAGGAGCGCGGCCTCTACAGCGCCCGCGGGGTCCGGCCGGAGACGGTCTGGCGGGACTGGCGGGTGGAGCGGAAGATCAAGGAGACCGACGACGTGGTCACCTTCGTGGTCGAGTGGATCGACGACCGCCCTGGTGAAGACGTCACTGCCGGGCCAGTACGTCACCGTCCGGATGCGGATGCCCGACGGGAAGCTCCAGCCGCGCCAGTACAGCCTGACCCGCGCCGACGACGGCGAGCACCGCCAGTTCTCGGTGAAGCGGCTGCGCGGCGAGGGGGGCGACCCCGACGGCGAGATGTCGGCGTTGCTGCACGACTCCGTCGGGGTGGGCGACGTCCTGACGCTGTCGCTGCCGTACGGCGACGTGGTGCTCGACGACTCGGGACGGCCGGTGGTGGGTGCCAGCGCGGGCATCGGGATCTCTCCCATGGCGGGCATGCTGTCGCACCTGGTCACAGCGGACTCCGGGCTGTCGATCACCGTTCTGCACGCCGACCTCGACGAGGCGTCCTTCCCGCTGCGGCGGCAAGTGGTCAACGACGTGCTGGCGCTGCGGGACGCGCGGATGTACCTCTGGTCCGAAAATAGAAGCAGTCAGGGTGGCGTCCTCAGGCTCCGATGGGTTCGAAGCGGACGGTGAGTCCGAGGGCGTTGGCCTGGCGGGTGAT
>NZ_JBSGBZ010000026.1:0-33201 GCF_053601495.1 Streptomyces sp. NPDC004721
TGCGATGCTCCCCCACTGCCTGAAGGGCGTGGGAGGTACCCCCAGCACCGGACGCCGCGAGCTTTCCGGCAAACCTTTCCGGTCACAGCACTAGCGCGCAGCCCGCGGGCACCCGTGCCGCTGGGGCGGCACGCGCGGGCACAGAAGCGAGGGCCCCCGGAGTCACGCGACTCCGGGGGCCTTCGCCCAGAATGTCGGCGACCCTCCGTACACTTGGCCCCGTGAGTGAGTTCCCCCCGGACAGCAGCGGCCAGCCAGACCCTCTCGACACCTTCGACGAGATCATCGCCACGGAGACCGAGCGCGACCCCGATCTCGCGGTCATCGAGGCCGGCAGCCGCACCCTGCGGACCCAGGGCGGTCCGTCGCAGGCGGACGTACCCGGGCGCCCGGAGGACCCCGAGGTCGACAAGGCGCTGCGCGAGGTCGAGGGCGAGCTGGCCACCCGCTGGGGTGAGACCAAGCTGGAGCCCTCGGTCAGCCGGATCGCCGCGCTGATGGACGTCCTGGGCGAGCCACAGCGGTCCTACCCCTCCATCCACATCACCGGCACCAACGGCAAGACCTCCACAGCCCGCATGATCGAGGCCTTGCTCGGCGCCTTCGAACTGCGCACCGGCCGGTACACCTCCCCGCACGTGCAGTCGATCACCGAGCGGATCAGCCTGGACGGCGCCCCGATCTCCGCCGAGCGGTTCGTCGAGACGTACCACGACATCAAGCCGTACGTGGAGATGGTCGACGCCTCGCAGGAGTACCGGCTGTCCTTCTTCGAGGTGCTGACCGGCATGGCGTACGCCGCCTTCGCCGACGCGCCGGTCGACGTGGCCGTCGTGGAGGTCGGGATGGGCGGCAGCTGGGACGCCACGAACGTCATCGACGGTGACGTCGCCGTGGTGACCCCCATCGACCTGGACCACACCGACCGCCTGGGCGGCACGCCCGGCGAGATCGCCGGGGAGAAGGCCGGCATCATCAAGCAGGACGCCACGGTGATCATGGCCCAGCAGCCGGTGGACGCCGCGCAGGTGCTGCTGAAGAAGGCCGTGGAGGTCGACGCGACGGTCGCCCGCGAGGGGCTGGAGTTCGGTGTCGTGGCCCGCCGGGTGGCCGTGGGCGGGCAGCTGCTGACCCTGCGCGGTCTGGGCGGCGACTACACCGAGGTGTACCTGCCGCTGCACGGCGCCCACCAGGCGCACAACGCCGCCGTGGCGCTCGCCGCCGTCGAGGCGTTCTTCGGCGTCGGGGCGCAGCGCGTCCAGCCGCTGGACGTGGACACCGTGCGCAAGGCGTTCGCGTCCGTCGCCTCGCCGGGCCGGATGGAGGTCGTACGGCGCTCGCCGACCGTGGTGCTGGACGCCGCGCACAACCCGGCGGGCGCGCGGGTGACCGCCGACGCGGTCCGGGAGGCGTTCGACTTCAGCCGGCTGATCGGGGTGGTCGGGGCCAGCGGCGACAAGAACGTGCGCGGTCTGCTGGAGGCCTTCGAGCCGATCTTCGCGGAGATCGTCGTCACGCAGAACTCCAGCCACCGCGCGATGGACGCCGACGAGCTGGCCGCGCTCGCCGTCGAGGTGTTCGGCGAGGAGCGGGTCCAGGTCGAGCCGCGGCTGCCGGACGCGCTGGAGGCCGCGATCACGCTCGCCGAGGAGGAGGGCGAGTTCGCCGGCGGCGGTGTGCTCGTCACCGGCTCCGTCATCACCGTCGGTGAGGCCCGACTGCTCCTGGGGAGGGGCTGACTTCTCGTGCGTACGCTGTGTTCCTCGACCCTGATCGGCGAGTTCTTCGTCATCGGCTTCGCCGCGCTGGTCGCGATGAAGGACCCCGGCCTGTCCATGGCGACCGTGTGGACGGTCAGCGGCATCGCGATGCTGCTGTGCCTGCTGCTGTGCGGTGTGGTGACCCGGCCCGCCGGTGTGGTCCTCGGCTGGGTGCTCCAGTTCGCGCTGATCGCGTCCGGCGTGGTGGTGCCGATGATGTACTTCCTCGGCGCGGTCTTCGCGGCGCTGTGGTGGGCGTCGGTGCACTTCGGGCGGAAGATCGAGGAGGCGAAGGCCAGGTTCGCGGCCCAGGCCGCCGAGGTCGGCCCTCCGGCTGACGCTGCGTGACAGGTGGGGCGACACGCCCTGTAGCCTCGTCCCACCGCACATCTGCCAGGAGAAGGAGCCACCCGTGACTCAGCGCACCCTCGTCATCCTCAAGCCCGACGCCGTCCGTCGTGGCCTGACCGGCGAGATCATCAGCCGTATCGAGCGCAAGGCCGGCTGGCAGATCACCGCGCTGGACCTGCGCGCCCTGGACACGGAGACCCTGGAGCAGCACTACGGCGAGCACAAGGGCAAGCCCTTCTACGAGCCGCTGATGGTGTTCATGGCCTCCGGCCCGGTCGTGGTCATGATCGTCGAGGGTGAGCGGGTCATCGAGGGCGTGCGCGCGCTGGCCGGCCCGACCGACCCGATCGCCGCCGCTCCGGGTTCGATCCGCGGCGACTACGGCGTGATCGTCCGGGAGAACCTGATCCACGCCTCCGACTCCGAGGAGTCCGCCGAGCGCGAGGTGAAGATCTTCTTCCCGGGCCGCGGCTGACCCCCGAGCGCCCTCCCCGGCCCGGCCGAGCTGACGCCCCGTCAGCTCGGCCGTCCGCCTGACCTGGGCGGCCGCACGAACCCGGCCGCCCGGTGGCATACGGGGTGCCGATCGGGGGAACGAGTGCCCCCGATGGACCGTCTCCAGAAGCGAGGCGGTACGCCATCTGCTGACAATGGCGAAGACCCTCGCGCAGTGTTCGTGCAGGCGCGTCTACGATGGAAGCCTTCACGTCACAGCACCCACCTCGCCGTACCTGAACTGCCGTCAAACGCTCCCAGGGAAGGCCAGACGAATCCTGATGGGGAACTCAATGTCGTTCATCGGCCGTGACATGGCTGTCGACCTCGGGACCGCCAACACGCTGGTGTACGTCAGGGGTCGCGGGATCGTACTCAACGAGCCGTCCGTCGTCGCGATCAACACCAACACCGGTGGGATCCTCGCGGTCGGCGCCGAGGCGAAGAAGATGATCGGGCGCACGCCGGGCAACATCGTCGCCGTGCGTCCGCTCAAGGACGGCGTGATCGCGGACTTCGAGATCACCGAGCGGATGCTCCGCTACTTCATTCTGAAGATCCACAAGCGGCGGTATCTGGCTCGTCCGCGCGTCGTCGTCTGCGTGCCCTCCGGTATCACCGGCGTCGAGCGCCGCGCCGTCATCGAGGCCTCGTCCCAGGCCGGCGCACGCCAGGTGCACATCATCGAGGAGCCGATGGCCGCGGCCATCGGCTCCGGCCTGCCGGTCCACGAGGCCACGGGCAACATGGTGGTGGACATCGGCGGCGGCACCACGGAGGTCGCGGTCATCTCGCTCGGCGGCATCGTCACCGCCCAGTCCATCCGTGTCGCGGGCGACGAGCTGGACAACGCCATCATCCAGCACGTCAAGAAGGAGTACTCGCTCCTGCTGGGTGAGCGGACGGCCGAACAGATCAAGCTCACGATCGGTTCGGCGTACGACCTCGACTCCGACGAGCACACCGAAATCCGCGGCCGGGACCTCGTGTCCGGGCTGCCGAAGACCGTCGTCATCTCGGCCGCCGAGGTGCGCAAGGCGATCGAGGAACCGGTCAACGCGATCGTCGACGCGGTCAAGACCACCCTCGACAAGTGCCCGCCGGAGCTGTCCGGCGACATCATGGACCGCGGAATCGTTCTGACCGGCGGCGGAGCACTGCTGCGCGGCCTGGACGCGCGGCTGCGCAGTGAGACCGGCATGCCGATCCACATCGCCGAGGACCCGCTGGACAGCGTGGCGCTCGGCTCGGGCAAGTGCGTCGAGGAGTTCGAGGCACTCCAGCAGGTCCTGGACGCCCAGCCCCGCAGATGACACAACTCAGCGACTCCGCCGTACGAGATGATCTTTTCTCGTGCGGCGGATCGTTGATATAGAGGCATAAGCACCCGCAAACGGGCCCCTTGGGATCGCGCGCGCAGACCGCGCTTCGACGGGGCCACCCGGTTCCTATGAGGAAGGGCACGGCCGCCGCACGTGAGGGACACGAAAGAGAGCCGGCTGCTCCTGGTGCTGCTGATCGCCATCGCGTTCGCGCTGATCACGGTGGACATCCGCGGCGGGGAGAACTCCCCGGTGGACGGTGCCCGGCAGGCCGCCGCCGCCGTCTTCGGCCCGATCGAGAACGGCGTGTCGGCCGCGGTGAACCCGGTCGGCAACGCGGTCTCCGCGGTCCGTGACTCCGGCGAGCGCCACGACCGGCTCGCCGCGCTGGAGAAGGAGAACGCCGCCCTCAAGGCCGAACTCGGCAGCGACGACCGCAAACGCAGCCGCCTCACCCAGCTGAACAAGATGCTGAAGCTGGCCGGCGACGGCCAGTACGGCATCAAGGGCGCCCAGGTCATCGCCATAGGGGCGGCTCAGGGCTTCTCCTGGACCATCACGATCGACGCCGGCGCCGACGACGGCATCCAGCGCGACATGACCGTCCTCAACGCCGACGGACTGGTCGGCCGTGTCACCACCGTGGGCCCCAGCACCTCCACCGTGCTGCTCGCCAGCGACCCCGACTTCACCGTCGGCACCCGCATGGAGGGCAGCGACGAACTCGGCTTCGCCTCCGGCCAGGGCGACCGGCCGCTGCGCGTGCAACTCCTCAACGGCAAGGCGGACGTGAAGAAGGGCGACCGCATGGTCACCTTCGGCTCCCAGGCCGACCGGCCCTTCGTGCCGGGCGTCCCGGTCGGTGTCGTCTCCCGCGTCGACCCCTCCGGCGGCGACCTGACCCGCACTGTCTACGTCACGCCGTTCGCCGGCTTCACCAAGCTCGACGTCGTCGGCGTCGTCGTCCAGGCCCCGAAGAAGGACCCGCGCGACGAGGTCCTGCCGCCGAAGCCCAAGCCGACCCCGACGCCCACGGTGACCGTGACGGTCACCCCGTCCGCCGACGCCTACGCCAACGACTATCCGCAGCAGTAGGAGCTTCACGTCCCATGCGCCCCAACCGGATCCTGCTCTCCACCGCGCTGGTCGTCGTCGCCCTGGTGATCCAGGTGAGCGTCCTGTCCCGGCTGCACCTGCCCGGAGCCGTCCCCGACCTGCTGCTGCTCACCGTCCTCGGCCTGGCCATGGTCTACGGCCACGTCGGCGGCGCCCTGGTCGGCTTCGGCGCCGGACTGCTCGCCGACATCGCCCCGCCCGCCGACCACGCCGCCGGCCGCTACGCCCTCGTGCTGTGCGTCATCGGCTACCTCGCCGGACTCATCAAGCCCGAGACCGGCCAGGTCAAGTCGGCCACCGGTCCCATGGCCGTGGTGGTGGCCGCCGCCATCGGCTCCACCCTGCTGTACGCGAGCGTCGGCGCCCTGGTCGGCGACACCGCCGCCCGCCATGTCGGCCTGGGCGGACTGCTGCTGACGGCCGCGGTGTACGACCTGCTGCTCGCGCCCTTCGTCGTGCCCGGAATCATGTGGCTGGCCAGGCGCGCGGAGAACGATCCGCTCGCCGAGTCCGGCTCCGCCGCCAAGAAGACCGACATCTCCTCCGGCTGGCTCTCCTCCGGCACCGGACTGAGCATCGGCGGCCGCCGTGGGGCGCTCGGCAGCCTGAAGGCCAAGGCCCGCACCCGCTCCACCCGGGTCGGCCGCATCAAGGGGGTCAAGCGGCTGTGACAGCACGGCAGTCGGCCGCCCTGCCGGCCGCACAGGTCCGTTACACGCACTGAGAGGGGGAGGCAGCACCCGTGACCAACATCCCTGAGACCGGCCGGACCCCACGCGTCCAGACCCGGCTCGTCGTCATCCAGATCCTCGTCCTCTCCCTGCTCGGCACGCTCGGCGGCCGGCTGTGGTACCTCCAGATCCGCGAGGGCGCCCACTACCAGAAGGAGGCCTCCGGCAACCACGTCCAGCAGGTCGTCCAGCCCGCCGTGCGCGGCTCCATCCTGGACGCCCGCGGTGTGCCGCTCGCCGACAACGAGACCCGGCTGGTGGTCTCCGCCTCCCGCACCGACCTGCTCAAGCAGAAGGACGACGGCAAGGCGGTCCTCACCAAGCTCGCCGCCGTCCTCGGCATGGACGCCGACGAGGTCATGCAGAAGGTCCGGCTGTGCGACGCCAAGACCCCACAGCCCTGCTGGAACGGCTCGCCGTACCAGCCCATCCCCGTCACCGACGAGGCCACCCCGCGCCAGGCCCTGCAGATCCGCGAACGCGCCGAGGACTTCCCCGGCATCACCGCCGAACCCGCGGCCGTGCGCCGCTACACCGGGCCCGGCAAGTCCAACTCCGCGCAGGTCCTCGGCTACCTCTCACCGGTCACCGACGACGAGATCCAGAAGGCCAAGGACACCGACTCGCCCTACCTGCGCTCCGACATGGTCGGCCGCTCCGGCCTCGAACGGCAGTACGACCGGGAGTTGCGCGGCAAGGCCGGCGTCACCCGCTACGAGGTCGACAACCTCGGCCGCGTCATCGGCAAGTCCAAGTCGGACGCCGCCGAATCCGGCTCCAGCCTGGTCACCAGCATCGACTCCCGCGTCCAGCGGATCGCCGAGTACGAGCTGGACAAGGCGATGAAGGCCGCCCGGGCCCAGTGGGACAAAATCACCGAGAGCAACTACAAGGCCGACTCCGGGGCCGTCGTCGTGATGGAGGCCAAGACCGGCCGTGTCGTCGCCATGGCGTCCGCCCCCACGTACGACCCGAACGTCTGGGTCGGCGGCATCTCCGCCAAGGACTACAAGGCGCTCACCGGCAAGGACTCCGACTACCCGCTGCTCAACCGGGCCATCCAGGGGCAGTCCGCGCCCGGCTCGACCTTCAAGGTGGTCTCCACGGCCGCCGCGGTCGAGGCCGGCTACGACTTCAACGGCAACTACCCGTGCACCAGCTCCTACTCGGTCGGCGGCCAGGTCTTCAAGAACTTCGAAGGGGAGAGCTTCGGCCCGATCTCACTCGGCCGGGCCCTGGAGGTCTCCTGCGACACCGTCTTCTACTACCTCTCGGACAACGAGTGGAAGAAGGACGGTGGCATCAACCCCAAGAAGGGCCAGCCGAAGGACTACTTCTACAAGACCGCCCACCAGTTCGGCCTCGGCAAGGAGACCGGCATCGACCTGCCCAACGAGGTCACCGGCCGCGTCCCCGACCGCCAGTGGAAGCAGCGGTACTGGGAGGCCAACAAGGACGCCTGGTGCAAGACCGGCAAGAAGGACGGCAGCTACGTCGAGAAGATCGCCTACGAGAACTGCCTCGAGGGCAACAGGATGCGCGAGGGCGACTCGATCAACTACTCCATCGGCCAGGGCGACACCCTCCTCACCCCCGTCCAGGAGGCCGTCATCTACGGGGCGATCTCCAACGGCGGCACCATGTACACCCCGACCATCGGCAAGGCGATCGTCAGCCCCGACGGCAAGCACGTCACCGAGATCAAGCCGAAGTCCCACGGCAAGCTGCCCATCACCAAGGCCACCCGCGACATGATGGACCAGGCCCTGGCCGGCGTGGCCACCCGCGGTACCGCCGCCTGGAAGTTCGGCGGCTGGCCGCAGGACAAGATCCCGCTGCACGCCAAGACCGGTACCGCCGAGGTCTACGGCAAGCAGACCACCTCTTGGCTGGCCACCTACACCAAGGACTACACGGTCATCATGACCATCGCCCAGGCCGGTACCGGCTCGGGCGCCTCCGGTGAAGCCGTCCGCAACATCTACAGCGCCATGTACGGCGTCCAGGCCGACGGCTCCATCGACAACAAGAAGGCCCTGCTGGGCACCCCGCAGAAGAGCCTGCCGCAGATTCGGCCCGACGGCTCGATCGCCGCCCCGAAGATCCCCGCCGACCCGGCCAAGGACCAGGAGGAGATCGCCAAGCAGGCCGCCGAGCAGGCCGGGCAGGGCGGTATCGCGCCGAACGACCAGCAGGACGGCACCACGGCGAACGACCAGCAGGGCGGCGCCGCACCGAACGACCAGCAGCCGCCGGCGACCACCGCCTCGCCCCCCACAGGCAACAGCAACACCCGCAGGCGCCAGCGCCGAAGGGGAAGCCGGAGGATGACCGCATGACCGGCGCGAACAGCTTCTCCATCTCCGGATACGGCCCCGAACGCGGTGGCTGGACACGGGTCTTCGCCCGCGACTCGGCCGCCCGCCGGCTCGACTGGCCGATACTGTTCTGCGCGCTGGCGCTGTCCGCGATCGGCGCGGCCCTGGTCTACTCCGCCACCCGCAACCGCACCGGCATCAACCAGGGCGACCCGTACTACTTCCTGGTCCGGCACCTCATGAACACCGGCATCGGGTTCGCCCTGATGATCGGCACCGTCTGGCTCGGCCACCGCACCCTGCGCAACGTCGTGCCCATCCTGTACGGGCTCTCGGTCCTCGGGGTGCTGCTGGTGCTCACCCCGCTCGGCGCCACCATCAACGGCAACCGCAACTGGATCGTCCTCGGCGGCGGCTTCTCCCTCCAGCCCTCCGAGTTCGTGAAGGTCACGATCATCCTGGGCATGGCGATGCTGCTCGCGGCCCGGGTCGACGCGGGCGACAAGATGTACCCCGACCACCGCACGGTCCTTCAGGCGCTCGGCCTGGCCGCCGTACCGATCATGGTCGTGCTGCTCATGCCCGACCTCGGCACGGTCCTGGTCCTGCTGACCATCATCCTGGGCGTGCTGCTCGCCTCCGGCACCTCCAACCGCTGGGTCTTCGGCCTGCTCACCGCGGGTGTCGTGGGCTGCATCGCCGTCTGGCAGCTGCACATCCTGGACGAGTACCAGATCAACCGGTTCGCCGCCTTCGCCAACCCCAGCCTCGACCCGGCCGGCGTCGGCTACAACACCAACCAGGCCCGTATCGCCATCGGCTCCGGCGGCCTGTCCGGCGCGGGCCTCTTCCACGGCTCCCAGACCACCGGCCAGTTCGTCCCCGAACAGCAGACCGACTTCGTCTTCACGGTCGCGGGCGAGGAACTCGGCTTCCTCGGCGCCGGCCTGATCATCCTGCTGCTCGGCATCGTGCTCTGGCGCGCCTGCCGCATCGCCCGCGAGACGACCGAGCTGTACGGCACCATCGTCGCCGCCGGAATCGTCGCCTGGTTCGCCTTCCAGTCCTTCGAGAACATCGGCATGACCCTGGGCATCATGCCGGTCACCGGCCTGCCCCTGCCCTTCGTCTCCTACGGCGGCTCGTCGATGTTCGCGGTCTGGGTGGCCGTCGGACTGCTCCAGTCGATCAGAATGCAGCGGCCCATGTCGGCGTAGCGGCGCCGACCTGCGCCCGGACCCCTGCCGCCGGGGCCGGACCAGCACTAGATTCGGGTCATGGCGGACATGAAGGCGAAAAGGGAGATCGAGCGGAAGTACGAGGCCGGCGACGGAGGGCTGCCCGACCTGACCGGCGTCGGCCCGGTGGCGGCCGTCGTCGACCAGGGCGTCGCCGAACTCGACGCCGTCTACTACGACACCCCCGACGAACGCCTCACCGCCGACGGACTCACCCTGCGCCGCCGCACCGGCGGCACCGACGCCGGCTGGCACCTGAAGTTCCCGGTCGGCCCCGGCGTACGCGACGAGATCCACGCCCCCCTCTCCGACACCGTGCCCCCCGCCCTCGCCGGACTCGTCCGCTCCCGCGTCCGCGACGCCGAACTGCTCCCACTGGTCCGCATCCGCTCCCGCCGGGGGATCAGCCACCTTGTCGACGCCGAGGGCACCCCGCTCGCCGAGGTCGCCGTCGACGCCGTACGGGCCGAACGGCTGACCGGTCACGTCGGCGCCGCCCAGTGGACCGAGATCGAGGTGGAACTCGCCGACGACGGCGACCCGAAGCTCCTCGACGCCGTCGGCAAACGCCTGCGCAAGGCGGGCGTACGCCCCTCCCCGGTGGCCTCCAAACTGGCCCGCGCCCTGACCGAGACCGCCCCGCCGGACCACCCGCGCCCCACGGCGGCCGGGCACGCTGCCCCCACGACGGCCGGCGACCACGTCCTCGCCTACCTGCGCGCCCAGCGCGACGCCCTCGTCGCACTCGACCCCGCCGTACGCAGGGACGAGTACGACTCCGTCCACCAGATGCGCGTCGCCACCCGCCGACTGCGCAGCGCCCTGCGCACCTACCGCAAGGTCCTGGATCGGACCGTCACCGACCCGGTCCGCGCGGAACTGAAATGGCTCGGCACCGAACTCGGCCTCGGCCGCGACCAGGAAGTCCTCACCGAACACCTCACCGCCGGCCTCGACGACCTGCCCTACACCCTGGTCACCGGCCCCGTCCGCACCCGGCTGCGCACCTGGTCGGAGACCGCCCGCAGCGACTCGCGCCGACGCCTCCTCGCCGACCTCGACGGCGCGCGCCACCTGTCCCTCCTCGACACACTCGACGCCCTGCTGGCCGACCCGCCGCTGCGACCGGCCGCCGCCGGGAAACCGGCCAAGGTGATCACCAAGGCCGTACACAAGGACTTCGCGGCGCTCTCCGCCCTGCTCCGGCACGCCCTCGGCCTGCCCCCGGGTCACGACCGCGACCTCGCCCTGCACGAGGCCCGCAAGAAGGCCAAGGCGACCCGGTACGCGGCCGAGGCGGCCGTACCCGCCCTCGGCGATCCGGCCGCCGGCCTGGTGAAGGGGGCGAAGTCGCTGCAGAGCCTGCTCGGCGACCACCAGGACAGCGTCATGGCCCGCCGGACCCTGCGCGAGCTGGCCGGCCAGGCGCACGCGGCGGGGGAGAGCGCGTTCACGTACGGGGTGCTCCACGGACGCGAGGAGCAGCGGGCGGCCGAGCTGGAGGCGCGGCTGCCGGAGACCTGGCGGGCGATCGAGAAGGGGACGGCCCTCTGAGCGCTCCCGCGACCGCCTCCGGGCGTTCGGGACAGGTCCGGGACCGGGTTACGCTTGATGGTCATCCCTGTCAGCTCACGAAGGTCCGTCGAGATGCCTGCCGAAGCCGCCGAGACCGTCGAGTCCGTGTTCCCGCAGCTCGAAGCTCTGCTCCCGCATGTGCAGAAGCCGATCCAGTACGTCGGCGGAGAACTCAACTCCACGGTCAAGCCCTGGGAGTCCTGCGACGTCCGCTGGGCGCTCATGTACCCGGACGCCTACGAGGTCGGCCTGCCCAACCAGGGCGTCATGATCCTCTACGAGGTCCTCAACGAGCGCGAGGGTGTCCTGGCCGAGCGCACCTACAGCGTGTGGCCCGACCTGGAGGCGCTGATGCGGGAGCACGGCGTCCCGCAGTTCACGGTGGACGGCCACCGTCCGGTGAAGGCCTTCGACGTCTTCGGCCTGTCCTTCTCCACGGAGCTGGGCTACACGAACATGCTCACGGCCCTGGACCTGGCCGGAATCCCCCTGGAGTCCAAGGACCGCACGATCGACGACCCGATCGTGATGGCGGGCGGCCACGCGGCCTTCAACCCCGAGCCGATCGCCGACTTCATCGACTGCGCGGTCATCGGTGACGGCGAGCAGGCGGTGCTGGAGGTCACGGAGATCATCCGCGTCTGGAAGGCGGAGGGCCGCCCGGGCGGGCGCGAGGAACTCCTCTTCCGCCTGGCGAGGACGGGCGGGGTGTACGTGCCCGGCTTCTACGACGTCGAATACCTCCCCGACGGCCGTATCGGCCGCGTGGTCCCCAACAAGTCGGGCGTCCCGTGGCGTGTGTCGAAGCACACAGTGATGGACCTGGACGAGTGGCCGTACCCGAAGCAGCCGCTGGTGCCGCTGGCGGAGACGGTCCACGAGCGCATGTCGGTCGAGATCTTCCGCGGCTGCACGCGGGGGTGCCGCTTCTGCCAGGCCGGCATGATCACCCGCCCGGTGCGTGAGCGCTCCATCACGGGCATCGGCGACATGGTGGAGGCCGGTCTGAAGGCGACCGGCTTCGAGGAGGTGGGCCTGCTCTCCCTGTCCTCGGCCGACCACTCGGAGATCGGCGATGTCGCCAAGGGCCTCGCCGACCGCTACGAGGACGACAAGATCGGCCTCTCGCTGCCCTCCACCCGCGTGGACGCCTTCAACATCGACCTGGCGAACGAGCTGACCCGCAACGGCCGCCGCTCGGGCCTCACCTTCGCCCCGGAGGGCGGCTCGGAGCGCATCCGCAAGGTCATCAACAAGATGGTCTCGGAGGACGACCTGATCCGCACCGTCGCCACGGCCTACGGCAACGGCTGGCGCCAGGTGAAGCTGTACTTCATGTGCGGTCTGCCCACGGAGACGGACGAGGACGTCCTGCAGATCGCCGACATGGCGATGCGCGTGATCCAGAAGGGCCGCGAGGTCTCCGGCTCCAACGACATCCGCTGCACGGTCTCGATCGGCGGCTTCGTCCCCAAGCCGCACACCCCGTTCCAGTGGGCGCCCCAGCTCTCCGCCGAGGGGACGGACGCCCGTCTGGAGAAGCTCCGCGACAAGATCCGCGGCGACAAGAAGTACGGCCGCTCGATCGGCTTCCGCTACCACGACGGCAAGCCCGGCATCGTCGAGGGCCTGCTCTCGCGCGGCGACCGCCGGATCGGCGCCGTCATCCGCGCGGTCTACGACGACGGCGGCCGCTTCGACGGCTGGCGCGAGCACTTCTCCTACGACCGCTGGATGGCCTGCGCGGACAAGGCCCTCGTCCCCTTCGGCGTGGACGTCGACTGGTACACCACCCGCGAGCGCACCTACGAGGAGGTCCTCCCCTGGGACCACCTCGACTCCGGCCTCGACAAGGACTGGCTCTGGGAGGACTGGCAGGACGCCCTCGACGAAACCGAGGTCGAGGACTGCCGCTGGACGCCGTGCTTCGATTGCGGGGTGTGTCCGCAGATGGATACGGCCATACAAATCGGCCCGACCGGCAAGAAGCTCCTCCCTCTGGCGGTCAAGAACGCGGCGCCGGCACCGAGCGGTCACGCGCACTGAGGTGAGCGAGGCACTCGATCGGGTGATGGAGGCCCTGGCGGGGGCGAGTGAGGAGGAGGTAGCGGCTGCGCTGGCTGCTGTCGGCGTTTCTGGACGTCGGCCGGCGGCCCCGAAGCGGAGCCTCCGTACGCCCCTGCCGGGGCTGGAAGGCTGCTCGCGCATTCGCTCAGAGGTGGAGTGGGTCTGAGCTCGCTGCGGTGTCCGGCGTCGATCTGCACTGGCCGGACACCAGAAGGTCGACTCGACGACCTGGCCGGTACCCCGGCAGTGCGCGGATCCGACCGCGATTGGTCACTTTCCGTCGACGTCGGGCTGGATCTCCAGCGTGAAGGCCGCGTCCTCGGGGCCGGTGCCTTCTTCGCCCGGCCACACGATCACGCGCACGTGCTGCTCGCTGACGCCGTTCACCTTCCACTCGGTCACAAGGTCGGTGACGACGAGGGCGGCGACGTATTTGGCGTCCTCGCTCCGGGACTCCGTGGTGACCCTTCCTCGCCACCGGTGGGAGGGGCCGCCGTGGGATCGCCAGCCGTGCGAGCCGTGTGGCTCCTCCACTCGGTACGCCCACACCCTCTCGGTGCCCATGGCACCGATCCTGTCACCAAGGAGCCCTCATGCGCCGGACCGGATCGACGCCCGCCGAGCGGGGCAGTGCGACGGGGCAATCCTGTCTGGACCTCATCGAGGCCGACGACGGGGACTTCCTCGTGATCGGGAAGCTCGCCTAGCTCAGCTTCCGCGACGGCACTGCGGGTCGTCGCCGCCAGGGGGGGGCGATCAGATGGCCCGGTCTCGAGCTTCGTCCTCACGTTGGAACAAAGCACCGTCTCGCATGCGTCGCCGCGGTATCCGGGGCAGGCTGGTGGTGCGGTGAGTTTTTGACGTGGGAATCCTGCGTGCGCGACGGCCTGTCCGCCCTGGCATGGGCCCGAAATGTAGGTGAAGATCCAGAGCCGGCCTCAGGGGCGATGATTCTCCCTCTGTGCTAGTCGCACACGGACATGGGCGTGCCACGACGGGGTCCGCCTCAAGGCGTCCGATCGCAGCGTCCCCTCGTCCCAGTGCCTGCCGTGCTCGGCAGGGGGCAGCGGGAAGGAAGCGCGATGGAGATCAAAGGATCGATTGCCCTGGTGACGGGGGCCAATCGTGGCATCGGCCACGCGTTCGCTCGCGCACTGATCGAGCGGGGAGCAGCCAAGGTCTACGCCGGTGTCCGCGATCCGGCGAGCGTGAGCGACGAGGATCTCTCTGCGCTGCGTCTGGACGTCACCAAGCCGGATGACGTCGCCGCGGCGGCCGCGGCCGCCGGTGACGTCACCATCGTCGTCAACAACGCGGGTGTCGGAGGTTTTGGGACCAAGCTACTGACGGGCTCCTTCGACGGCGCGCGCGAGGCGATGGAGATCAACTACTTCGGCACCTGGGCCGTTTCTCGTGCCTTTGCCCCGGTCCTGGCGCGCAATGGCGGCGGCGCACTGGTGAACATGCTGTCGGCTGTCTCCTGGATCTCCCGGCCGGAGTATCCCGGATATGCGGCGTCCAAGGCGGCCCAGTGGTCGTTGACGGGCGCGCTCCGGGAAGGCCTGCGCGAGCAGGGAACACTCGTGATCGGCGTCCACGCCGGTTTCGTGGAGACGGATCTCAGCTCCTTCACGGACGCACCGAAGATCAGCGCAGCGGACGTGGCGGAGCAGACCATGGACGCCCTGGCGAACGACCGGGTCGAAGTCCTCGCCGACGAGCGGACCAAGCAGATCAAGCATGCCCTGGCGCAACCACTCGAACAGTGAGGAGACGTTGGCTGGGCCGGGAGGAATGACGCGGTGCAGCCGGACCGCCGGTTTCGTGGACACGCCGTTGTCGGCCAGGCCCCGCGACAGCACGCTCGGCGCCCAGGCGAGTGCGCTGCGGCGCGCGGTTGCCGCCCATGGTGAACACGAGAAGCGCAGTGGCCGAGAGGATGCGTACGGCCCGACTGGTACGCCCAGTACATGGTCGGCGAGCAGATGGGCGCCGAACCGCGCAAGTAGGGCCGGTGCAGGGAGGAATCATGACCGAGACCTACGATCGCCGCCGCACGGCCGTTCTGCTGGTCGATCCCTACAACGACTTCCTCTCGGAGGGCGGCAAGGTCTGGCCGCGGCTGGAGCCCGTGGCCGGCAACGTCGGTCTGCTGGATCATCTGCGCTCTGTTGTCGCCTCGGCTCGTGCGGTCGGTGTGCGTGTGGTGTTCGTGCCGCACCGCCGCTGGGAGCCGGGTGACTACGAGACATGGGACCATCCGACCCCCTCGCAGCGGAAAATCCAGCAGTTCCACCACTTCGCCAGGGGTTCCTGGGGCGGGGAGTTCCACCCCGACTTCCAGCCGCAGCCGGGCGAGGCCGTCGCTCAGGAGCACTGGGGGTCGAGCGGGTTCGCCAACACGGATCTGGACATGCAGCTCAAGCAGCACGGCATCACCCACGTGGTTCTTGTCGGCGTGCTGGCGAACACCTGCGTCGAGGCCACCGCTCGTTTCGCCATGGAACTCGGCTACCACGTGACGCTGGTCCGCGATGCCACTGCGGCCCTCAGTCCCGAGATGATGCACGCCGCTCACGAACTCAACGGCCCCACCTACGCCCAGGCCATCGTCACCACGAACCAACTCATCGCCGCATTCGACGGATCCCAGCCACGACAGTCGGGCTCGTCCGTGTTGAGGCTGATGAAGTAGTTCACCTGCCATGCCTACGCACTGCGTGCCTCTGCCAAAAGGGCCCTGCCCCTGGCGGTCAAGAACGCAGGTCCGACGCCCACTGCGAGTGGTCACACCCACTGACGTGAGCGAGGCACTCGATGGGGTGGTCAGTAGTGCATTGGCGGGGCTGAGTGAGGACGAGGTGGCCGCTGCACTGACTGCGGCAGGTGTTCCGCGTCCTCCTGGCGTCGTTTCCAGGCGGTGTCCGAGGTCGTGGAGATCGGCCGGCGAGTGTCGTGCGGGTTCTGCGGTTCGACATGCGGAGCGGGGAAGCTCGGCGCCCACGTCTCATCGCCGGACCGGCTCCGTACGATCACCTACGCCGGTCTGAGTACGCGAGCGGTTGCCCGCCGTGCGCGGCGCCGGAAGGGTGGACGCATGCGCCGACTGCTGCTGCTCGCCCCGCTGTTGCTGTTCACCGCCGGCTGCGGGGTGGTGCAGTCCTACGCCGAGGACGAGGCGACGGACGCCGCACGGGAGGTGGCCAGGAAAGCGGGCGAGCGGCTCTACGGCCAGCGTCCGCGCACGGCGGAGGAGGTCGGGCGCTCCGCTTCCGGCATCGACGGGGTGGAGGTACTGCGGGTGACGGGTACCTCGACACACGACGGGGACGGCGTCGACGTGGTCGTCCGCACGTCTGTGGGATGGCGCGACCTTGAGGAGGTCGCCGTGCGGCGCTGTTTCGCGGTGCGGGTGTCGCCCAAGTCGGAGTGGGGTGAGGATCAGGATCCCCGTGACGTGGACTGCCCGGATGGCCGGCCGCTGACCTTCGCCCCGCCACCCGAACCGCCCCGGCTGCCCTACGAGGAGCTCCGCGCGAAACTTCCCCGGGTGCCGGAGGGCGGCCGGGTGGACGAGGCCGAGGTGCGCCGTACGCTCGCCGCCGTGGACCTGGATCCGGCGATCCGTACCGAGGTGAAGGCGGACGGCGGCCGGGTCGGCGTTCTCCTGTCGGTGAAGGGCAATGGCTTCGACGCGCAGGACTGCCTTCTTGCCCGCGTGGTCCCCGGCGCCACCGAGGTGTGGATGCCGCCCCAGATCCAGCGGATGCCCGGAGAGGGCGGCTGCACCGTCGGCAACGCCCTGGACCCGATACCGTCACCGCACTGAAGGGGGTGCCTGGCTCCGGCGTGTCCTCTCCCTGATCCGTGCCGAGCCCAGCGGGGCGGCTCCGCCGATGTGACGCTCCTGCGTGGATTTCCTTCCGCCCACCGCCCACCGCCCAGGCGTCACGTCATATTTGCGCAATCTGGAAATTGTGCCGTTATGCTGCCGCCGATTCGCGACAGACGGCTCGCTCGCCGTGGCGTCTGGAGGAAGGACGGAACGTGCGGAACGCGGATACGGCGGCAGACGGGCCCAGGACCGGGGCGCGGCTCGGCCGGCTCGGACGGCATCCGGTGAGGTGGCACACCGCTCTGCTGACTGTGTGGACGGCCCTCTGGTTCGTCGTGGCCGAGCGCCACGGCGCCGTGTCCTGGCACTATCTGAGAACCGGTGAGGAGCTGCTGTTCGGTGGGATTCCGGGCGGCGGCCTCGGGCTGTACGCCAACCATCCCGAACTGCAGATCGGCCCGGTCAGTTTCGTGGTCGCCGGCCTGTTCACGCCGTTCCCCGAGGTCGTGGGCGAGAAGCTGGCGGACGCGTTCATGTCGGGCCTCGGGCTGTACATGCTGGTTCTGGTCGGTCGCACCGCCGCCGACCACTACCGGGGCACCGGACTGAACCACCGGCGCCTCCAGCAGCGCGTACTGGTCGCCGGGGCCGCCTTCATCCCCATGTGGGTGGAGGTCGCGGTGCGTTTCGCGCACCTCGACGACGTGCTGGCGCTGTTCTTCACCACCCTTGCCGTGCGCGCGGTGGTGCGCGGCAACGCCACCGCCGTCGGGGTCCTGCTGGCCCTGGCCGTTGACTCCAAGCCCTGGGCGGTGGGCTTCCTGCCGCTGCTGCTGGCGCTGCCCCGGCCCGTACGGCTGAGGGCGGGCGCCTGGGTGGTCGGGCTGGTGGCCGTCGCCTGGCTGCCGTTCTACTTGACCCATCTGGACACCTTCGCTGCGGCGCACTTCACCATCCCCAACCAGCCGGCCTCCGCCCTGCGCTGGTTCGGCGTGAATGACCCGGGCACCCCCTGGTGGGACCGCCCCGCGCAGATGACCCTGGGCATGGCCCTGGGCGCGCTCGCGGTGCGCAGGCACCGCTGGGCCGCCGTAGTGCTGCTGGCCGCCGATGCGCGGATCGTACTGGACCCGAGCGTGTACACGTACTACAACGCCTCGGTCCTGCTCGGCACGCTGATCTGGGACTCGATCGGTCAGCGGCGGCTGGTGCCCTGGGTGAGCTGGATCGCCCTGATCTCCCTCTACGGCAGCACCCTGCTGGTCCCCTCCGACTCCGCGCGGGGCCTGATCCGGCTGGCCTTCGCGGCCGGTTCCGCCCTGTACGTCCTGTGGTGGCCGCAGCGCACCCTCCGCAGCCGACGCGGGCCGACCGGTTCCGCCGGCCCGTCGGCCGAGCAGGATCCGGTCGCACGGGTTCCCGGATCGGCCCGACCGGCAAGAAGCTCCTGCCCCTGACGGTCAAGAACGCGGTCCCGGCACCTGCGTCGAGCGGTCACGCACACTGAGCCGAGCGAGGCACTCGGACCGCGGGCTTGGCGATCCCAAGAACGCCGCACCGGCGCCGAGTGGTCCCGTGTGCGGGTGGGGCGGGGGGACCATACGGTGGAAGTGCAAGCCGCCGGCGCGCGGTGCCATGTTGTGCGGGTGTCGTCGTGCCGGTTCCGCACAGGACCGGAAGGCGGTCCGGATATGGCTACAGCGTCCGACGCTCCCGTTCTCGACACGCTCGCCGCGATGACCATCGACTCGATCGAGCGATGCGGCATGGACAACAGGACCCTGATCCTCACGCGTATCGCCGCGCTCGCGGCCATGGACGCACCGGCGGTCTCCTACCTCGCCCATGTCGATCCCGCGGTCAAGGCCAACCTGACGGTGGAGCAGGTGCAGGACGTTCTCGTCGCGATCGCTCCCGTGGTGGGCACGGCACGCGTGATGGCGGCGGCGGGTCACATCACCGAGGCGCTCGGCTTCGCCATCGCGGTGGCGGACTCCGACGCCGAGGCGATGGCCGCGGCCCAGAGCAGGAGCGGCTCCTGAACAGTCGCCGCCGCTGACGGCCGGTCAGCGGCGGCGGTTCCGCCCGGATCGAGTCGGCCCCCTCCCGTTGAACGGGAGGGGGCTTCAACGTGTTTGAGAAGTGGGGAACTGGTCAGATAGAGGCCGGAAACGAGTGGCTGCGGTGTGCTGGGAATTGTTTATATGACCTGTCACTTGCCGCTCAATTGCTTGAGGTGTGAAGCCACTTGAAGAAGGTCCTGACCGCAATAGCCGCCGCTGTCATGGGTATCACGATGTTCGGCGGGAATGCCCAGGCGGTGGATGCCACTCCGTTCAGCGCGACGAACTGCACCGGGAATGCGGGATCCACGGACGGGTCCGGATCCGTTTGTATCACGGTGAACGGGACCGGGCTCAAGGTGGACAGCTTCTACCTGTCCAAGCAGTCGAACAACCGGGCCTGGACCGATTACGCGCACATCAACTTCACGGACGGATCGGGCGGTTTCATGAGCCAAACCGTCAGTGCCGCGCGGGTCGAGAAGAAGACGGTCGGAACCACCTGGGGGCTTTCGGCGGCGGACGGCAGCAAGATCTGCGGGTATTGGCACAATTACCCGGGAACCAAGGCCTGCGCGACGATTCACAAGTAATCCGCGGCGCGGAACGGGCGGGGCGGGCCGGTTCGGTCCGCTCCGTTGCCGTGGGCGGGCAGAGGCGGATCGGGGTCCGGCCCCTTCGGATTCCTGCCGAGTGATGTGTGGGCCTCGTGCATCCGGCGGGGGCGCCGCCGCGTCCTCTCCGGTATGGAACTGGAGAAGCGGGGGACCGGTGAGCGACCGCCCGAGGGGTGCCTCGTGGTGGCGATCCGGATGCCCGTACGGATCGTCGTGCTCGTGCTGGTCGTGCCGGTGCGCATGGCGTGGGACGCGCTCGTCGTCGGCGGGCGGCTCCTGCGCGACACCGTGCTGCGACCGCTCGGCCGGGCGCTCGCATGGCTCGGGCGCGTACTGGTCGTCGTACCACTTGTATGGCTCGGGCGCGTACTGGTCGTCGCCCCGCTCGTATGGGCGTACCGGTGGGTGCTGACGCCGATCGGGCACGCGCTCGTGTGGCTCGCGCGAAGAGCCGGCGACCTGCTCGCGTGGATGTACGCGCGCGTGCTCACGCCGATCGGGCGCGCGGCCGAGTGGGCGCTCAGGAGGTTCGGGCTCGTGCTCGCCGCCGTGGGAGCAGCGGTGTTCGCGGGCGTGGCCTGGCTCGTCCGGTGGCTCCTCGTGGCCCCCGGCAAGTGGTGCTGGACCTGGATCCTCACGCCGGTCGGCCGTGCGCTCGCCTGGTGTGCGAGGGGGCTGTGGTGGGTCCTCGCGGCGGTGGCCGCGGGGGTCGGTGCGGTTCTGTACTGGACCTGCCGTGTCCTGCTCGTCCTGCCCGCGCTCGCGCTGTGGTGGTGGGCCCTCACACCGGCCGGCCGTGGGCTCGCCTGGTGCGGGAGGGGGCTGTGGCGGTGGGTGCTCGTCCCCGCCGGTCGCGCCCTGGCCGTCGCCGGGCGGGAGGTGGCGGACGCCCTCGGGCATGCCTGGCGGGTGGCCGGGTGGATCTCCCTCGCCGTCGGGCGGTTCCTGGGGAGCGTCCTGCGCCTGCTCGTCGTGGAGCCGGTGCGCTGGGCGTACCGCCGGGTGCTCACGCCCCTCGGGCACGCCGTCCGGGACGCCGTCCTGCGCCCCGCGGCGCGAGCCGCGCGCCAGGTGGGCCGCACCACCCGGCAGGCTTTCGCCGCGGCGCGCGACATCGCCCGGCAGACCCGCGCGGACCTGCGCCGGGCGCTCCTCGGGGAACCCCGGCCGGTGGCCCGTCGGGAACCCGTGGCGGCCGAGACGCGTACTCTAGAGACAAGGACCGGGCGCGAAGTCTCCCCGCCGACGCGGGGGTGATCCGGACGGGACGGCACCGCAAAGGTGCCGGACCGGACGCTCCCCGCCGACGCGGGGTGGTGCCACGGACCGTCCGCCGTACACGAGGAGAAGTTCCACTGGGCAAGCGACAGCCCGAAGGCCCACCGCCCGCACCCGCGGTGCAGCGCATCCGACTGCGCTACACCAAGCGTGGCCGCCTCCGGTTCACCAGCCACCGTGACTTCCAGCGCGCCTTCGAGCGTGCGCTGCGCCGTGCCGAGGTGCCGATGGCGTACTCGGCGGGGTTCACGCCGCACCCGAAGGTGTCCTATGCCAATGCCGCACCCACCGGCACGGGCAGTGAGGCGGAGTACCTGGAGATCGCGCTCACCGCGCCCCGCGAGCCGGAGCGTCTGCGTGAGCTTCTCGACGAGTCGTTGCCCGCCGGGCTGGACATCGTCGAGGCGGTCGAGGCCCGTACGCCGGGGCTCGCCGACCGGCTGACCGCTTCCGTGTGGGAGCTGCGGCTGGACGGTGTGGACCCGGCCGAGGCCGAACGCGCGGTCGCGGCCTTCAACAGGGCCGAGACCGTGGAAGTGCAGCGCCTGACCAAGAACGGCATGCGCACCTTCGACGCCCGGTCCGCGGTGGTGGACCTGGAGAGTGCGGAAACGCACCGTTCGGCGGCTGATGGGCCGACCGACCAGCCTTGTGCGATACTACGGCTGGTTGTTCGGCACGTGACGCCTGCCGTGCGACCCGACGACGTCCTGTCCGGTCTCCGCGCCGTGGCCGACCTGGCGCCGCCGGTCCCCGCAGCGGTGACCAGGCTGGCGCAGGGGCTGCTCGATGAAGAGACCGGCACGGTGACCGACCCGCTCGCGCCCGACCGCGAGGCAGACCTGGCCGCCCCGGCCGATTCAGTGGGGGCCGCCGTTCCTGCCGCCGCGAAGGCGCCCGCGTAGGGACGGTTCCGCATCGGGACGGACGTCGAAGCGCCGCCCTCGTACTCGGGAGCCACCTGGGTCGGGCAGCGCACCGACCAGAAGACTTTCGCCAGGCCGTACACGACAAGGCGTACGGAACCGGCGAGACAGGACACAGAGAGCTCCCGTGCGGCGCCCGCGCCCCGGACGGCGGCCGGCGCCCATGCGCGGCCGCGGACGTCAACGGTGTCGATCGACGTGATCGGCGCCGGACCAGGCGCGGCGCCCGGGAGCCTGACGGGAGATACCCCCGCATGCTCGAACCGACCGAACCCATCGAGGGTTCCGAAGAACTGAACACTCCCAGCGACACCCTGCCGCCGCGTCGTCGGCGCCGTGCCGCGTCCCGCCCGGCGGGTCCGCCCGCCGCCGCGACCTCCGAGGCCGCGGCCGAGATCACCGCTCCGGCCGTACCGGCCGCCACCTCCGCGGAACTCGCGGAACAGGTGGAGGAGCAGGAGACTCCCGGGGCCGCCGAGACGGTGACCGCCGAGACGGTCGCGGTCACCGGCGAGGCGCCGGAGGAGACCGAGGAGACAGAGGAAGCGGCCGAGGCCGCCGCCCTTGTGGAAGCCGCCGCGGAGGCCGCTCCCACGCGCCGTGCGCGCCGCCGTGTCTCCGTGCCCGCCGGGACCCCCTCGACCGCCCAGGGCGAGGCTGCCGCCGAGACCGTCGTGCCGGCGGCGGCCGTCGCCGAGACGCCGGCCACCGGGGCCGGTGCCGTCGAGACGCCCGCCGGGTCCGTGGAGGTCGGCGAGGCCGCCGCTCCGCGGCGTACCCGCCGGCGTGCCACGCGCAGCGTGTCCGCGCCCACAGCGTCCGCCGCGTCCGCGGAGGCGGTCGACACGGTCGTCCCCGCCACGCCCGCGGAGAGCGCGGAGCAGCCGGTGAGTGCCGAGGCTGTCGCCGAGCCGGCGGCCGAGGCGCCCGCGCCTGCCGCTCGTACGCGGCGCCGCGCGACCCGCCGCGTGTCCACGCCCGCCGGTGCCCCCGCCGCGGCCGAGGCACCTGAGGCCCCCGCGGTGAACACCGCTCCCGAGGCCGTGATCCCCGAGCCCGCCGAGCCTGAGCCCGTTGCCCAGATTGCGGAGGACGAGGCTCCGCGCCGCGCTCGCCGGCGTGCCACGCGGCGTGTGTCCGAGCCCGCCGCCTCGCCCGAGAGTGCGGCGGAGTCCGGGAGCGGCGCCCCCGTCGAGGAGGCCGCTACCCCCGAGCCAGCCGCCGAGGTCGTGGAGGACGAGGCTCCGCGGCGTACCCGTCGTCGTGCCACACGCCGCGTGTCCGAGCCCGCCGCCCAGACCGCAGGCGTCACCGAGGCCCCCGCGGCCCAGTCCGCCGAGGCTCCCGGCGAGGACGAGGCCCCCGCCGCCGTCGCCCCCAGCACCCCTGCCGCCGACGAGTCGCAGGCGCCCAAGGCGACCGCCGCCGAGGCCGGGGCCGAGGAGACCGGGACGCGGCGGAGCCGGCGTCGGGTCGTCCGGCGTGCCGCGACCGGGTTCTCCGAGCCCGCCGCCGAGTCCGCCGCCGGCGACGGCGAGTCGCCGCGTCGGCCCGCGCGCCCCGCAGTCGCCGTGTTCCAGGCGCCCGTCTTCACCGAGCCGATGTTCCAGACCCCGGAGCGGGCCGCCGCCGCGGCGGCAGCCGAGGCCGCGGAGGTCGAGGAGCTTCCGGAGGAGCAGCCCGAGCAGGCCGAGCAGGCCGAGCAGGCCGAGCAGGCCGAGCAGGCCGAGCAGGCCGAGCCGGGCGGTTCGCGCCGCCGCCGTCGCCGCCGGGGTTCCGGTGGCGAGGAGCCCGAGACCCGGGCGGCCGGGCCCGCCGACGAGTCCGCCGAGGACGAGACGGAGGAGGAGACCGCCGAGTCGGCCGAGGAAGCCGCCGAGGGCGAGGACGGCGAGGAGTCCGGTTCGCGCCGTCGCCGCCGTCGCGGTGGCCGCCGCCGTCGCCGGGGCGAGTCCGCCGAGGCCGGCGGGGACGAGGACGCGGAGGAGAGCGACGAGCTTGCCGCCGAGCAGGCCGCGCAGGACGCCGAGGACACCGCCGAGCAGCTCGACGAGGACGACGAGGAGTCGGCCGACGAGGACGAGGGGCGGCAGGGTGGCGGTGGCTCCAGCAGCAGCCGACGTCGCCGTCGGCGTCGTCGCCGGGCCGGTGACAGCGGCACGGACAACGAGCCGTCCGCCGACGACCCCGAGCGCACCGTCGTCAAGGTCCGCGAGCCCCGCAAGGCTGCCGAGCCGTCCGACGAGGTGCAGTCCATCAAGGGCTCGACCCGCCTGGAGGCCAAGAAGCAGCGCCGCCGCGAGGGCCGCGAGCAGGGCCGCCGCCGGGTGCCGATCATCACCGAGGCCGAGTTCCTGGCCCGCCGTGAGGCCGTCGAGCGCGTGATGGCGGTCCGGCAGCACGGCGACCGTACGCAGATCGGCGTCCTGGAGGACGGCGTGCTCGTCGAGCACTACGTCAACAAGGAGCAGTCGACCTCGTACGTCGGCAACGTCTACCTCGGCAAGGTGCAGAACGTCCTGCCCTCGATGGAGGCCGCCTTCATCGACATCGGCAAGGGCCGCAACGCCGTGCTGTACGCCGGTGAGGTCAACTTCGAGGCGCTCGGCATGGCCAACGGCCCCCGGCGCATCGAGTCCGCCCTCAAGTCCGGCCAGTCCGTGCTCGTCCAGGTCACCAAGGACCCCATCGGACACAAGGGCGCCCGTCTGACCAGCCAGGTCTCCCTCCCGGGCCGCTACCTCGTGTACGTACCCGAGGGCTCGATGACCGGCATCAGCCGCAAGCTGCCCGACACCGAGCGGGCCCGGCTGAAGACCATCCTCAAGAAGATCGTCCCCGAGGACGCGGGCGTCATCGTGCGCACCGCCGCCGAGGGCGCGAGCGAGGACGAGCTGCGCAGGGACGTCGAGCGGCTCCAGGCGCAGTGGGAGGACATCCAGAAGAAGGCCAAGAACGGCGGCAGCTCGAGCGCTCCGTCGCTGTTGTACGGCGAGCCGGACATGACCGTCCGGGTCGTGCGCGACATCTTCAACGAGGACTTCTCCAAGGTCATCGTCAGCGGTGACGAGGCGTGGCAGACGATCCACGGGTACGTCTCGCACGTCGCCCCGGACCTCGCGCCGCGTCTGCAGCGCTGGACCAGCGAGGTCGACGTCTTCGCCACGTACCGGATCGACGAGCAGCTCGCCAAGGCGCTGGACCGCAAGGTCTGGCTGCCCAGCGGCGGTTCGCTGGTGATCGACCGGACCGAGGCGATGGTCGTCATCGACGTCAACACCGGCAAGTTCACCGGCCAGGGCGGCAACCTGGAGGAGACGGTCACCAGGAACAACCTGGAGGCGGCCGAGGAGATCGTGCGTCAGCTCCGGCTGCGCGACCTCGGCGGCATCATCGTGATCGACTTCATCGACATGGTCCTGGAGTCCAACCGCGACCTGGTGCTGCGCCGCCTGCTGGAGTGCCTGGGCCGCGACCGTACGAAGCACCAGGTGGCCGAGGTGACCTCGCTGGGCCTGGTGCAGATGACCCGCAAGCGGGTGGGCCAGGGCCTGCTGGAGTCCTTCTCCGAGACCTGCGTGCACTGCAACGGCCGCGGCGTCATCGTCCACCTGGAGCAGGCGAGCGCCGGCGGTGGCGGCGGGAGCAAGCGCCGCAAGCGCGCCCGCGCCGGTGCCGAGCAGCCGCACGAGCACGAGGCCGTGGCCGCCGAGGTGGTCGCCCCGACCGCCGAGGAGGAGGCGGAGGCCGAGACGGAGGCCGCCGAGCCCATCGCGCTGCCCGCGCTGGAGATGGCCCCGGACGAGGAGCTGTACAGCAGCGTCGCCGAGGCGGAGGCCGCGGCGAGCCGAGGCCGTACGCGGCGCCGGGCGGGCCGGCGGGCGTCCGCGCCCGCGGGCGCGCCGAAGGCCCACGCCGACGGTGGCACCCCGGCTCCCACGGCCCAGGACGTCACGGCGGCAGAGGAGGCCGCGCGCCCGGAGCCGGCGGAACGGGCTCAGGCCGAGCCCGTGGCCGTCGAGGACCTGGCCGTCCTGGCGCCCGCCGCCGAGGCCCCGGTCGCGGAGGCCGCTCCCAAGGGCCGTACGCGTCGCCGCGCGACCCGCAAGGTGTCGGCGCCGGCCGGCTCCCCGGCGGGTGCCGAGGAGACCGTGGTGACGGTGTCCGAGGCCGCGCCGGTGGCACCCGCCGAGCCGCAGGAGGTCGCGGTCGACGAGGCTCCCGTTCCGGCGGAGCAGCCGGAGGCCCCGGCCGAGCCCGCCGCCCCGGCCCGTCCGCGCCGCCGCGCCGTGCGCAAGGCCACCGCGCCGACCGCGCCCGAGGACACGGCCGTCATGGTCGTCCCGTCGGCCCCGGCGGAGGAGGCCGAATCGGCCGCCGCCGCGGAGGAGCCCGCCGAGGAGACCGCGTCGGAGGCGACTCCGGCGAAGAAGGCGGCGGCCCGCAAGACGGCCAAGAAGGCGACGGCGAAGAAGGCCGCCACCAAGAAGACCGCGGCCAAGAAGACGGCCGTGAAGAAGGCCACGGCCAAGAAGGCGGCGAAGACGACGACCGCCAAGAAGACCGCGGCCAAGAAGACGACGGCCAAGAAGGCGACGGCCAAGAAGACCGCGGCGGCGGCCCAGCAGGCGCCGTCCTCGGTCGGCTCGTCGGCGGAGGAGTGACGAGGGCCCAGCCCCGGCCGCGTGCCCCGGCCCGGACACCCCTGCGGTGTGCCGGACCGGGGCACGCGGCTGTTTCCGGCCCGGCCGGGGGTGAGAAGCACCTGGCGGGAACGCACAGGTTTCTGTGGTTCATCGGCGACTGAGGGCCCGGTTTGACCCCTCAAGCCGGGCCCCGTAACCTTGACCGTCGGCGTGTCGCCAGATGCGTCTCATCCTCGTAAACCTCTTCCTCCCGGGAACGGGCCCGCACGGGCTGTGGCCGGGAGAGGCTGTTCGCGCGTGTCGCGGGGCGGCTGGACTGCGGGGATGCCGTTCCGAGCGAGAGAGTGAGATCCGCGTGTACGCCATCGTGCGCAGCGGTGGTCGCCAGCACAAGGTTGCTGTCGGCGACATCGTTGAGGTTGACAAGATTTCCACTGCCAAGGTTGGCGACACGGTCGAGCTCTCGACCCTGCTCGTTGTCGACGGCGACGCTGTGACCAGTGACCCGTGGGTGCTGGCCGGCATCAAGGTCCAGGCCGAGGTCGTGGACCACCACAAGGGCCAGAAGATCGACATTCTGCGCTACAAGAACAAGACCGGCTACCGTCGTCGGCAGGGCCACCGCCAGCAGTACACGGCGATCAAGGTCACGTCGATCCCCGCGGCTGCGAAGTAAGGGACTGAGGAGACATGGCACACAAGAAGGGCGCATCGTCCACCCGGAACGGTCGCGACTCCAATGCCCAGCGGCTCGGCGTGAAGCGCTTCGGCGGTCAGGTCGTCAACGCGGGTGAGATCCTGGTCCGTCAGCGCGGCACCCACTTCCACCCGGGCGCCGGCGTCGGCCGTGGCGGCGACGACACGCTGTTCGCGCTGCAGGCCGGTGCGGTGGAGTTCGGCAGCCACCGCGGCCGCAAGGTCGTGAACATCGTTCCGGTCGCCTGACCGGAAGCTTTCGCGAGGCGGACCTCACTTCCCCGGCGGGAAGGCGGGTCCGCCTTTCGCGTGTTACGCAGTAACCACATTCGTACGTTTGCTCAGTGCTGGAGGCACACACCATGACCACCTTCGTGGACCGCGTCGAACTGCACGTCGCCGCGGGTAGCGGAGGCCACGGCTGTGCCTCCGTGCACCGTGAGAAGTTCAAGCCGCTGGGCGGCCCGGACGGCGGCAACGGCGGGCGCGGCGGCGACGTGATCCTCACCGTCGACCAGTCCGTCACGACGCTGCTCGAGTATCACCACTCCCCGCACCGCAAGGCCACCAACGGCAAGCCCGGCGAGGGCGGCAACCGCTCCGGCAAGGACGGCGAGGACCTGGTGCTGGCGGTGCCGGACGGCACGGTGGTCCTGGACAAGCAGGGCAACGTGCTGGCCGACCTGGTCGGCCACGGCACCTCCTTCGTCGCCGCGCAGGGCGGCCGGGGCGGCCTGGGCAACGCGGCGCTGGCCTCCGCCCGGCGCAAGGCGCCCGGCTTCGCGCTGCTCGGCGAGCCGGGGGACCTCCAGGACATCGTCCTGGAGCTGAAGACCGTCGCCGACGTGGCGCTGGTCGGGTACCCGAGCGCCGGCAAGTCCTCCCTCATCTCCGTTCTCTCCGCGGCCAAGCCGAAGATCGCCGACTACCCCTTCACCACGCTCGTGCCCAACCTGGGCGTGGTGACGGCCGGTTCGACCGTCTACACCGTCGCCGACGTGCCGGGCCTCATCCCCGGCGCCAGCCAGGGCAGGGGGCTGGGCCTGGAGTTCCTGCGCCATGTGGAGCGGTGCAGCGTGCTCGTGCACGTACTGGACACGGCGACGCTGGAGTCCGACCGCGACCCGGTCTCCGACCTCGACGTCATCGAGGAGGAGCTGCGGCAGTACGGCGGCCTCGGCAACCGCCCCCGCATCGTCGTCCTGAACAAGACCGACGTGCCCGACGGCAAGGACCTCGCCGAGATGGTCCGCCCCGACCTGGAGGCGCGCGGCTACCGCGTCTTCGAGGTGTCGGCGGTCGCGCACATCGGGCTCAAGGAACTGTCCTACGCGCTCGCCGACCTGGTCGCGAAGGCGCGTGCCGCCCGTCCGAAGGAGGAGGCGACCCGGATCGTCATCCGCCCGAAGGCGGTCGACGACGCCGGCTTCTCCGTCACCCGCGAGGACGACGGCCTCTTCCGTGTCCGCGGTGAGAAGCCCGAACGCTGGGTGCGCCAGACCGACTTCAACAACGACGAGGCGGTTGGTTACCTCGCCGACCGGCTCAACCGCCTCGGTGTCGAGGGGGCGTTGATGAAGGCGGGCGCTCGGGGCGGCGACGGCGTCGCCATCGGACCCGAGGACAACGCGGTCGTCTTCGACTGGGAGCCGTCGGTCACGGCGGGCGCGGAGATGCTCGGCCGCCGCGGCGAGGACCATCGCTTCGAGGCGCCGCGTCCGGCCGCCCAGCGCCGCCGGGACCGCGACGCCCAACGGGACGAGGCGGAGCGGGAGTTCGACGGCTTCGAGCCGTTCTGAGCTTCGGAAGCGGCTGCGTGGCCGCTGCCTGGGCGGGTGGCCACGCGTACGCGGTCCGATGCGTCTCAGCGGCTCATGCATTGACCTGCGACGGTTCGGTTTCTGGGTTTCCGGGCCGTTGGCATGTCGTGAGTGATTCAGCGTTGGGACGCGTCGACCCCACCGGGGCGGCGCATACCCGCGGACGGCCGTCGCGCCGGGGCTCGGTGAAGCGCCGGTGAAGACCGAGGCGTGCGGTCGCCCTTAAACGCAAACCTGCCCATTTGTTAGACGATGTGATTGCGTACGGCTCTGTCGGTGTAAATTCGAGCATCGGCTCCGAGGCGCCAACCGGTCCCACCGCGACGAGCCCCGGACTGTGTCACAGGCGTGAGTGCACGTCTCGACGCCCCATGAGCAAGGAGAACCTCACGGTGCCCGTCCGCCGTTTCGCGCACCCCCCGCGGCCTGCTTCCGAGGCCACCCCATCGATCCCGAAGCCGCAGGGCGGCGCTCCTGGGCAAGACGGGAAACGGCCCGATCCGGGGGGCGGTGCCGGACTGAGGTTGGACATCCAGGGCCTGCGTGCGGTGGCCGTCTCGCTCGTAGTGGTCGCCCACTCGGGAGTGTCCCAGCTGGCCGGTGGATACGTCGGCGTGGACGTCTTTTTCGTGATCTCAGGCTTCTTGATCACCTCGCTGATGCTCCGCGAATGGAGCCGCGACGGCCGGATCTCGCTGGGGCGCTTCTACGCCCGCCGGGCGCTGCGTCTGCTGCCCGCCTCCACCCTCGTGGTCGCGGCGACGTTGGCGGGCTCCTGGCTCTTCCTGGGACCGCTCCGCTTCGCGGACTACGCCAAGGACGCCATCGCCTCCGCGTGGTACGTCGTCAACTTCCGGCTGGCCGAGGCCGGAACCGACTACTTCAACACGGACGTGCCGCCCTCGCCGTTCCAGCACTTCTGGTCACTGGCGGTCGAGGAGCAGTTCTATCTGGTCTGGCCCATCGTCCTGATCGTCGCCCTCAAGCTCTTCCGGCGCCGGGCCCTCCTGGCGATTCCCCTGCTCCTCCTCGCCACCGTCTCCTTCGCCCTGAACCTCGACCTCACCGAATCCTCGCCCTCCTGGGCCTACTTCGGGTCGCAGGGACGGATCTGGGAGTTGGCGGTGGGCGCCCTGCTGGCGCTGGCGGCGAACCGCCTCGACTCCATACCTCGCCCGGTCGCGGCGGCCCTGAGCTGGGCCGGCCTGGCCGCCATCGCCTACGCGGCCGTCGCCTTCGACGAGAGCACCGTCTTCCCCGGCTACAACGCCGTGATCCCGGTCTTCGGCGCCGCCGCCGTTCTCGCCGGAGGCGCGGCGGCCGGCCGCTACGGCGCCGGCGCGATCCTCTCGCTGCGCCCCGCCGTCTGGATCGGCGGCATCTCCTACGCGTGGTACCTCTGGCACTGGCCGCTCATCGTCATCGTTCCGGCGGCCGCCGGTTTCGGCCGGCACGACGGGCCGCTGCGGCTGCTCGCCGCGCTCGGCGGTGTCGTTCTCGCCTGGTTGACCCTCCACCTGATCGAGGACCCGATGCGCTTCCACCGCGCGTTCAAGGGCCGTGCCGGCCGGGGCCTCTCGCTGGGTATGGGCCTGTCGGCCGTCGCGGCCGCGGCCGCTGTGGTCGCCCTGCAGTTCCCGCCGAGCCTGGCCTCGGGCGGGGCGCGGCAGAACACGCGGGAGGCGATCGCGGGCGCGTCCGACCACGAGGCCGCACTGACCACGCTGTTGGAACAGCCGGTGGAGAAGCTGCCGTCCAACCTTGAGCCGAGTATGTATGACGTGGCCTACAAGAGGTCCGAGGTGTACACCGACGACTGTGCCCTGACCACGGCCGAGGAGAAGCAGACACAGCCCTGTCTGTACGGCGACACCAACGCCGACCGCACCGTGGTTCTCTTCGGCGACTCGCACGTCGCACAGTGGTTCCCGGCACTCGACGCGATCGCCCGCGAGCACCACTGGCGCCTCTACTCGTTCACCAAGAATGCGTGCAAGGTCGCCCAGATCACCATCGAGTACAACAACGGTCCGTACTCGACATGTGACAACTGGCGGGACGTGACCCTCGACAAGATCCGGAAGATGGAGCCCGAGCTCGTCATCACGTCGAGCTCCGATTCGGCGGAGTTGTGGGGGGAGGGCGACACGGCGACGGCGTGGGGCAAGGGGCAGGCCGAGACGTACCGGATGCTCCAGCAGGGCCGTACCCAAGTGCTCACCCTGCTGGACACCCCCTGGCCGAAGGGCAACGCGGTGGACTGTGCGGTGGCGCACCCGGACAGCCTGAACTCCTGCGCCCGCGACCGCTCGGAGGCCGATCCCAAGCCCGATGTCACCAAGGCGGTCAGAGCGGCAGCGGCCGCCGAGGACGTGGCGATCATCGATCCCTACGACTGGGTCTGCGCCCCGTCCGGCAACTGCCCCACCGTGGTGGGGAACACCATGGTCTACCGGGATTACGGTCACCTGGCGGACGGCTTTGTCGAAGCTCTCACCCCGGTGGTCGAGGACGAACTGCTGCAGTTGTTCGGTGCGGACCTGAGTCGGCGCCCCGGGGCCTGAACCCGTTGGTCAGGTGACAGCCGGCTTGCCCGGAGCAAGAGCGCCGCGATGGCCGCCGCCTCGTACGAGGCGGCGGCCATCGCGGCACTCACGGTCAGCGGGTCCTGCCCGGGAAGACCCTTCCCGCCTTCTTGGTGAACAACGCGCCTCCCGTTCTCGTCGAGACCCGGAATGATGACTTCAGCCCTCACGCAAGGGATGTCTGTTCTGCGGGATTCACTTGCTGGACTTTCAGTTCGAGCTCTGCCTCGTCGTAACTGGCCATGGTGTGCTCGAAATTGCGCGCAGCAAGAACAAGCCGGTAGACGATGAGAACCTCGAAGATGAGGAGCAGGGCACCCGCGGTGATCGTCGGCCACACAAAGGAATTGAGCAGCGGCGCGATGATGAAGATCGTCATCTGGAATTCGATACCGCTGAACAGATGGATGCGGATGCGGTGGCTGACCAGGAAGTCACGGAGAGGCACATAGCCGGGGAGGCGTGTGATGAAGGTCCGATGAGGATTGACCGCCGGCAGGATTGCGGGCGCGACCTGGGCGGTTGCCTCTTCCTCCTCCTCCGTCGGCGGTTTGGAAGCGCTCTGCGCGCCGTCCGCGGGAGCCTCGCCGCCGGTCACCGGCTCGCCGAAGAGCATTTCGTCGGTACGCTCCTTCAGCTTCTGCCGCATATTGAGGCGCACCTTGTATATCTCGAGCGCGTTGATGTACCGCAGCATGTCGAGGAAGACGACCGTCAGCGCCAACCATATGTAGGTGACGTCGTCGGTCTTCTGAAACTGCCCGCCCATCAGAGCGATGGCGCATATCAGTACACGGACCCGGTCGAAGATGTAGTCCAGCCAGGCGCCGAATGCCGAACCGTTCCCCGTCAGTCGAGCGAGTTTCCCGTCCATGCAGTCGAGGATGAAGCTGACGTGGTAAATGACAGCCCCGGCCACGAGCCACTGCCAATCCCCCTGCGCGAAGCAGGCCGCAGCTCCGATCCCCAGTACCAACGCAGCCCAGGTGATCTGGTTCGGAGTCACGCGCGTCCACTTGGCGGTCAACCGGACCAGTGGGGTGGCGACGGGGTCGACCAGGAGGACGGTCCACCAGGCGTCTCGGCGCTTCTCCGTGAGGCGGCGGACTTCAGGGAGTGAAGGTACATGCATGACCGTAATTTTGCATGCTCGCCGGAACCTTGTGCTCTCAAACGTCACTGTGGGCTACGTCACGACGAATGACTGCGGCGGGACGAACGGTGTGAATAACAACTCTGGTTGATATGCCACTTTTGTGGAGATGTAGTTTGAATTGGCCCTGACGGACCCGGAAACTCTGGCTGTCCGGCCGGCCAACTCCGCGGAACAGGGGTCTGACGCTGCTCCTGTAAGCTTCCGCTTCGCGGCCTGACCCCGGGGGGACCCTCGTGTCCTCCGCGCGCGGCGCCGTATCGGGGGCTGCGGCGGTGAGTGCTGCTGGTTGTCTTGATGTCCCCATCACGTAGGCCACGTCGGGACTCGCCGAGAGGTATGGGATTGAAATGAGTGTGCGTACCCGCATCGGAAGCAGTCTGAAGACGCGGACCAAGAGTGCGGTGCAGGCGCAGAAGCGCCGTGCGTGGTTGTTGCGGGTTGCGCGGCAGCGGCAGGCGTTGGCGGGGTCGGATGCGCGTGTCCGGTCGGCGGAGTTCGACGGGGAGCTGTTGTGGGGGCGGGTTGTCGAGGAGTTCTCGGCGGCTGGTGCTGCGGCGGACAATCTGGCCCTGGTCGCGGATGCGCTGGAGCGTGCGGGTATCGGTA
>NZ_JBSGBZ010000026.1:33297-120211 GCF_053601495.1 Streptomyces sp. NPDC004721
GCACCACATTCCGGGTCTGTCGGACCACTATCTCTACTTCAACGACGACGTGTTCGTCGGGCGGAAGGTCACCCCGGGGCACTTCTTTTACGGAAGCGGCGTCGCTCGCCTGCCCTTCTCGTCCTACCAGATAGGGGCGGGTGCCCCGCACCCCCTGGCGGCGGCACCCAACTCCGCCGCCAGGAACGTGCGCCGGCACCTTCGCGGCACGTTCGGGCGGTCCATCACCCACAAGTTCCTCCACACCCCGCATCCGCAGCTGCGGGACGTCATGAACGAGCTGGAGAGCACCTACGCGGACGCCATGTCGCAGACGATGCGTTCGAGATTCCGGTCCATCGACGACATAGCGCCGGCGGCCTCCTTTCACCACCACTACGCGCTGCTGACGGGAAGGGCCGTTCCCGGCAAGTTCAAGTACCGCTACATCGACACGGGGAAACCGCACCTGGAGGAGCGGATCGAAGCCCTGAAGAAGCGGCGCGGCTACGACTTCTTCTGCCTGAACGACGTGGACATGGAACCGTCGCGACGGGAGTTCGTGCGTGCTTACGTCCGAGACTTCCTGGAGTGGTACTTCCCCTGTCCGAGTCGCTTCGAGCGCCCCTGAGGCAGCCACCCTGTCCGCAGCCTGGACCGCGGCGCAGCGGGCCGTGCGCTTCGCGTAGATTGCCTGACAAGCGTCCGGATCGGCGCGTGTCGACGTGAGAGGGCACAGGGCAAGGTGACTGGGGCAAGGCAAGCCGTGTGCGAGGCCCGCAGGATCGTCGTCAAGGTGGGTTCCTCGTCACTGACCACCGCGTCGGGCGGCCTGGACGCCGACCGCGTGGACGCGCTCGTGGACGTCCTCGGCAAGAGCCTCAAGGAGGGCGGTGCCCGAACGGGCCCGGCCGAGGGCGGCGAGGGACGCGCGGGCGGCGGACAGAAGGAGATCGTCCTCGTCTCCTCCGGTGCCATCGCCGCCGGCCTCGCCCCGCTGGGCCTGCGCCGCCGCCCCCGCGACCTCGCCCGCCAGCAGGCCGCGGCCAGCGTCGGCCAGGGCCTGCTCGTGGCCCGCTACACCGCCTCCTTCGCCCGTTACGGCATCCGCGTCGGCCAGGTCCTGCTGACCGGCGACGACACCAGCCGCCGCGCCCACCACCGCAACGCCTCGCGCACCCTCGACAAGCTGCTCGCGATGGGCGCCCTCCCGGTGGTCAACGAGAACGACACCGTCGCCACGGACGAGATCCGCTTCGGCGACAACGACCGGCTCGCCGCGCTCGTCGCCCACCTGGTCCGCGCCGACCTGCTGGTGCTGCTGTCCGACGTGGACGGCCTCTACGACGGCGACCCCAGCAGGCCGGGCACGTCCCGGCTGGCGGAGGTCCGGGGCCCCGGCGATCTGGAGGGCATCGAGATCGGCAGCGCGGGCAAGGCCGGCGTCGGGACCGGCGGCATGGTCACCAAGGTGGAGGCAGCCCGGATCGCGGCCGCCGCCGGCATCCCCGTGGTGCTCACCAGCGCCGTCCACGCCGCCGACGCCCTGTCCGGCCGCGACACCGGCACCTATTTCCACCCCACCGGCAAGCGCTCCGCCGACCGGCTGCTGTGGTTGCAGCACGCCTCCACCCCGCAGGGCTCGCTCACCCTCGACGACGGTGCGGTCCGCGCGGTCGTCGAGGGCCGCAAGTCGCTGCTGCCCGCCGGGATCGCCGCCGTGGAGGGCGAGTTCACCGCCGGCGACCCGGTCGAGCTGCGCGACGGCGCGGGGCGCGCGGTGGCCCGCGGCCTCGTCAACTTCGACGCCAGGGAGATCCCCCGGCTGATCGGCCACTCCACCCGCGAACTCGCCCGCGAGCTGGGACCGGCGTACGAACGCGAGGTCGTACACAGGGACGACCTGGTGCTCCTGGAGCCGTAATACGCCGAAACGTCCGGCCACCCGGGTGCCGAAGGTGGGGGACGTTCCGTAAAACCGCCCCATGGAGCTGTGCGGCCTGCTCCACTTTGAGGCAGGGACGCATTCCGCATGAGCGGGACCAGCGATACGAGCGATGCCAGCGATGCGAGCGAGCGCTGCGTGAAGGAGGACGTCGTGAGACGAGTGCGCCCTGGGGCGGCGGCGTCCCGCGGTGGCCTGACGAGCGTGGCGGCCGGAGCGGGCTACGAGGAGCCGCAGGACCTGCCCCGGCTGTGGCACGTCACGCTCAGCGTCTCCGGCGCCCAGGCCCCGCTGAAGGAGGTGCGGCGCGGCCTCGAGCAGCTCGCTCACGACCACCCCTTCCTGCTGACCAGCCGGTACGCGGGCGACCACGCCGAGATCCGCTACTGGGAGGAGGCCCGCGACCTCCACGACGCGGCCGCAGTCGCTCTGCGCCTGTGGGGTGAGCACCGGCAGAGCGCCCGACTGCCGCCCTGGGAGATCGTCGGCCTCGAGGTCATCGACCGCGAGACCTACCACCAGCGCCTCGCCGAGGGGTACGGAGCGCCGCCGGCGACACCGGTCGGAGTACACCCCTTTTGACCCCGTCTCGCGGTGTGGGATGACCGGTGTCCGCCCCTCGTGGCGCACTACCCTTCCCTCATGACCACGCTCTCGCCGTACGACTCGATGTCCCCGGTCACCCAGGCCGCGTACCGCGCCAAGGCTGCCGCCGCCGACCTCGCGCCGCTGCCGCGGGTGGCGAAGGACGACGCCCTGCTGGCCGTCGCGGACGCCCTGGAGGTCCGTACCGGCGAGATCCTCGAGGCCAACGCCAAGGACGTCGCCAAGGCCCGCGAGGCCGGCACCAGCGAGGCCATCGTCGACCGGCTCACCCTCACCCCCGAGCGGGTGCGCGCCATCGCCGCCGACGTGCGGGACGTGGCGGCGCTGCCCGACCCGGTCGGCGAGGTCGTCCGCGGCAACACGCTGCCGAACGGGCTCGACCTGCGGCAGGTCCGCGTCCCGCTCGGCGTGGTCGGCATCATCTACGAGGCCCGCCCGAACGTCACCGTGGACGCCGCCGCCCTCTGCCTGAAGTCGGGCAACGCGGTGCTGCTGCGCGGCTCGGCCTCCGCCTACGAGTCGAACACCGCCCTGGTCCGAGTCGTCCGCGACGCCGTGGGCGGGGCGGGACTGCCCGCCGACGCCGTGCAACTGGTCCCCGGCGAGAGCCGCGAGAGCGTGCGCGAGCTGATGCGCGCCCGCGGCCTGGTCGACGTGCTGATCCCGCGCGGCGGCGCCTCGCTGATCCGGACGGTGGTGAACGAGTCCACGGTCCCGGTGATCGAGACCGGCACCGGCAACTGCCACGTCTACGTCGACGCGCAGGCCGACGTCGACACGGCCGTGGACATCCTGATCAACTCCAAGGCGCAGCGGCCCAGCGTCTGCAACGCCGCCGAGACGCTGCTGGTCCACCAGGACATCGCCGCCGAGTTCCTGCCGCGTGCCCTGGACGCGCTCGCCGAGGCCGGGGTCACCGTGCATGCCGACGAGCGGGTCATGGCCCACGCCAAGGACTCCCGGGCCACGGTCGTCGAGGCCACCCCGGAGGACTGGGAGACCGAGTACCTGTCGTACGACATCGCCGCCGCCGTGGTCGACTCCCTGGACCGGGCCGTCGCGCACATCCGGCTGTGGAGCTCCGGGCACACCGAGGCGATCGTCACCACCTCGCAGCAGGCCGCCCGCCGCTTCACCCAGCTGGTCGACTCCACGACCGTCGCCGTCAACGCCTCCACGCGCTTCACCGACGGTGGCCAGTTCGGCTTCGGCGCCGAGATCGGCATCTCCACCCAGAAGCTGCACGCCCGCGGCCCGATGGGGCTGCCCGAGCTGACCAGCACGAAGTACATCCTCACAGGGGACGGCCACACCCGCCGCTGACGCCGCCCGGCCCGTAGCGGGGCCGTCTCAGCAGTTGGATGAATTTCCATACCGTCTGCCCAAATTGACCCCTCAGGTCTACTCTGGATCCGTGCCGGAGGATGTGGGGGGCACGCCGTTCCCTGACGGCTGGGAGCCCGACGACGACCACGACCACGGGGTGTCGGACGAAGAGTTCGCCTCCGTGGTCTTCGACGAGGCCTTCGTACGCTCGGCCGTGATCCACGAGCCGACCGCCGTCGAACGCCTCCTGGCCGCCGCGCAGGCCAGAGCCGAGGCCTCCGAGGCGGAGGCCCGCCGCGCCCACGCGAGAGGCGAGCGCCACGAGGACGGGTACGGCCCCGGCCTCGGCCCCGACCACCCCTACGGCGACCTGGACGACCCCGACGTCCTCGAGGGCCGCCACGGCGCCCCGGGCACCTTCGGCAAGCACGTCCGCTGGCACCGCCCCGTCGCCTGGGTGCTCGCCCTCGTCATGGGCATCGGCATGGTCGCCCTGGCCTTCGCGGCGGTCTACCGGGGCGGCTCCTCGGGCAGCCGGGAGCAGGTCCCGCCGCCCGCCTCGACCGGCCTGGAGCAGGGCAGCGCCGCAGCGCCCTCAGCCTCCGCCGACTACTCCCAGCCACCCGTCCCCGCGGTCCCGCGCACGCCCTGACGGCGAGGCGGCAGTTTTGGTGAGAACCTGTCAGAACTTGTCGCACATCAGGGCGTTTACCAGGGCTTCCGGAGACCTACCCTGAAGATATGGGAGGGCCTGGCGAGCCACCTGAGGGGACACCCGAGGGCGTCCCGGGAGGTGCGGAGGACGAGTACCGATCCGTCGTCTTCGACGAGTCGTTCGTCCGGGCTGCCCACCTCCAGGAGTACTCCGCGCGTGAGCGGATCACCGACCACACCCCGGCCGTGCGCCGCCGCCCGCCGCTGCGCCGAGGGGTGCCCCGGCAGGCGCTGCTGCTGGTCCTGCTGATCATCGTCGCCTTCGGCACCGCGATCTACATGGGAGTACGGCACCCCTACCAGAGCGCGCAGGCCCAGCGGCCCGTGGAGCCGCTGCGGATGACCGTCATCCCGCTCGCTCCGCAGGGCAAGGTGCCCGGCGCGGCCGACCCCGAATACCTCTACACGCACAGCCCGGCCGCCCAGTTCGCCATCGGCGCGGAGGGCGTACCGATGCCCGTCGTCCGGCGCACCGCGCACTTCGCCGACAGCCAGGTCCTCGCCGCGCTGACCGTGGCGAAGGAGTACATCGTCGCGTCCTCCCTCTACCCGGAGGTGCTCACCGGCGGCCAGACCCGCCCGGTGCGGGCGCTGCTCGACCCCGGTCAGCTCGACCAGTTCGACCAGAGCTTCGTCCGCCCCGCCGCCGACGGCCGGCACGCGCCCACCGGCTGGCTCGTCCGCTTCGACCCGGCCCGGGCCGAGCTGGCCGACCGCGAGATCCGGGTGCAGGGCAGCCTCCAGGCCGTCGAGACCGACTCCTCCACCCTGGAGGTCAGCGCGGACCACACCTTCGTCTACGCGCTGAAGCCGGCCGGCTCCGCGGCGCACGCGCCGGCGTCGCTCTTCACCGTCCGGCGCGAGCTGCAGTTCCGCTTTACCCAGGACGACCTGCGGCTGCACCAGGTCCAGATCGTCGTCTCCTATGTGCAGGCCGGCCCGCTCTCCTGCGCCGGGGACGCCGCGGGGCGTTTCGAGCCGCTGCTGTCCGGCCAGACGGCCAAGGCGGGCAGCCCGCCCGGCACGGACCCGTACGCCACGGACACCGCGGCGGCCCTGTGCGGCTCCCTGGCGCACAGCGCCGAGCCGAAGGTGTGACGCCGCCGCGGGCGGTGGCCGCGCGGGACCGGCCCGCGCTCGCTCGGAAGGTCAGTCCTCGTCGCGGGGCGGGGTGTCGGTGGACCGCTGGTCCTTGCCCCGGTCCTGGGGCGGGGCCGATCCCGTGAAGCCGCCGAAGCCGCGCCGCACCCGGTCGCCCAGGTCGCCGGCGCCGCCCGCCAGATCGCTGACCAGCTTCATCAGTGGGTCCTTCGAGCTCTTGACGTGGTCGGCGTAGTGGGCCGCCGACTCGCGGAAGGAGTCGGTGACCGAGGTGTCCTTGTCCTCGGTGCGGCGCGGGTAGTGGCCGTCCATGATCCGCTGGTAGTCGCGGGACTCGGCCCACTTCTTCAGCTCGGCGGCCCGCACGGTGGTGAAGGGATGCGAACGCGGCAGCACGTTGAGGATCTTCAGCACGGAGTCGCGCAGGTCGCCCCCGGCCTCGTACTCCTCGGCCTGCTGGAGGAACGCGTCCACGTTCATCTGGTGCAGGTGGTTGCCGCCCGCGATCTTCATCAGACCCCGCATGGAGGCCTTCGGGTCCTGGCCGACGAGCAGACCGGCCCGGTCCGCCGACAGCTCCGACTTGCGGAACCACTCGCGCAGTCCGGTGACGATCGCCATGATCGCGAGGTTGCCCAGCGGGATCCAGGCGACCCGGACGGCCAGGCTCGTCAGGAACAGCAGGATCGTGCGGTACACGGCGTGCCCGGACAGGGCGTGGCCCACCTCGTGGCCGACGACCGCCCGCATCTCCTCCTCGTCGAGCAGCTCGACCAGGCCCGTGGTGACGACGATGATCGGCTCGTCCAGGCCGATGCACATCGCGTTGGGCTGGGGATCCTGGTTCACGTACATCGGCGGGACCTTCTCCAGGTCCAGGATGTAGCAGGCGTCCCGCAGCATGTCGTTCAGGTGTGCGAACTGCTGGTCGGAGACGCGGACGGAGTCGGACAGGAACAGCAGCCGGAGACTGCGCTCGGGCAGCAGGCCGCTGAGGGCCTTGAACACCGTGTCGAAGCCGCTCAGCTTGCGCAGCGCGACCAGGGCGGAGCGGTCGGCAGGGTGCTCGTACGCGCGCGAGGAGATCTCCGGGAAGCGCCTGCGCTGCCGGCTCGGCACGTGCTCCTGCCCGTCTTGTTCGCGGCCGTCGTCGGACATGTGGTCCCCCATGTGTGTCAGTGTCCCAATGCGCCCCCGAGGCAGGACCCAGCCTAGGCGGAGATACCGTGGACGGGCAGTGCAACGAAGGAGTCCACACCATGGAGCACCACCCCGCAGCCGCCTGGCTGACCGAGGCCGCCGGCGCCGCAGCCCAGCACCAGGGGACGGGCTACCTGCTCCGGGTCGTCCTGATCGTGATGGTCCTGGGCTGCGTCCTCACCGGCTGGTTCCTCCTCCGCGGCTACAAGCGGGACGACGACTGACGCGGCGGAAAGGTTCCCGAGGGCTCCCGCGGCCGTCGCGCCCGCACTGGAGGACCTGCGCGGGCTCGGGTGGGGCGCAAGCGCTCGCGGAGCCAACGGTGGAGTCGGGGTGAGCGGTGCGCCGGGGGTTGCTTACGATGGGCCGACATCCTTGTCCCGCTCACTCCCGGATAGGTCCTGCCAAAGATGAGCTTCCCCAGCACCGCTGCCCAGTTGGTCAACCTCGCCGAGGCCGAGGGGGGCAACCACGAGAGCCTCAGCCCCCTCCTCACCGGCGGTGGCGCGCTGTTCATCCTGCTGCTCCTGCTGTGGATCACCACGCGTTTCAACCGCGACCGCTGAAGCCCTGCCCGGCCCGTCCCCGGGATCTGGTTCACGGAGTCCTCAGGCCGGGCCGGTAGGGTCTGCACGCATGGGAGAGCAGGACATGCCTACCGGTCCGGCGAGTGACACGGTGAACCCCCTCGAACACGGGCCCGGCGGCGGGCCTTCGGCGTCGGGCAAGCGGCGCCTCGGCGTCATGGGCGGAACGTTCGACCCGATCCACCACGGGCACCTCGTGGCGGCCAGCGAGGTCGCCGCGCAGTTCCACCTGGACGAGGTGGTGTTCGTGCCCACCGGGCAGCCCTGGCAGAAGTCCCACCGCCTTGTCTCCCCGGCGGAGGACCGCTATCTGATGACGGTCATCGCGACCGCCGAGAACCCGCAGTTCTCCGTGAGCCGCATCGACATCGACCGCGGCGGTCCCACCTACACCGTGGACACCCTGCGCGACCTGCGCGCGCTCAACCCCGACACCGACCTGTTCTTCATCACCGGCGCCGATGCGCTCGGCCAGATCCTCACCTGGCGGGACTCCGAGGAACTGTTCTCCCTCGCGCACTTCATCGGCGTCACCCGGCCCGGCCACCATCTGACCGATCCCGGCCTGCCGGAAGGCGGCGTCTCGCTCGTCGAGGTCCCCGCCCTCGCCATCTCCTCCACCGACTGCCGGGCGAGAGTCGCCAAGGGTGACCCGGTCTGGTATCTGGTGCCTGACGGAGTCGTGCGCTACATCGCCAAACGCCAGTTGTACCGAGGCGAGTGAGCCGAGAGGGGCACCGGTGAACGACCGATACGACGCTGGTCACGGAGGCGACCAGTACGAACTCGTCGGCTACGACGAGTACGGCCGGCCTGTGTACCGGCAGGTCCCCGTCCAGCAGACACCGCAGCAGGCCTACGACGCCTACGGACAGCAGGGATACGGCTACGATCCGTACGCGACCGGCGGCCAGCAGCAGCTCGATCCCTCGGCCTATCAGGGCGGTCACGACGGCGCCTATCAGGGCGGCTACGGAACCGGCTACGACGGCGGCCGGCAGGCGGCCGACCCCTCCGGCCCCGGCCACGGAGCCCATGGCGTCCACGGCTCCTACGACCCGTACGGTTCCGGCGCGACGGCGGCGCCGTACGACCCGTACGGCCGGGCCGCGACCAGCGGGCAGCAGCCCCGGGTCGCCGAGCAGACCGCGCACATCCCGCAGCAGACCGGCCCGGCGGACGCCGACCGGGCGGCGCAGGGACCGGACCGGGGCGGTGCGGACGGACCCGACTACCGCACCGAGCAGTTCGCCTTCGTCGAGGAGCCCAGCGACGACTCCGAGGACGTCATCGACTGGCTGAAGTTCACCGAGAACCGCACCGAGCGCCGCGAGGAGGCCCGCCGCCGCGCCCGCAGCCGCGTCATCGCCCTGACAGTCGTGCTGGCCCTGGTCGCGGTGGGCGGCGTCGGCTACCTCTGGTACGCCGGGAAGCTGCCCGGACTGTCGTCGCCCGGCTCCGAGACCGGCACCACGACCGCGTCCGGCGCCCAGAAGCGCGACGTGATCGTCGTCCACCTGCACGACACCGAACGGGGCGGCACGTCCACGGCGCTGCTCGTCGGCAACACCACCACCAAGCAGGGCACCACCGTCCTGCTGCCCAACTCCCTCGCCCTGACGGGCGACGACGGCACCGTCACGTCCCTCGCCAAGTCGGTCAAGGGCGACGGCTCCTCGGGTACCCGCGACCAGCTCGACACGGTCCTCGGCACCGACATCGAGGGCACCTGGCGCCTGGACACCCCCTACCTCCAGAACCTCGTCGACCTGGTCGGCAACATCGACGTCGACACCAACGCCGAGGTGCCCGACCCGGACGCCAAGAAGAAGGGCACCGCGCCCCTGATCCGCAAGGGCAAGGCGCAGACCCTCAGCGGCAAGATGGCCGTCGCCTACGCCACCTACCACGCCTCGGGTGAGGGGGAGAACGCCCAGCTCGAACGGTTCGGCCAGGTGCTGCAGAGCGTGCTGCGCAAGGTCCCCTCCGACGCCACGGGCGCGACGACGACGGTGCAGACGCTCCAGCAGATCCTCGACCCCTCGCTCACTGACGAGGACCTCGGCACCTTCCTCGCCAAGCTGGCCGATTTCGCCAAGGGCGGCGACTACAAGACGGCGCTGCTGCCGGTGCAGACGGACGGCACGCTGAGCGCGCAGACCAGCGAGAGCGTGGTCAAGGACGTCCTGGGCGGCACCGCGAAGAGCCCCGATCAGTCGTCCGCCGTCCGGGTATCCGTGCGGAACGCCACCGGCACCAAGGGCAACACCGAGAAGGCCCGGATCGTCCTCCTGGGCGGCGGCTTCACCTTCCTGGAGGGCGGCACCGCGTCCGAGGTCCGCTCGGCGTCCCAGGTCGTCTACGCCGACGCCGCGGGCAAGGAGAAGGCCACGGAGGTCGCCAAGACCCTGGGGCTGCCCGACACCGCGGTGACGAAGGGCACGGTCACCTCGAACGCCGACGTCTCGGTCGTCCTCGGTCAGGACTACCGGGGCTCCTCGGAGCAGTGATCCCTCAATTGCGTGGGGTGTCCTCGGCGGTCCGTGAGACCCTTGGTGTCAAGTGACCGCCGAAGGAAAGCCCTGTAGTGACCGCGACCGACCACTCTCTCGACCTCATCAACACCGCCGCCCAGGCGGCCGCCGACAAACTCGCGCACGACATCATCGCGTATGACGTCAGCGACGTGCTGTCGATCACGGACGCCTTCCTGCTGGCGTCCGCGCCCAGTGACCGCCAGGTCAAGTCGATCGTCGACGAGATCGAGGAACGGCTGCTGAAGGACCTCGGCGCCAAGCCGGTGCGCCGCGAAGGCGACCGCGAGGCCCGCTGGGTCCTGCTCGACTACGTGGACATCGTCGTGCACGTCCAGCACAGCGAGGAGCGCGTCTTCTACGCCCTGGAGCGGTTGTGGAAGGACTGCCCCGAGCTCGAACTGCCCGCCGACGCCAAGGCCACCCGGGGCAGGGCCGAGGAACACGCCAAGCAGCAGGCCGCCGAGGAGACGGCGGAGCCGGGCGGTGAGTGGCGGTGAGCGGCGCCGCCGAGGGGCCCGGAGGGGCGCCGGGCCGTGGCCGCCGCATCATCCTGTGGCGCCACGGCCAGACTCCCTGGAACGTGGAACGGCGCTTCCAGGGCAGCACCGACGTCGAGCTGACCGAGACCGGCGTCGGCCAGGCCCGCCGTGCCGCCCGACTGCTGGCCTCCCTGCGGCCCGACGCGATCGTCTCCTCCGACCTCCTGCGGGCCACCCGCACGGCCGCCGAGCTGGCCGCGCTCACCGGCCTTGAGGTCACCCGCGACGAGGCCCTGCGCGAGACCTACGCGGGCGTCTGGCAGGGCCTGACGCACGAGGAGATCATCGACCGGTACGGCGAGCAGTACGCCGCGTGGAAGCGCGGCGAGCCGGTGCGCCGCGGCGGCGGCGAACTGGAGACCGAGGTCGCCGACCGCGCCGCCCCCGTCGTGCTGCGGCACGTGGAGAAGGTGCCCGAGGACGGCACGCTCGTCGTGGTCAGCCACGGCGGCACCATCCGCACCACCCTCGGTCGCCTCATCGGCCTCGAACCCCACCACTGGGAGAGCCTGGGCGGCCTGTCCAACTGCTGCTGGTCGGTCCTCGGCGAGGGCGCCCGCGGCTGGCGGCTGCTGGAGCACAACGCCGGCACCCTGCCCGAGCCCGTCCTCGGCGACGACGACTGAGCCGCCCGCGGCCCACGGGACCCGGATTTCACTTTCCGGCAGGTCGCAGGCTAAAGTTCTTCTTGTTCGCCCCGCCGAGCGGGGCGAAACACCACGCGGTTGGTTCGCGTGGAGGCAAGGGGCTATAGCTCAGTTGGTAGAGCGCCTGCATGGCATGCAGGAGGTCAGGAGTTCAATTCTCCTTAGCTCCACGGACCGGCACTCGGTTGAGTCGCCGAAGATCGTTCGTCAGGATCCCGTCCCGTTCAGGGGCGGGATTTTCTGTATTCCTGTGAACCGGCTTGAGTCACTTGGGGCTCGGGGGGCGTATACCTCTGCGAGCGCGCTCCCGGAGTGTCTGGACGCGCCGGCCCGGACGTCCGCGGTGCAGGCCGTGGCCGTACTGGTACCAAGGCGTCGCTGACCGTGTCGGCCCGGCCGTGGCAGAATCAAACGGCCGGAAGGGGGCGCGGCCCGACGGGAGGGAGTAGCGATGCCTGCCTGCATCCTCGAGGAGGTCGATCACCTCCTCGGTGCGGCGTTGATACGAGACACGGTCACCCGCCTCGTCTGCCCCTCCTGCGGCTCCCTCCATGTGGCCCAAGTCCTCGGCGACAACGGGGGGATCTCGTACGTGTGCACGGCCTGCGGCCACAGCTGGAGCTGACCTATGGGTGCACACAGGCGGAAGTGCGACTGGTGCGGCGGCGGCACCCCGATCGTCCGCGACATGGAGCCGATCAACCCCGACTACCAGTACTGGTGCGAGGAGTGCGCGCGGGCGCTGATCATAAAAGGCGACCCGATCGAGACCTACCGCGAACTCGAGGGAGAGCCGATCTACGGCCGGCTCCTGGAGGAGCACTGCACTCTGAAGCGGTTCTATTCGTTCGTGACGGCGTGACGCCGGCCCTGCGCTCAGGGGCGTGCCGGGCAGAGCGAAACCGATTTGGTGTTCCACCCCCTGGACCGTGTAATGTTGGCGTCGCCGCCGGGGAAACCGGGCGACACGGTCGAATACGCGGCTCAGCCGCGTGGCCACGAGGGGCTATAGCTCAGTTGGTAGAGCGCCTGCATGGCATGCAGGAGGTCAGGAGTTCAATTCTCCTTAGCTCCACAGGAAGTGAGGGCGGGTCATCCATCGGATGACCCGCCCTCGACGTATGCCCGGACGCGTACGCGGCGGCATCGGGAGCGGCAATGCGACGGCGGGTCGCCCCCTGGGAGGGCGACCCGCCGTCGCGTGCGTTCAGCGGCCCAGAGCGCGGCGGCCGCGGCCCTGGGAGAGGACCGGCAGGTTGCGCGACGGCGCCTGCGAGCGGGTGTCCTCCTCGAGGCGCAGGGCCAGCGCCGGGCAGCGGCGCACGGCGCGCAGGGCCTTGTCCTCCGCGTAGCGCGGAACCTTCGCCTGGGCGACGGTCGGAAAGCCGTCGGCGCCCAGTTCGAAGACCTCCGGGAGGATGTCCGCGCACAGGCCGTGTCCCCGGCACAGCGTCCAGTCGACGTAGATCTTCTGACGGCTGGAGCCGGACTCCTCGGCCTCGCCGCCGCCGGGGACGCCGGTGGGAGCCCTGCCGCCCTCGAAGAGCGGCAGGACGCCCTCGACGGGGCGTCCGCAGCCGTTGCCGAGGACGTGCGCGGCCAGGTCGTCGGTGAACGCCTTGATGGTCGATTCCAGGAACATCGCCGAGCCGTCGGGGTGCGAGCAGGCGCCGCGCCGCTTGACGTTCTTGGCGACCTGCTTGAGGGCCTCCAGGGCGGCCGGGCCGCCGCCGTTCAGGATGTCCTCCAAGCCGCGCGCGGCGGCCGGCAGGCCGAGGTAGCAGGGACCGCACTGGCCCGCGCTCTCCTCCGCCAGCCACTTCGCCACCTGGAGCGACTCGCCCAGCGGGCAGGTCTCCTGACTGATCGGCAGAATCGCCCCGGCGCCGAGTGAACCGCCCACCGCGTCCAGGGAGTTGCGCGAGACGATCGCCTCGTTGACGGTCGCCGCGTCGATCCACTTGCCGTGGTAGCCGCCGGTCAGCACGCCCTGCGGCACCGGCGGGGCGCCGGCGAGCTGGAGGACGTAGCGCAGCGGCACCCCGGTGGGCGCCTCGACCACCATGGGGCGGGCGACGGCGCCGGAGATGGTCAGCATCACGGTGCCCGGCTCGTCGTACAGGCCGGTGTTGCCGTAGCGCTCCGGGCCGATGCGGGCGGCGATCGCCAGCTGGGCGAAGGTCTCCGCGTTGGACAGCAGGGTGGGGGCCCCGCCCACGCCGTTCTGCGAGGCGCTGGTCTTGCGGCCCGGTGGGATCGCGGGGCCGCCGTCGATGGAGCGGATCAGCGACGCGGCCGCGCCCGTGACCATGCGCACCGGGTTGCGCTGCACGCTCGCGCGCAGAGCCGACCTGCGGCTGTTGCTCAGCCCGCGTTCGGCGAGCGCCGCCTCCATGGAGCGCTGGGTGGACTCCCGGGTGACCCCGACCACGAGGGTGCGGGCACCGAGGGCCTCCGCGCACAGCAGGGCCCCGTCCAGGATGAGGTGCGGGGCACGGTTGATCAGGACCGTGTCCTTGCGGCAGGCCGGCTCGTCCTCGCTGCCGTTGACGACGACGACCGGCCGTACGCCGCGTTTGATCGCCGACTCGGCGACCGAGCGCAGCTTCCTGTGGAAGGGGAAGCCCGCGCCGCCGCGGCCCTTCAGATTGATGGCCTCGGAGAGCTGCGCGAGCTGCTCGCCGCCCATCGGTTCGAGCGGCCCGTGCACCTTCAGGTGCATGGGCAGATCGAGTCTTTCGACAAGGTCGAAGCCCGACGTGAGCTGGGGAAGCCCGACCACGCGGACTTCGGGGACGTCGGGCAGGGCCTCGTTCACCTGTAGCCTCCGGAAGGCGTGTTCCAAGGTTCGCCCGAACCCGGCGCGTCGTAGGAGGCGCCGGGCGGTGTTTCAGTGGCGGGACCGCTGTTGTACGTGTCGTTCGGGTTGTACGTGCCGTAGGGGGCGTTCGTCTCACCGGTGTCGTACACATCACGTCCGCCGTGGCCGGTGGTGCCCGCGGCCGCGCCCGGATTGTTGTAGGCCGGGATGTTGTACCCCGTGTCGTTCAGCGGGTCGTAGGCGGACGGGGGCGCCTCGCCGACCGGCGGCGGCGAGGGGATCGGCCAGCTGCCCGAGGTGCTGCCGGGGCCGTCCACGCGCGGCGTCGCGCCGGTGGCCTGCGGGTCGAACGGCATGTTCATGCGCGCGGTCTGGTCGGCCGCGAAGGGCTGCCGGTCGCGCGGCGGCGTCGCGACGGCCCGGTAGGCGGCGGCGAAGCCGGGGGCGGGCTCGGGCTCGGCGGCGGGCGCCGGGGTGTCGTACAGCGGGGAGGAGCGCCGCGGACCGCGCTGCGCCGGCCTCGTCGCGTCGGCGCGGGGGGGCGTCGCGCCGCGTGCGTTCTCGTAGCCCGGCAGCGCCGACTCCGCGGCCCTGGCCCGGCTCGCGTCCAGGTCGTCCAGCTCCGGCCGCTCGCCGCCGCCCAGCACCGACACGAGCCGGTCGGCGAGCCTGCGCTTGAACGGGCGCGGCGCCGCGCGCACGGCCAGGGCCGCCATGACGCCCACCAGGGACAGGCCGTAGAGGATGAAGAAGATCGGCTTGGCCTCCCGGCCCGCGTACAGGCCGTGCACCAGCGCCGCGCACCAGGCCGGGTACGCCAGCATGTGCATCGCCCGCCAGCGGGCCGCGACCGGGGCGGGGGTGGCGAAGTTGCTGCGCAGCGCCCCGGTGATGCCCACGAAGATCATCAGCAGGCCGGCCAGGGAGCCGAGGCCGACCAGGCCCTCGATCCCGGTGAGGCCGAGCGAGAACGGGATCAGCGCGGCGATCAGCTGGGTGTGCCCCAGCACGATCTTGGTGGTGATGTGCACCAGCAGGAACGCGATCGAGGCGACCGCCGTGGTCCGGTGCACCGCCTGGCCCACGATCCGCTGGCGTGTGTTGAGGATGATCCGGTCCTGGGCGACCAGGCCCCAGATCACCGAGCAGCTGAGCGAGACGAGCGAGAGCACGCCCGCGCCGAAGTTCAGGAACTCGCGGAACTGGCTGCCTCCGGCCAGTACGACCACGGGTATGAGGAGCAGGACGACAGCCGATGCCACCCCATAGGCCGAGCGGCCGGGTTTGGGGAGGGAGCTGTTACTGCGACGAGGGTTCATGGGGGCGACTCCGAGCGGTTCGGGAAAGCGGTCCCGGGCACGAACTCTAAGTGGCTCCAAACCGAGCAGTACGCCGTTTGAGTTATTGCGTTGTTATCAACGGCGCTGCCGGGGCTCGTGTTGTCCCCATAGGATCCATTACGCCGGGTTAAATTTGAACTATGTTCAGCTTTTCTGAATCTTCACAAACGGACCGCCGGTCCTCACGGCTCGCCGGGGTCCGCGTCCCGCCCCGCGGACGCTCGTCGCCCCGCACTCGACGGCTGCGGTACCCTGACGCCATGCGTGCCGTACGCCTTCTGCTTAGCGAGCCGCGCTGATCAGTCCCGACCGCCGGACCAATCGGATGGTCGGCATCGGCGCGGCGTCCCCTCCTGTGCGAGGGGATTTTTCGTTTCTGAAAGTCGCAGCCGTGGGCAGAGACGATCGATGGAGCTTTGAGGATCATGAGCGAGACGAACCCCGCTGCCGCCTCCGAGGTGGCAGCGCCGCACCGCTACACGGCCGCCGTGGCGGCCGACATCGAGGCACGCTGGCAGGACTTCTGGGACGCCGACGGCACCTACGCGGCGCCGAACCCCAAGGGTGACCTGGCGGGCGACCCCGAGCTGGTCGCCCGGCCCAAGAAGTTCATCATGGACATGTTCCCGTACCCCTCCGGTGCGGGCCTGCACGTCGGTCACCCGCTCGGGTACATCGCGACCGACGTGTACGCCCGCTTCCAGCGGATGACCGGCCACAACGTCCTGCACACCCTGGGCTTCGACGCCTTCGGCCTGCCCGCCGAGCAGTACGCCGTGCAGACCGGCACCCACCCGCGGGTGTCCACCGAGGCCAACATCGAGAACATGAAGGCGCAGCTGCGCCGGCTGGGCCTGGGCCACGACAAGCGCCGGTCGTTCGCCACGATCGACCCGGACTACTACAAGTGGACCCAGTGGATCTTCCTGCAGATCTTCAACTCCTGGTACGACGACGAGGCCGGGAAGGCCCGTCCGATCTCGCAGCTGATCGCCCAGTTCGAATCCGGTGAGCGGGCCGTGCCGGGGCACACGCGCGCGTGGCCCGAGCTGAGCGCCGCCGAGCGCGCCGAGGTCCTGGGCGAGTTCCGCCTGGCCTACGCCTCCGACTCGCCCGTCAACTGGTGCCCCGGCCTGGGCACCGTGCTGGCCAACGAGGAGGTCACCGCCGACGGCCGCTCCGAGCGCGGCAACTTCCCGGTCTTCAAGGCCAAGCTGCGCCAGTGGAACATGCGCATCACCGCCTACGCCGACCGGCTGCTGGACGACCTGGAGGAGCTGGACTGGCCCGAGGCCATCAAGCTCCAGCAGCGCAACTGGATCGGCCGCTCCGAGGGCGCCCGCGTCGACTTCCCGATCGACGGCGAGCGGATCACGATCTTCACCACCCGCCAGGACACCCTGTTCGGCGCCACCTACATGGTGCTGGCGCCCGAGCACCCGCTGGTGGAGAAGTTCACCCCGGCCGCCTGGCCTGAGGGCACCCACGAGGTGTGGACCGGTGGCCACGCCACCCCGGCCGAGGCCGTCGCCGCCTACCGCGCCCAGGCCGCCTCGAAGTCGGACGTGGAGCGCCAGGCGGAGGCCAAGGACAAGACCGGCGTCTTCACCGGCGCGTTCGCCGTCAACCCGGTCAACGGCGAGAAGATCCCGGTCTTCATCGCCGACTACGTCCTGATGGGCTACGGCACCGGTGCGATCATGGCCGTCCCCGCCCACGACAGCCGCGACTTCGCCTTCGCGCGCGCCTTCGAACTGCCGATGCGCTGCGTGGTCGAGCCGGCCGACGACCGCGGCACGGACACCTCGACCTGGGACGACGCCTTCGCCTCGTACGACGCGAAGATCGTGAACTCCGCCGGCGACGACGTGAAGCTGGACGGCCTGGGCGTCGTCGACGCCAAGGCGCGCATCACCGAGTGGCTGGAGCGCAAGGGCATCGGCGAGGGCACCGTCAACTTCCGCCTGCGCGACTGGCTGTTCAGCCGCCAGCGCTACTGGGGCGAGCCCTTCCCGATCGTCTACGACGAGGACGGCGTGGCCCACGCGCTGCCCGAGTCGATGCTGCCGCTGGAGCTGCCCGAGGTCGAGGACTACTCGCCGCGCACCTTCGACCCGGACGACGCCGACACCCAGCCCGAGACGCCGCTGTCGCGCAATGAGGACTGGGTCAACGTCACCCTGGACCTGGGCGACGGGCCGAGGAAGTACCGCCGCGAGACCAACACCATGCCCAACTGGGCCGGTTCCTGCTGGTACGAGTTCCGCTACCTGGACCCGCACAACGACCGGCAGCTGGTCGACCCGGAGATCGAGCGCTACTGGATGGGCCCGCGCGAGGGCATGCCCCACGGCGGCGTCGACCTGTACGTCGGCGGCGCCGAGCACGCCGTGCTGCACCTGCTGTACGCGCGCTTCTGGTCCAAGGTCCTGTACGACCTGGGGCACGTCTCCTCGCCGGAGCCGTTCCACAAGCTGTTCAACCAGGGCATGATCCAGGCCTACGTCTACCGCGACAGCCGTGGCATCGCGGTGCCGGCCGCCGAGGTGGAGGAGCGCGGCGGCGCGTACTACTACCAGGGCGAGAAGGTCTCCCGGCTGCTGGGCAAGATGGGCAAGTCCCTGAAGAACGCGGTCACTCCGGACGAGATCTGCGCCGAGTACGGGGCCGACACGCTGCGCCTGTACGAGATGGCGATGGGCCCGCTGGACGTGTCCCGGCCGTGGGACACGCGCGCGGTGGTGGGCCAGTTCCGGCTGCTGCAGCGGCTGTGGCGCAACATCGTCGACGAGGCGACCGGCGAGGTCACCGTCGTCGACGCCGAGGACGCCGACATCGACGAGGAGACGCTGCGTGCCATGCACAAGGCGATCGACGGCGTCCGGCAGGACCTGGAGGGCCTGCGCTTCAACACCGCCATCGCCAAGGTGACGGAGCTGAACAACCACCTGACCAAGACGGGCCGGTCCGTGCCGCGCTCGGTCGCCGGGCAGCTGGTGCTGATGGTCGCCCCGCTGGCCCCGCACATCGCCGAGGAGCTGTGGCACAAGCTGGGCCACTCCGGCTCGGTCGTCCACCAGGACTTCCCCGTCGCCGACCCGGCGTATGTCGTCGACGAGACCGTGACCTGCGTCGTCCAGGTCAAGGGCAAGGTGAAGGCGCGCCTGGAGGTCTCCCCGGCCATCTCCGAGGAGGAGCTGGAGAAGGTGGCGCTGGCCGACGAGAAGGTCGTCGCGGCGCTGGAGGGCGCGGGCATCCGCAAGGTGATCGTGCGGGCGCCGAAGCTGGTGAACATCGTTCCGGCGTGAGTGCGTGCGGGACGGGGTGTGAGCTGTCGTTCGGCGTGAGCGCGTGTGCACGTGTGCGCGTGAGGGCCGGGGCGTGAGTGCCTCGGGGTAGTCCCCTACGGGCAGGTTCGGGGTTCGTCTGGAACCCGGGGCCTGCCCGTTGCGTTTACCGTGGAGGGGCGGCGCGACCGGTGCCGCGCGAGCCGGAGGAGGAGCGCCGTGGAAACAGTCGTCACCGTCCTCGTCCTCCTCTTCGCGGTCTTCGTGGTGCTCGGCGCCTACGCCGCGGTGAAGGTGGTCGGGGCCGCCAAGCGCAGTGTGGACCGCACCATCACCCAGGCCCGCCGCACGGTCGAGGACCACACACTGCGGGCCAAGTCCTTCACCCAACTCGGCCCGGCGGGCGAACTGGCCCAGCTGCGGCTCACCCTGCGCACCTCGATGCGCGCCACCCAGGACGCCCTGTACGCGGGCGTGCACGAGGACGAGTCCCTCAAGGAGTCCATCGCCCTTTTCGAGCGGCTCAGCGTGCACGGGCGCGAACTCGAGGGCGACCTCAAGCGACTGGAGGCCGAGCCGGACCGGGCGACGCTCACCGAGCGGCTCCCGGCCCTGCGTGAACGCACCCAACGCATCACGGAATCGGCCGACTCCCTGCGCTGGGCGGCCCGCGACCGCGCCCGCCGCTTCGCCGACGACGACCTGGACACGCTGAGCGCCCAGATCGACGTGGAGGCCGGCGCGCTGCGCCACTGGACCAAGACCGAGCCGACCGAGCCGACGACCGAGCCGCCGAGCGGGCCGGCGACCGAGCCACCGGCCGCCGCGGGGGACTCGCGGACCTGGCCCGGGGCCCCGCGGCAGGCCTCCGCCGAGGAGCCGGCCCGGCCCGCCATCACCCCGTCGGGCCGTCGCCCCGTCTACCCCTGGCAGAAGAAGCCCCGGCCCGAGAGCACGACTTGAACACGGCCCGATCCGGCCACACGTGACCCGGTGAGAGGGGCTGGGCTGCCATCGGGGCACTACGGCAGGTAACCTCCAGTTCATGTCCCGCCATGTCGCGATCGTCACCGATTCAACGGCCTACCTGCCGCCGCGGACGATGGAGCGCCACGGCATCACCGCGGTTCCGCTGACCGTGGTCCTCGGCGACCAGGCACTCGAAGAGGGCACCGAGATCTCGACGCGTTCACTCGCCCAGGCGCTGCAGAAGCGGCGGCCCGTCACCACCTCGCGCCCCAGCCCCGAACTGTTCGCCGAGACCTACCGCAGGGTCGCGGCGTCCGGCGCGAGCGGCATCGTCTCCCTGCACCTGTCCGCGGAGCTCTCCGGCACGTACGACGCCGCGGTGCTCGCCGCGCGCGAGGCACCGGTGCCGGTACGGGTGGTGGACACGGGGATGGTCGCGATGGCGCTCGGCTTCTGCGCCCTGGCCGCGGCCGAGACCGCGGAGGCCGGCGGCACGGTGGACGAGGCGGTCGCGGCCGCCGAGAAACGTGCCGGGGGCACCTCCGCCTTCTTCTACGTCGACACCCTCGACTATCTGCGCCGGGGCGGCCGCATCGGCGCGGCGCAGGCGCTGCTGGGTTCCGCGCTCGCCGTGAAACCACTGCTCCAGTTGCAGGACGGCCGGATCGAACTCCTGGAGAAGGTGCGCACCGCCTCGAAGGCGATCGCCCGCCTGGAGGAGATCGTGGCCGAGCGCGCGGGCGGTGCCGACGTCGATGTCGCCGTCCACCATCTCGCGGCTCCCGAACGGGCGTCGGCCCTCGCGGACCGGCTGCGCACACGGGTGTCCGGCCTGGCCGACCTGCACGTCAGCGAGGTCGGGGCGGTCATCGGCGCGCACACCGGTCCGGGGCTGCTGGGGGTCGTGGTCTCGCCGCGCTGACCCGTACGGGTGAGTGAGTTGTCCACAACTGGGCAGTAGTCCCCGGAAATTGAGCAAGATCATCGCGAGTGTGCCGGGTTGCCGGATGCTCCTGGCATGGCACTTCGATCACGCTCACGCACAGCGGCGGCGACCAGCGGCCCGGGCCGGGCCCCCGACTCCGACGGCCGCACCCGGCACCGCCGCCCACCGGCCCGCCGGGGCTCCCACGCCTCGGCGGAGGACCTGCACCGGCGCGCGCAGGCGCTGTTCGCTGAACGCGCGGCGCGGGCCGGGGAGCCGGGCGGTGACTCCCGGGAGGTCGCGCGGAAGCACAAGACCGGTCCTGACCCGGTGCCGCCGATTCGGCCCCCTCGTCCCAGGCCGTCCTGGGCCACGGCGACGCCGGAGCGGACGGGCCGCCCACCAGACGCGGCGAGGGCGGCTGCGGCGGGTGGCACGGGGCCGGCTCCTGCGGGTGGTGAGGGTGCGATGGCCGGGGCCGACTTCGAGCGCGTTGGCGCGAGTGAGCCGAGCGTGGCGGCCGCGGGCTGGCTTGCGGTGGGCGGCGCGGACCCGAACGGCGTGGCCGATGTGGGACTTGGCGTTGTGGGGAAGTCGGGCGCGGCGGCCGTGGGCCCGCTTGCGGTGGGTGGCACGGCCCCGACTGTCCTGGCCGACGTCGTCACTGTCACGAGTGAGCCGAGCGTGGCGGCCGCGGGCTGGCTTGCGGTGGGCGGCGCGGACCCGAACGGCGTGGCCGATGTGGGACTTGGCGTTGTGGGGAAGTCGGGCGCGGCGGCCGTGGACCCGCTTGCGGTGGGTGGTACGGGCCCGACTGTCCTGGCCGACGTCGTCACTGTCACGAGTGAGCCGAGCGTGGCGGCCGCGGGTCCGCCTGCGGTGGATGGCACGGAGCCGACTGCCCTGGGCGACGGGGGTTTTGTCGCCGTGCGGGAGGTGGGCCCGGCCGCGGTGGTCGGTGGTGGGCTGGTTGGCGTGGGCCGGGCAGTCGCAGCCGGAGCATCTGCTGCCGCGGTGGGCGTGGGCCCGGCGGCCGTGGTCGGCGGCGGGGCGACTGGCATGGCCGGTGGCGGCCCGGCCGCAGTGTTCGATGTTGGCCCGGCTGCGGTCGTCGACGGGGGCTTGGCGGACCTGAGTCCGTCTGGCGCGGGCCGTGCGAACCCCGCTGCCATGAGCGAAGTTAGCTGCTCGACCGCGGCGGTTGGGGCGGGCCCGACGGCCCCGGGCCGGAGGGGCGCGGCCCATCCCGCTGTGCGGGGCGCCGTGGAGACGGGCAGCGGCGCCGAGACGGGGCTCGTGGGTCCTGCCGGGGTGCCGGACTGGCGGGAGCGGGCCGGGGCCGCGGTGCGCGAGCGGATGCCGTTGTGGTTGCAGACGCGGTGCGGGCTGGAGCGCAGGAACGTGGTGGCGCTCACCGTGCTGTTCGCCGTCGCCGCACTCCTCGCCGTACAGCACTTCTGGACCGGCCGTACGCAGACGGTCCAGGCACCCGAGGTGGTGCGTGCCGTGGCTCCCCACGAGAACCAGGGGCAGGACAAGGCCACCACGGCCGGAGCGCCGGTCACGGCGCGGGGCGCCCCGGCGTCTCCCGGCGCGGAGATCGTGGTGGACGTCAGCGGCAAGGTCCGGCGCCCCGGAATCCAGCGCCTGCCGGCCGGGTCGCGGGTAGCCGACGCAATCCAGGCGGCCGGCGGGGTGCGTCCCGGCACCAATACCGACGGCCTCAACCGGGCCCGCTTCCTGGCGGACGGCGAACAGGTCGTCGTCGGCGGCCCGGCCCCCGCCGCCGTACCCGAGGCGCCCGGGACGGGCGTCGCCGGCGCGGCCGGTACGGGTGCCGCGGGCACATCCACGGCCCCGGTCCCCCTCAACACGGCCACCGCTGACCAGTTGCAGACCCTGCCCGGCGTCGGTCCCGTACTGGCCCGGCGCATCATCGACTACCGCACGCAGCACGGCGGCTTCCGCTCGGTGGACCAACTGCGCGAGGTCAGCGGCATCGGCACGCGCCGCTTCGCCGATCTGCGGGACCTGGTCAGCCCGTGAACCCCGATACCGATACGGAGACCGGCACCGACGCCGAGCGAGGCCCCGCGCCTCCCGGCCGCCCCGCCCCCGCCGAGCCCCCATCCACCCCGACCCACCTCCGCCCGGCGGTGCACGCCGCCTCCGGCAAGCGGCTGGGAGACGCCCATCCCCGGCAGGAAGGCCCGGCAGACCTCCGGCTCGTCCCACCGGCACTCGCGGCCTGGGCTACGGCGGCCGTGGCGCTGGACGCCTCCACGGGCCGCGTGACCGGCTTCGTGACGGCCTGCCTCACCGCTGCCGCCGTACTCCTGGTAGGCCGACGACGCGGAAGCCGTGGAACCCCCACGGCAGGACAGCCGCCCGCCCCCACCGCCGGGCGGTCCCGGGCGCGTGCCTCCTGGGCGCGTACCTCCGCTGCCGCCGCGCTGCTCGGTGCCGCCGCGGCCGCCGTGTCCGCCGGGCTCCACGGGGCGGACGTGAGGCGCGGTCCGGTGCCCGCTCTGGCACGGCAGTTCGCCACGGTGACCGCCGAGGTGGAGCTGACCTCCGACCCCCGCCTCACCCGCCCCCGGATCCGCGGCGACCGCCAGGCACCTCCCTCCGTACGGATGGACGCCGAGGTGCTGCGCGTCGACCGTCCCGGCTCGGCGGCGGCCGTGGTGACCCGGACTCCGGTGCTGATCCTCGTCAACATCGGCTCGCAGACGGCGGACCGTGTCGGGGACCCGTCGGGAAGACCGGGACGCCCGACGGACGGGCACGACACGCACCCCGCGGAAGGGGCGCAGCTCTCGCCCTGGCTCGGGCTGCTGCCGTCCACGCGGCTGAAAGTGACCGCGCGGCTTGCGCCCCCGATCACAGGCGGCGACCGGATCGCGGCGGTCCTCCGGGTCCAGGACCGGGCGCCGCCCGAGGTGGTGGCGGAGCCGTCCGCGCCACAGCGGCTGGCGGGTCGGCTGCGCGCCGGGCTGCGGGCGGCGACCGACGGCCTGCCGTCGGACGCGCGGGCGCTGCTGCCGGGCCTGGTCGTCGGGGACACCTCGCGGATCACCCCCGAACTCGACGAGGCGTTCAAGGCGACGGACCTTACACACCTCCTGGCCGTCTCCGGGAGCAACCTCACCATCCTCCTCGTCCTGCTCCTTGGGCCACCGGGCCTGGCCCAGCGGGTGGAGCGCCGCGGCCTGGCGCCGCGGCTCGGCCTTCCCCTGCGCGGCACCGCGCTGTTCGGGGCGGCGCTCACCCTGGGGTTCGTGGTCGTGTGCCGGCCCGACCCGAGCGTGCTGCGGGCCGCGGCCTGCGGAGCGGTGGCGCTGCTCGCCCTCGCGACCGGGCGTCGCAGATCGCTGCTCCCGGCTCTGGCGACGGCCGTACTGCTGCTGGTGCTCTACGACCCGTGGCTGTCGCGCAGTTACGGCTTCCTGCTGTCGGTGCTGGCCACCGGAGCCCTGCTCACCCTCGCGCCCCGCTGGAGCGCGGCGCTGCAACGGCGCCGGGTCCCCGCCCGGGCGGCCGAGGCGCTGGCCGCGGCGGCCGCGGCGCAGGCGCTGTGCGCGCCCGTCGTCGCCGTGTTGTCGGCCCGGGTGAGTCTGGTGGCGGTGCCGTGCAACCTGCTCGCGGAGGCCGCCGTCGCGCCCGCCACCGTGCTGGGTTTCGCGGCGCTGGCGACGGCACCGTTGGCGATGCCAGTGGCGAAGGCGCTCGCCTGGTGCGCGAGTTGGCCCGCCGGGTGGATTGCGGACGTGGCCCGGACCGGGGCGGCCCAGCCCGGCGGGGGAGTGGACTGGCCGGACAACTGGACCGGGGCGCTGCTGCTGGCCCTCGTCACGGTGGCGGCCGTGCTCGTGGGCCGGTGGCTGCTGAGACACCCCTGGCTCTGCGGAGTCTGCGGGGCGCTGCTCCTGCTGGTGATCGTGCAGCCGCCGCCGCTGACCCGGGTGATCACCGGCTGGCCGCCGCCCGGCTGGCGGTTCGCGATGTGCGACGTGGGCCAGGGTGACGCGACGGTGCTCGCGGCGGGCCGCGGCGCCGGTGTGGTCGTGGACGCCGGACCCGACCCGGCACTGGTGGACCACTGCCTGCGCAAACTCGGCGTCACCAGGGTCCCGCTGGTCGTACTGACCCACTTCCACGCCGACCACGTGGCCGGCCTGCCGGGCGTACTGCGCGGACGCGCGGTGGGCGCGATCGAGACGACCGGGTACGAAGAACCCGCGCAGCAGGCCGAGTTCGTACGGAAGGAGGCGGCTCGCCGCGGCATCCCGCTCACCCGCGCCGGTGCCGGGGAGCAGCGCGGTACCGGTGACCTGACCTGGGAGGTGCTGTGGCCGCCTCCGTCCCCCGCACCGGACCCGGACGGACCCAACGACGCCAGCGTCACGCTGCTCGTCCACTCCGGCGGACTGCGCCTGCTGCTCCTGGGCGACCTCGAACCCCCGGCCCAGCAGGCGCTGTTGGACTCGCCGATGAGCGCGCGACTGGCGGGCGTGGACGTGCTCAAGGTCGCCCATCACGGCTCGGCGTACCAGAGCCCGGACCTGATACGCGTGGCGGCTCCGCGCCTGGCCCTGATCTCCTGCGGCGCGGACAACACCTACGGGCACCCGGCTCCTCCCACCGTCGCGGCCCTGCGCGCGTTGGGCGCGGTGGTGCTGCGCACGGACCGGGACGGGGCGCTCGCGGTGACCGGGGCGGGTGCGGGGGTGCGTGTGGCGCGGGACTGAACACCGGGGATGTGTGCCGACTGTGAGGGAAGTGAGGTGAAAATATTCATTTTCTATCAATGAAGGGCCAGTTGATGCGCCTTGTGCGTAGTCCCATGGCATGTGCCGGATTCTCGCGATGTGGGCTCGTGTTGCCTGGAATGCCCTGTTGGTGATCGAATACTTCTTCGGCAATGGAGATGTCGAGGCATGCATGGGGTGGCGTAGATGTTCGGCCGCTGGCTGGGAAACCGGACGAACCGGGTGCAACAGGCGAGTCCGCTCGCGGCGGTGCAGACCCCGCCCGACGCGGGGGTGTTGAGCTGCCGGGTGCTCGATCCGGTCAACGATCCGGTGGCGCATGCCGAGTTCACCGTCAGCGACGCCATGGGGCGCACGGTGGTCGGCGGCGGCACGGATCCCTACGGGTTGTTCCTGGCGACGGTGCCGGCGGGGGAGTACCGGCTCGCCATCTCCGCGGTGGGGTACACACCGCACCGGGCGACCGTGTTCGTCAGCGAGAACTCGCTGGCCCCGTTGGGCGATGTGACCCTCCAGGTCGCCCAGCCGCCGGAGCTGCCGGCGCCGGGCGACTGGGAGATAGAGGCGACGCACTCCTCGATCGGCTTCACCGCCCGGCACATCGGGCTGGCCCGGATTCACGGGCGGTTCAACTCCTTCGCGGGAGTGGTGCGGATCGCCGATCCCGTGGAGCGGTCCGCGATGCACGTGGTGATCGACGCGGCGTCCATCGACACGAACGTGCGGATGCGCGACGACCATCTGCGCTCGGCGGACTTCCTGGACGTGGCGAACTTCCCGACGCTCGAGTTCTACAGCGAGCGGTGCGTGCACAGGGGTGGCAGCCGATGGGCCGTCACCGGCGCGCTGTCGCTGCACGGGGTGACGCGTACGGTCACCCTCGACATGGAGTACCTCGGGCTCGGCAACGGCATAGAGGGCGAGGTGCGGGCGGCCTGCCGGGCCACCACCGAGCTGCACCGTGACGACTACACGGTCAGCTGGCAGACGATGCTGGCGCGAGGGATCGCCGTGGTCGGACCGACCATCCAGGTCGCCCTCGACGTGCAGCTCGTCGCCAAGGCCTGACGGCCGGCCGGGCACGGCCGTCAGGCGCCGCGGACCGCCGCCACGGCGGGGTGCCGGACAATGGCCCCGTGAGCGATGTGAGACACGTGCTGGTGCTGCCCGACCGCGATGCCGCGGAGGAGGCGGCGCAGGCGCTGGCGGAGCGGTTCGCGGTCGACGAGGAGCCGCGGATCGTCCGCGACGCGCTGGCCGGTGAGGACGACGCCGAGGACGCGCAGTGGCTCCTCGTCCTCCGGGACGAGGCGGAACGGCTCGATCCGGCAGAGCTGGACGCGTTCGCGGGGGAGTGGGAGGGCTGGCGCGAGGAGCCCTAGGCGGAGGAGGGCGGCAGGGCGGAGCCCTGCCAACCGACGACAACGCGGCGAGGCGACCGGTGCCATGTGCCGGGGGCGTTGTCAGTGGTCCGTGGGATGCTTGTCGCGATGGCCAGGAAGACTGCGAACGACGACCCTCTCGCCCCGGTGACGCTAGCCGTGGGGCAGGAGGACCTCCTGCTCGACCGTGCCGTGCGGGAGGTGGTGGCCGCCGCCAGGGCCGCCGACGCCGACACGGACGTACGGGATCTCACCCCGGACCAGTTGCAGCCCGGCACGCTCGCCGAGCTGACCAGTCCGTCGCTCTTCGCCGAGCGCAAGGTCGTGGTCGTACGCAACGCGCAGGACCTGTCGGCCGACACGGTCAAGGACGTCAAGGCGTATCTGGGGGCGCCCGCCGAGGAGATCACGCTGGTGCTGCTGCACGCGGGCGGTGCCAAGGGCAAGGGCCTGCTCGACGCGGCGCGCAAGGCCGGTGCGCGCGAGGTGGCCTGCCCGAAGATGACCAAGCCGGCCGACCGGCTCGCCTTCGTGCGGGGCGAGTTCCGCGGGCTCGGGCGTTCGGCCACACCGGAGGCGTGCCAGGCGCTGGTCGACGCGATCGGCAGCGATCTGCGGGAGCTGGCGTCGGCGGCGGCGCAGTTGGTCGCCGACATCGAGGGGACGATCGACGAGGCCGTCGTCGGCCGCTACTACACGGGGCGGGCCGAGGCGTCCAGCTTCACGGTCGCCGACCGGGCCGTCGAGGGGCGGGCGGCGGAGGCGCTGGAGGCGCTGCGGTGGTCGCTGGCCACCGGCGTGGCACCGGTGATGATCACCAGCGCGCTCGCCCAGGGCGTGCGGGCGATCGGGAAGCTGTCGTCCGCGCGCGGCGGCCGTCCGGCCGACCTGGCGCGGGAACTGGGCATGCCGCCCTGGAAGATCGACCGCGTCCGGCAGCAGATGCGCGGCTGGACCCCGGACGGCGTGGCCGTCGCCCTCCGTGCGGTGGCCGAGGCCGACGCGGGCGTCAAGGGCGGCGGAGACGACCCCGAGTACGCCCTGGAGAAGGCCGTGGTCATCATCGCCCGGGCGGCCCGTTCCAGAGGGCGCGGCTGAGACGGCCCGCGCCACCCCACCTCGAAGGCCCCGGCCTCCCTTCGCGTTCCGCGACACGCCGAAGACCCCGCCGCTCTCCCTGGGGAAAGGGAGTGCGGCGGGGCCTTCGGTTCACGCCGTTCGGTTCCGCGCCCGCGTGGCGAACGCAGGCCGCGCGCGGATCCGGGGGTGCCGGTCGGGGGCGGATGAGAGAGGGCCCGCCCTCAGTCCTTCCGGCCAAGTCGGATCCCGGAGGATCCGTTCAGATCAAGGAAGGGGCTCAGCCCTTGAGGGCCGTGACCTTGGTGGCCAGCGCCGACTTCTTGTTGGCGGCCGCGTTCTTGTGGATGACGCCCTTCGAGACGGCCTTGTCGAGCTGACGCGCGGCAGCGCGCTGGAGCTCGGTGGCCTTCTGGACGTCACCCGCGGCAGCGGCCTCGCGGGCCTTGCGGATCGCGGTCTTCAGAGAGGACTTGACGGCCTTGTTGCGCAGCCGGGCCTTCTCGTTGGTCTTGTTCCGCTTGATCTGGGACTTGATGTTCGCCACGAATGAGCCTTTTCAGGTTCTGGTACGGGGCCGCACGGGTCCCGCACCGGTGATTTCTTGAGTTGTGCCTCACGCGTAGAGGGCATGAGACACAGTCGCCCAGGCTACCAGCGGCCCGCTGGGCGGCCCAAACCGGCCGCCGGTCCCCACCCGTGGGACCATGGAAGCTACGTATCGTTCCGACCCGAGGCATAAGGCGCCTCAAGAAACAGGACCCTGCGTGCCCGCGACCCCTGACAACGTGCCCGAGCCGAGCCGTACCGCCCCGGCTCTGATCCGCAACTTCTGCATCATCGCGCACATCGACCACGGCAAGTCCACGCTCGCCGACCGGATGCTCCAGCTGACCGGGGTGGTCGAGCAGCGGCAGATGCGCGCTCAGTACCTCGACCGCATGGACATCGAGCGCGAGCGCGGCATCACGATCAAGTCCCAGGCGGTGCGCCTGCCGTGGGCCCCCACCCACGACCCCGGCAACACGCATATCCTCAACATGATCGACACCCCGGGGCACGTCGACTTCACCTACGAGGTCTCGCGGTCGCTCGCCGCCTGCGAGGGGACCGTCCTGCTCGTCGACGCGGCCCAGGGCATCGAGGCCCAGACCCTCGCCAACCTCTACCTGGCGATGGAGAACGACCTCACGATCATCCCGGTCCTCAACAAGATCGACCTGCCGGCCGCGCAGCCGGAGAAGTTCGCCGAGGAGCTGGCCAACCTCGTCGGCTGCGACCCCGACGACGTGCTGAAGGTCTCCGCCAAGACCGGCCTCGGCGTCGACGCGCTGCTCGACCGGGTGGTCAAGGAGATCCCGGCCCCGGTCGGCGTCGCCGACGCCCCCGCCCGCGCGATGATCTTCGACTCCGTCTACGACTCCTATCGCGGTGTCGTGACCTACGTCCGTGTAGTCGACGGTCAGCTCAACAAGCGCGAGCGGATCCGGATGATGTCCACCGGCGCCACCCACGAGCTGCTGGAGATCGGCACCAACTCCCCGGAGATGCTGCCGGCCGACGGCCTCGGCGTCGGCGAGGTGGGCTACCTGATCACCGGGGTGAAGGACGTCCGCCAGTCCAAGGTCGGTGACACCGTCACCAGCCAGCACAAGGGCGCCGAGGAGGCCCTGGGCGGCTACAAGGACCCCAAGCCGATGGTCTTCTCCGGCCTGTATCCGCTGGACGGCTCCGACTACCCCGAGCTGCGCGAGGCGCTGGACAAGCTCCAGCTCAACGACGCCGCCCTGGTCTACGAGCCGGAGACCTCCGCCGCCCTCGGGTTCGGCTTCCGCGTCGGCTTCCTCGGCCTGCTCCACCTGGACGTGATCCGCGAGCGGCTGGAGCGCGAGTTCGGGCTCGACCTGATCGCCACCGCCCCCAACGTGGTCTACCGCGTGCTGATGGAGGACGGCACCGAGCACACGGTCACCAACCCCAGTGAGTTCCCCGAGGGGAAGCTCGCCGAGGTGTACGAGCCCGTCGTGCGGGCCACGATCCTCGCGCCCACCGAGTTCATCGGCTCGATCATGGAACTGTGCCAGACCCGCCGCGGCACGCTGCTGGGCATGGACTACCTCTCCGAGGACCGCGTCGAGATCCGCTACACCCTCCCGCTCGCCGAGATCGTCTTCGACTTCTTCGACCAGCTGAAGTCCAAGACCCGCGGCTACGCCTCCCTCGACTACGAGCCCACAGGTGAGCAGAGCAGCTCCCTGGTCAAGGTCGACATCCTGCTGCACGGCGACAAGGTGGACGCCTTCTCGGCGATCACCCACAAGGACCAGGCGTACGCGTACGGCGTCCGGCTCGTCGCCAAGCTCAGGGAGCTGATCCCGCGGCAGAGCTTCGAGGTGCCCGTCCAGGCCGCCATCGGCTCCCGGGTGATCGCCCGCGAGACCATCCGCGCCATCCGCAAGGACGTCCTCGCCAAGTGCTACGGCGGTGACATCTCCCGTAAGCGGAAGCTGCTGGAGAAGCAGAAGGAGGGCAAGAAGCGCATGAAGATGGTGGGTTCCGTGGAGGTTCCCCAGGAGGCCTTCATCGCGGTGCTCTCCAGCGATGACAGCGCGGGGTCGGCCAAGGGCAAGAAGTGACCGCCCGGTAGCTCGGAACGTGCGGCCGTTACCCGGTGAACCGGGTGAAAAAGGGCCCGTCGTGCGAAAGCGCGGCGGGCCCCCGCGCATTCACGCGGTAGCTCTCTGTGGGAAGTCGCCGAGCGCTGCCTCTTACGCGGTGGCCGGTCGCACCTTAGTCTGATCCTGCTCGTTAGTTACTCGCGAGTTAAGCAATAGCCCGAACCACCACACGTGAGTCACCCCAGCCGCAAAGAGCCAGCCGCATTGTCGCGGGCCCCGGAGGATGTCGTGAGCGACGCACAGACCCTGATCGAGAACCGTCCGCCGTCCGTGGCGGCCCTCTTCCTGGAGCGTGTGGCGGCCACACCGGACGCCGAGGCCTACCGCTACCCCGTACCCGCGGCATCCGGCGCGGGCCCGGACGACTGGAAGTCGCTGAGCTGGGCGCAGTCCGCCGAGCGGGTCTACGCGATCGCGGCCGGACTCATCGAACTGGGCGTGCGGCCGGAGGAGCGGGTCGCGCTCGCCTCCTCCACCCGCGTGGAGTGGCTGCTGGCCGACCTCGGCATCATGTGCGCGGGCGCGGCCACGACCACGGTCTACCCGCAGACCAACGCCGGCGAGTCGGCCTTCATCCTCTCCGACTCCCAGAGCAGGGTGCTCATCGCGGAGAACGCCGAGCAGCTCGCCAAGGCCGAGGGGAAGCGCGCCGAGCTGCCCGAGCTGCACCACGTCGTCGTCATCGACGCGGACGGCGTCGAGACCGGCGACCGGGTGCTCAGCCTGGCCGAGCTGGAGCGGCGCGGCGCCGCGTACCTGGGCGAGCACCCCGAGCTGATCAAGGAGCGGGTCGGCGCGATCACCAAGGACCAGCTCGCCACCCTCATCTACACCTCCGGCACCACCGGCCGCCCCAAGGGCGTTCGGCTGCCGCACGACAACTGGTCGTACATGGCCAAGGCCATCGCCGCCACCGGGCTGGTCGGCGCCGACGACGTGCAGTACCTGTGGCTGCCGCTCGCGCACGTCTTCGGCAAGGTCCTCACCTCCGGCCAGATCGAGGTCGGGCACGTCGCCGCCGTGGACGGCCGCGTGGACAAGATCATCGAGAATCTTCCGGTCGTCCAGCCGACCTATATGGCGGCCGTCCCGCGCATCTTCGAGAAGGTCTACAACGGCGTCGCCGCCAAGGCGCGCGCCGGCGGCCCGGCCAAGTACAAGATCTTCCAGTGGGCCGCCGAGGTCGCCCGCGAGTACGCCAAGGTCACCCAGGACAACTTCAAGCGCACCGGCACCCGCTCCGCGCCCTTCGCCCTGGCCGCCAAGCACAAGGTCGCCGACGCGCTCGTCTACGCCAAGATCCGCGAGGCCTTCGGCGGCCGGCTGCGCGCCTGCGTCTCGGGCAGCGCCGCCCTCGCCCCGGAGATCGGCTACTTCTTCGCCGGCGCCGGCATCCACATCCTGGAGGGCTACGGCCTCACCGAGTCCTCCGCCGCCTCCTTCGTCAACCCCGGCGAGGCCTACCGCACCGGCACGGTCGGCAAGCCGCTGCCCGGCACCGAGGTGCGCATCGCGGACGACGGCGAGATCCTGCTGCGCGGCCCCGGCATCATGGAGGGCTATCACAAGCTGCCCGAGCAGACCGCCGAGGTGCTGGAGGCCGACGGCTGGTTCCACACCGGCGACATCGGCGAGCTCTCCCCGGACGGCTATCTGCGCATCACCGACCGCAAGAAGGACCTCATCAAGACCTCCGGCGGCAAGTACATCGCGCCCGCCGAGGTCGAGGGCCAGTTCAAGGCGGTGTGCCCGTACGTCTCCAACATCCTCGTGCACGGCGCCGCCCGGAACTTCTGCACCGCGCTGATCGCCCTCGACGAGCTCGCGATCATGGAGTGGGCCAAGGAGAACGGCCTGGAGGGCAGGCCGTACGCCGAGGTCGTCGCCGCGCCGCGGACGGTCGAGATGGTCGACGGCTACGTCAGGCAGCTCAACGAGGGCCTGCAGCGCTGGCAGACCATCAAGAAGTTCCGCCTGCTGCCGCGCGACCTCGACGTCGAGCACGGCGAGATCACCCCGAGCCTGAAGCTGAAGCGGCCCGTGGTGGAGCGGGAGTACCAGCACCTGATCGACGAGATGTACGCGGGCGCGCGGGAGGCGTGATCGCTGAGCCGGCCCGGCCGGTGAACTCCCCGCGCGCCTCGGGTGCGCGGGGAACGATCACGAATACGTTCACGGGCATTCGGATCTGTCCGTCTTTGATCACTCCGGTAGTGCAGTCCTCATACAAGGCGACACACTTCGGTAACTCCTTGCTTATGGGCGCGGTCGGTCTGTCACCCTGTCGGCGTTGACCGAAACCGATTCGTCCGGACCGCCCGGGGAGCCGCAGATGGGGGCCATTCCCACGCAGCGGGAGACCGCTTCCTGTGCCTCCGGGGTACCCGCGCACGCGTCCGGCGCGGCCGGGCACGCCGCGGGGGCGTGCCCGCGGACCCACGCGGTACTGCCCGGGGGCTCCCTCGCGCCCCGCTCCGCCCGCGCGGTGCTGCGCTCCGCGCTGGCCGAGTGGAAGGACCTCGGGTTCGAGATCGGGGAGCGACTGGCCGAGGACGTCCTGGTCGTGGTCAGCGAACTGGTCACCAACGCCGTCGTGCACGCGGGCACCGACGTCGAGCTGACCTGCCGGCTGGAGCCGGAGACCGGCGCCTGCGTGGTCGAGGTGTGCGACCACCACCCCTCGCGCGCCCCCCACGATCACGGCTCCAGGACACCGCACGAAACCTCGGAGTACGGCCGCGGCCTGCGGCTGGTCGCGACGCTCTGCGAGGAGTGGGGCGTCACCTACCGGACCGGCGCCAAGACGGTGTGGGCGCGGCTGGCCGCTGAGGCCGGCCCGGCGGAGGAGGACGAGCAGGCGGCGTACGGCGCGGAACGCGGGCTCGGCATCGCCGAGGTCCTCGCGCCCGAGCCGCAGCGCGCCGGGCGGGACCGGGACTGGCTGGGGCGCGGCGCGCTGTCCTTCCTCGCGGAGGCCTCCGACCTGCTCGCCGGACAGCTCGACGAGGACCTGGTCGCCTCGCTCACCGGACAGCTGCTCGTGCCCCGGCTCGCCGACTGGTGCGCGGTGTGGCTGGAGGACGAGTCCACCGGTCGGTGGGCGGCCTCGCGCTGGGGCGAGGGCGGCGGAGGCTGGAACGGAGGGACCGGCGCGGCCGGGCCGCGGCTCGCCCGTGTCTGGCACGGCAGCGAGAGCCGGATCGAGGAACTGCGCCGTGCCCTGGAGAAGGACCCGCCGCGCCCCACCGACGGCCTGCGGTCAGGGCCCGTCGCCTATCCCTGGCCCGGGGAGGCCCTCGGCCCGCACGCGGCCCACGGCGCGGCGCTGGCGTACCGCCTGATCGCGGGCGGCCGTCCGCTGGGCACGCTGGTCATCGGGCGGACCGGGCTGCTCCGCTTCCCCGACGAGGTCACCGGGCTGGTCGAGGACCTCAGCCGCCGGGTCGCCCTCGCCATCGGCGCGGCCCGGCAGTACGCCCGCCAGGCCACCATCAGCGCCGTGCTCCAGCGCGGCCTGCTTCCCGGCGCGGTCGCCGAGATCCCCGGTCTGCGCAGCGCGCTGGTGTACGAGCCGTGCGACAAGGGCGGTCCGAGCGGCGACTTCTACGACCTCTTCCCGGCCGGCGACGGCCGCTGGTGCTTCGCCGTCGGCGACGTGCAGGGCAAGGGCCCCGAGGCCGCCGTGGTCATCGGGCTCGCCCGCCCCTGGCTGCGGCTGCTGGCCCGCGAGGGCTACGGCGTCGCCGACGTCCTGGACCGCCTCAACCAGCTCCTCCTCGACGACGCCACCGAGGCCGCCGACGCCGCCGCGCGCGTCCTGGTGGCGGCCGGCGGACGGACCCCGGTGCCCGGCGACACCCAGACCCGGTTCCTGTCCCTGCTGTACGGCGAGCTGGTCCCCTTCGACGGGGGCGTGCGCTGCACCCTCGCCTCCGCCGGGCATCCGCTGCCGCTGGTCCTCGGGCGCGAGGGCGGCGTCCGTACGGCGGCCCGGCCGCAGGCGCTGCTCGGGGTGATCGAGGACGAGACGTACGCCTGCGAGACCTTCGAGCTGCGGCCCGGCGACACCCTGCTGTGCGTCACCGACGGCGTCACCGAGCGGCGCTCCGGCTCCCGCCAGTTCGACGACGGGGACGGCCTCGCCACGGCCCTCGCCGGCTGCGCCGGACTCGACGCGGAACCGATCGCCGAACGCATCCGCCGCCTCGTACACGACTTCGGCACGGGCCCACCGGAGGACGACCTGGCCCTGCTGGTACTCCAGGCCGAACGCGACTGACAGAACACCGGCGCCCAAGAAACCGCCCCGCCCCAGCCGCCGGGCCCCGGGCTTCGCCCGGGGTGCTGGACAATGGGAGGTATGCCTTCCGCACTTCCCGATGGTGAGTCCGTTCCCGATGACGGTGCGCTGCCTGTGGGCGCGCTCGCCGGGGCGGCCGACCGGCCTCTCGGGTTCTATCTGCACGTCCCCTACTGCGCGACCCGCTGCGGCTACTGCGACTTCAACACGTACACCGCCACCGAACTGCGCGGCACCGGCGGGGTGCTCGCGTCCCGTGACAACTACGCCGGGACGCTGACCGACGAGGTCCGCCTCGCCCGCAAGGTGCTCGGCGACGACCCGCGCGAGGTCCGCACGGTCTTCGTCGGCGGCGGCACGCCCACGCTGCTGGCCGCGGACGACCTGGTGCGGATGCTGGGGGCGATCCGCGACGAGTTCGGCCTCGCGGCCGACGCCGAGATCACGACGGAGGCCAACCCGGAGTCCGTCGACCCGGCCTACCTGGCCACGCTCCGCGAGGGCGGCTTCAACCGGATCTCCTTCGGCATGCAGAGCGCCCGGCAGCACGTGCTGAAGATCCTCGACCGCACGCACACCCCCGGCCGCCCCGAGGCCTGTGTGGCCGAGGCCCGCGCCGCCGGCTTCGAGCACGTCAACCTCGACCTGATCTACGGCACCCCTGGCGAGTCCGACGACGACTGGCGGGCCTCGCTGGACGCGGCCCTCGGCGCCGGCCCCGACCATGTCTCGGCGTACGCCCTGATCGTGGAGGAGGGCACCCAGCTCGCCCGCCGGATCCGGCGCGGGGAGATCCCGATGACGGACGACGACGTGCACGCCGACCGCTACCTGATCGCCGAGGAGACGCTGACCGCGGCGGGCTTCGAGTGGTACGAGGTGTCCAACTGGGCCACCTCGGAAGCCGGCCGTTGCCTGCACAACGAGCTGTACTGGCGCGGCGCCGACTGGTGGGGCGCCGGACCCGGCGCGCACAGCCACGTGGGGGGCGTGCGCTGGTGGAACGTGAAGCATCCGGGGACGTACGCGGCAGCCCTGGCGGCCGGCCGCTCCCCGGGCGCCGGAAGGGAACTCCTCACGGAGGAGGACCGCCGGGTGGAGCGCATCCTGCTGGAACTGCGGCTGCGTGAGGGCGTCCCGCTGGACCTGCTGCGCCCGGACGGACTGGCCGCGTCCCGGCGCGCGCTGTCCGACGGGCTGCTCCAGGAGGGGCCGTACGAGGCGGGGCGCGCCGTGCTCACCCTGCGGGGCCGGCTGCTGGCGGACGCGGTGGTGCGGGACCTGGTGGACTGAGGCGCCCGGAGCGCCCGGAGCCGGACCCGAGCGGCTACTCGGGCTGGACGGTGACGAAGTCGATCAGCTGCTCGACCCGGCCCAGCAGCTCCGGTTGCAGGTCCTTGTAGGACCGCACGTGGGACAGGATCCCCTTCCAGGCCGCGCCCGTGTTCTCCGGCCAGCCCAGGGCGCGGCACACGCCCGTCTTCCAGTCCTGGCCGCGCGGGACGCGGGGCCAGGACCCGATCCCGAGCGAGGACGGCTTCACGGCCTCCCAGACGTCGATGTACGGGTGGCCGACCACCAGCGCGTGCTCGCTGGTCACCGACTCGGCGATGCGCCACTCCTTGCTGCCGGGGACCAGGTGGTCCACGAGGACGCCGAGGCGGGCGTCCGGACCGGGCGCGAACGCCTCGACGATCGCCGGCAGGTCGTCGACGCCTTCCAGGTACTCCACGACCACGCCCTCGACGCGCAGGTCGTCGCCCCACACCTTCTCGACCAGTTCGGCGTCGTGCCGGCCCTCGACGTAGATGCGGCCGGCGCGGGCCACGCGCGCGCGTGCCTCGGGCACGGCGACCGAACCGGATGCCGTACGGGTGGGCCGTACCGGGCCGGACGACGGCTTCACCAGGGTGACCACCCGGCCCTCCAGCAGGAAGCCGCCGGGTGCGAGCGGGAACACCCGGTGCTTGCCGAAACGGTCCTCCAGCGTCACCGTGCCCGCCTCGCAGCGGATCACCGCCCCGCAGAAGCCCGTCCCGGGCTCCTCCACGACCAGACCCGGCTCGGCGGAAACCTCCGGCACGGTCCGCGGCTTCTTCCAGGGAGGAGTGAGGTCGGGCGAGTACTGGCGCATTCGAGTGACGATATGGACAGGCCCGTGTCCGATCAGGGCGACACGCCGAAGCGCGCGGCCAGGGCGTCCCGCTGGGCGCGGACGAAGGCGGCGTCCACCACCGCTCCGTGACCGGGGACGTACAGCGCGTCCTCGCCGCCGAGCGCCAGCAGTTGGTCGAGGGCGGCTGGCCACCGGGACGGCACGGCGTCCGGGCCGGCCTGGGGCTCGCCGGACTCCTCGACCAGGTCCCCGCAGAACACCACCGGCTGCTCGCCCGGCACCACCACGGCGAGGTCGTGCCCCGTGTGGCCCGGACCCACGTTCACCAGCAGCGCCTCCCGCCCGCCGCCGAGCCGCAGGCTCAGCCGGTCGCCGACCTCGCGGCCGGGGCGTACCAGCGCGTCCGCCGCCTCGCGTGCCGCCCCCGCGTCCAGCCCGTGGCGCATCGCGTCCGCGCGCAGTTCCTCGCGCCCGCCGGTGAACACGGCGGCCGCGCCCGCGGCGGCGAACACCTCCGCGCCGGTGAACTCGGCGGCCCCGAAGACGTGGTCGAAGTGCGGGTGGGTGAGCGCGAGAAGTGTCACACGGCCACCGGAGAGCTCCCGCGCCCGCGCGCACAACCGCGCGCCCTCCGCGCGGCTCGACCCCGCGTCGACCATCAGCGCGGCGTCCGCCCCGACGACGAGCCCGGCCGTGCAGTCCCACACCGGAAGGCGGCACCGCCCGACGCCGTCCGCCAGCCGTTCCCATTCCAGTTCGTCCCGAGGCTCTTCCCGAGGTGCGTCCCTAGGCTCTTTACGAGGTTCTTCCCGACCAGCCGTCATACGGCGACGCTAGTCGCGACCGCGGCCGGGTACGACATCCTGGCCGATCCCGGGTGATCCCGGTCCCGACCTCGTAGTCCGTCGCGGCCCGGCCTTGCCGGGGGCGTACCCGGCGGCCGTACACTGGGCCGGGTAGAGCTGGCACTCGTATGCGCAGAGTGCCAGGCGGGTGGCCGAGGAACGACCCTGGAGGTGTGCGCGATGCTCAGCGAGCGGCGGCTTCAGGTGCTGCGCGCCATCGTCCAGGACTACGTCGGCACCGAGGAGCCGGTGGGCTCCAAGGCCCTCACCGAGCGGCACAGCCTGGGCGTCTCACCGGCCACGGTCCGCAACGACATGGCGGCCCTGGAGGACGAGGGCTACATCGCCCAGCCGCACACCAGTGCCGGCCGTATCCCCACCGACAAGGGGTACCGCCTGTTCGTCGACAAGCTGGCCGAGGTCAAGCCGATGACCGCGCCCGAGCGGCGCGCCATCCAGAACTTCCTCGACGGCGCCGTCGACCTCGACGACGTGGTGGCCCGCACGGTACGGCTGCTCGCCCAGCTGACCCGGCAGGTCGCCGTCGTGCAGTACCCGTCGCTGACCCGTTCGACCGTGCGGCACGTGGAGCTGCTGGCCCTCGCGCCCGCGCGGGTGATGCTCGTGCTGATCACGGACACCGGCCGGGTCGAGCAGCGGATGGTGGACTGCCCGGCGCCCTTCGGGGAGACCTCCCTGGCCGACCTGAGGGCGCGGCTGAACAGCCGGGTCGCGGGGCGCCGTTTCACGGACGTCCCACACCTCGTGGAGGACCTGCCCGACGGCTTCGACGTCGAGGACCGGGGTACCGTCTCGACCGTGCTCTCCACCCTCCTGGAGACGCTCGTCGAGGAGAACGAGGAGCGGCTGGTCATCGGCGGCACCGCCAACCTGACCCGCTTCGCGCACGACTTCCCGCTCACGATCCGGCCCGTTCTGGAGGCGCTGGAGGAGCAGGTCGTGATGCTGAGGCTGCTCGGTGAGACGCAGAATCCGGGCATGACCGTGCGCATCGGTCACGAGAACGCCCACGAAGGACTCAACTCCACGTCCATCGTGTCGGTCGGCTACGGTTCGGGCGGCGAGGCAGTGGCCAAGCTCGGCGTGGTCGGACCGACCCGCATGGATTACCCGGGAACGATGGGAGCGGTACGCGCAGTGGCACGGTACGTCGGACAGATCCTGGCGGAGTCGTAGGTGGCCACGGACTACTACGCCGTTCTCGGCGTGCGCCGTGACGCGTCGCAGGAAGAGATCAAGAAGGCCTTCCGGCGGCTCGCGCGCGAGCTGCACCCGGACGTCAACCCGGATCCCAAGACCCAGGAGCGGTTCAAGGAGATCAACGCCGCTTACGAGGTGCTCTCCGACCCGCAGAAGAAGCAGGTCTACGATCTCGGCGGCGACCCCCTCTCGCAGGCCGGCGCGGCCGGCGCGAGCGGCTTCGGGGCCGGTTCCTTCGGGAACTTCTCCGACATCATGGACGCCTTCTTCGGCACGGCGTCGCAGCGCGGACCGCGTTCGCGCACGCGCCGGGGCCAGGACGCGATGATCCGGCTCGAGGTCGAGCTGGACGAGGCGGCCTTCGGCACCACGAAGGACATCCAGGTCGACACGGCCGTCGTCTGCAGCACGTGCAGCGGCGAGGGCGCGGCTCCGGGCACGACCGCACAGACGTGCGACATGTGCCGCGGCCGGGGTGAGGTCTCGCAGGTCACCCGGTCCTTCCTGGGCCAGGTCATGACGTCGCGTCCGTGCCCCCAGTGCCAGGGCTTCGGCACGGTGGTGCCCACCCCGTGCCCGGAGTGCGCCGGCGACGGCCGCATCCGCGCCCGCCGCACCCTGACCGTGAAGATCCCGGCCGGGGTCGACAACGGCACGCGCATCCAGCTCGCGGGCGAGGGCGAGGTCGGCCCCGGCGGCGGTCCGGCCGGCGACCTGTACGTCGAGATCCACGAGCTGCCGCACTCGACGTTCCAGCGGCGCGGCGACGACCTGCACTGCACGGTCACCATCCCGATGACCGCGGCGGCCCTCGGCACCAAGGTGCCGCTGGAGACCCTGGACGGCCTGGAGGAGGTCGACATCCGCCCGGGCACCCAGTCCGGCCAGTCGATCCCGCTGCACGGCCGCGGCGTCACGCACCTGCGCGGCGGCGGCCGGGGCGACCTCATCGTCCACGTCGAGGTCCAGACCCCGACCAAGCTCGACCCCGAGCAGGAACGCCTGCTGCGCGAGCTCTCCAAGCTGCGCGGCGAGGAACGCCCGCAGGGGCAGTTCCAGCCAGGGCAGCAGGGCTTGTTCTCGCGGTTGAAGGACGCGTTCAACGGTCGCTGACGCGGGGGCTGGAGCGGCCGGGGGTTCCGGGGGCTGCCCCCGGCAGGCACAGCCAGCCGGGGCAGCAAGGTGGTTGGCCCGGAAGGGATTCCTCCGGCATATGCCAGAGGTCGCCCGGATTCGGACTCGTCAGGGGGACGTGACAACATGCCGTCATGTCCTCCGCACTGACCGATCTCTTCCCGCACCCGATCGTGCAGGCGCCGATGGCGGGCGGTCCCGCGGTGCCGCCGCTCGCCGCGGCGGTTTCCGATGCCGGCGGACTGGGATTCCTCGCCGCCGGTTACAAGACCGCCGACGGCATGTACCAGGAGATCAAGCAGCTGCGCGGACTGACCGGCCGCCCCTTCGGCGTCAACGTGTTCATGCCGCAGCCGGAGAGCGCCGAGACCGGCGCCGTCGACCTCTACGCCCACCAGCTCGCCGGCGAGCCCGGCTGGTACGAGACCGAACTCGGCGACCCGGAGTCCGGACGCGACGACGGCTACGACGCCAAGCTCGCCGTGCTCCTGGAAGACCCGGTGCCCGTCGTCTCCTTCCACTTCGGCGTGCCCGCCCCCGAGGTCGTGGACTCCCTGCACCGGGTCGGCACCTTCGTCCTCGCCACCGCAACCACCACCGAGGAGGCGCTCGCCGTGGACCGCTCGGGCGCGGACGCGGTGATCGCCCAGGGCGTGGAGGCGGGCGGCCACCAGGGCACCCACCGCGACCTGCCGGAACAGAACGGCGCCGGGAACGGCGTGCTCTCGCTCGTCGCGCAGATCCGCGAGGCGGTCGCGCTGCCGATCATCGCCACGGGCGGCATCATGCGCGGCAGCCAGATCGCCGCCGTGCTCGCGGCGGGCGCCCGCGCAGCCCAGCTCGGCACGGCCTTCCTCGTCACCCCCGAGTCCGGCGCGCACGACCTGCACAAGCAGGCGCTCACCGACCCGGTGTTCCCGCGTACGGAGCTGACCCGGGCGTTCTCCGGGCGGCCGGCCCGCGGACTGGTCAACCGCTTCATGCGGGAGCACGGCCCGTACGCGCCCGCCGCCTACCCGGAGGTCCACCACCTCACCGCGCCGCTGCGCAAGGCGGCCGCCAAGGCGAAGGACGCGCAGGGCATGGCGCTGTGGGCGGGCCAGGGCCACCGGATGGCACGCGAGCTGCCCGCCGGGCAGCTGGTGGAGGTGCTGCTCGCCGAACTCAACGCCGCACGGGCGGCGTTGGCGGCCGGTTTTGCGGCAGGAGGTGACGCGCGATGACCGCGCCGGTGTTCGTCGTGGACGAACTGAAGACAATCGGATCGGAGTTCGTGCTGGAGGGCCCCGAGGGGCGGCACGCGGTCTCGGTCAAGCGGCTGCGGCCGGGCGAGGACGTGGTGCTCACCGACGGCCGCGGGCGCTGGATCGAGGGCGTGGTCAAGGCCGCCGAGGGCAAGGACCGGCTGGTGGTCTCGGACTTGGCGTCCCTCGTCGAGGAACCGCCGGAGTCCCCCCGTATCACCGTCGTCCAGGCCCTGCCCAAGGGCGACCGCGGCGAACTCGCCGTGGAGACCATGACCGAGGTCGGCGTGGACGCGATCGTGCCGTGGGCCGCCTCCCGCTGCATCACGCAGTGGAAGGGCGACCGGGGTCTGAAGGCGCTCGGCAAGTGGCGCGCGACCGCCCGCGAGGCCGGCAAGCAGTCCCGACGGGTGCGCTTCCCGGAGGTCGCGGACGCGGCGACGACCAAACAGGTTGCCGCACTTCTGGCCGAAGCGGACTTCGCCGCCGTGCTCCACGAGAGCGGCGAGGAACGCCTGGCCACCGTCGAACTCCCCGCCCTGGGCGACATCGTGCTGGTCGTCGGCCCCGAAGGCGGGGTGTCGCCGGAGGAGTTGGCGCAGTTCCGGGACGCGGGGGCGAAGGCGTACGTGCTCGGCCCGACCGTGCTGCGCACCTCCACCGCCGGCACGGCGGCCGCCGCCCTGCTGCTGGGCCGTACCGGCCGCTGGTCCTGACCGGAAGGGCCGCATGAGCGCGGGCGCGCGCGGCGCGCGTGTGGCCGTATGCGCTCTACCGCGCCGGGCGTGGCGGTGGCAGGCTGCCGTACATGGGGGCATTGAGGCGGATTCGGCACCTGCCGCGCGGGCGGCGGGTGAGGGCCGTGGCGGTGCTCGCGGTGGTCGCCGCGGGCGGGGCCGTCGCATGTGTACCCGGCGGGCTCAACGCCGCGTCGGCGGCGTCCACGACCGACGTGACGGCGACGGCAGAGCTGAACCGGCGTCACACGTCGGTGAGTTGGCTCAGCTGCATAGGCAGGGACGACGACGGCGGACGGACGCGCACGGCGGGAAACCCGGGGAACCAGTCACCGTCGGCGTCCGAGACCACCGTGGTCACCGTGGACTGCCAGGGGGAGGCGAAGGACGGCCGGAAGATCTCCGTCACCGGGAAGGTCACCCGGGCCGTCGACGGAGCCTGTGTGCGCGGGGACCTGACCGCCAAGGTGGGCGGCAGGGTCTTGTTCCACGTGGGCGGCCTCGGCAACTGCGGCGCCACGACCGCGCCGACGTACCGGCCGCCCGTCACCTACCGGCCGACCCGCGGTCAGCCGGAGCCGGGGGTCACGGTGACCGTCACACGGACTATCTGGTGCCAGGGTGATCCCACCTGCTGGCCCGTCCGGGGCAAGTGAGGCCGCACCGCCGCCGGTTCGCGTGCGGGGGGAGCCATCCGACCCCTGTCCGTCGCCGTCGCCCCTGCGTAGGGTGATCACGTGACTCAGCCCGCATCGTCTCCGTCGCCCGTGTCGTCCGTATCGTCCGCCTCCTCCGCGTATCTCCGGTTTCCGCATCTGCGTGGCGAGTTGGTCGCCTTCACTGCCGAGGACGACGTGTGGCTCGCGCCGCTGGACGGCGGCAGGGCCTGGCGGGTCAGTGCCGACAACGTGCCGGCGAACCACCCCCGTATCTCGCCCGACGGCACCTTCGTCGCCTGGACCTCCACCCGTGACGGCGCTCCCGAGGCGCACATCGCCCCCGTCGCCGGCGGTCCCGCCAAGCGCCTGACGTACTGGGGGAGTTCGAAGACCCAGGTGCGCGGCTGGACCCCGGCCGGCGAGGTCCTCGCGATCAGCACCCAGGGCCAGGCCAGCCTGCGCCGCACCTGGGCGCGCGCCGTCCCGCTCGACGGCGGACCGGCCACCACCCTGCCGTACGGGCCCGTCGGCGACGTCGCCCACGGCCCGCACACCGTCCTGCTGTCCGCGCCGATGGGCCGCGAGGCGGCCTGGTGGAAGCGGTACCGGGGCGGCACCGCGGGCAAGCTGTGGATCGACCGTGAGGACACCGGGGAGTTCGTCCGGCTGCACGAGGACCTGGACGGCAACCTCGAATACCCGCTGTGGGTGGGGGAGAGGATCGCGTTCCTCTCCGACCACGAGGGCACCGGCGCGCTGTACTCCTCTCTCGCCGACGGCTCCGACCTGCGCCGGCACACCCCGTTGGACGGCTTCTACGCCCGGCACGCCGCCACCGACGGCACTCGGGTCGTCTACTCCAGCGCCGGTGAACTGTGGCTCCTCGACGACCTGGACGGCGCCGAGCCGCGCCGGATCGACGTCCGGCTCGGCGGGCCGCGCGTCGACCTCCAGCCGTATCCGGTGAACGCCTCCCACTGGTTCGGCTCGGCGGCCTCCGACCACACCGCGCGCGGCAGCGCGGTCGCCGTACGCGGCGCCGTCCACTGGGTCACCCACCGCTCCGGTCCCGCCCGCGCGCTCGCCGCCGAGCCCGGCGTACGCACCCGGCTGCCGCGCACCTTCCGCGCCGAGGGCGAGGAGTGGGTGGTGTGGGTGACGGACGCCGAGGGCGACGACGCCCTGGAGTTCGCGCCCGCCACCGGCCTGGCGCCCGGCGCGACCCCGCGCCGGCTGGGCGCCGGGCAGCTCGGCCGCGTCCTGGAACTCGCCACCGCCCCCGACGGCAGCCGTGTCGCCGTCGCCTCGCACGACGGCCGGCTGCTGCTCGTCGAACGCGAGAGCGGCGAGGTGCGCGAGGTCGACCGCAGCGAGCACGGGGACGTCGGCGACCTCGCCTTCTCGCCCGACTCCGCCTGGCTGGCCTGGTCGCACCCCGGCCCGCGCCCTCTCAGCCAGCTCCGCCTCGCCAACACCACCGACCTGTCGGTCACCGAGGCGACCCCGCTGCGCTTCCGGGACCACGCGCCCGCGTTCACCCTCGACGGCAAGCACCTCGCCTTCCTCTCCCACCGCTCCTTCGACCCGGTCTACGACGAGCACGTCTTCGACCTGGCGTTCGTCGAGAGCTCCCGCCCGCACCTGATCACGCTCGCCGCGGCGACCCCCTCGCCGTTCGGCCCGCAGCGGCACGGCCGGCCCTTCGAGGCGCCCGACAAGGAGGAGACCCCGGACAGCGAGGGCATCCCGGCGACCCGGATCGACCTGGAGGGCCTGGCCGACCGCATCGTGCCGTTCCCGGTCGAGGCCGCCCGCTACTCCAACCTGCGCGCCGCCAAGGACGGCGTGCTCTGGCTCAGGCACCCGGTGCGCGGTGTTCTCGGCGCCTCCCGCGCCACGGCCGACGACCCCGATCCGAAGACCGAGCTGGAGCGCTACGACCTCCTCCAGCAGCGCATCGAGCACCTCGCCGCCGACGCCGACCACTTCGCGGTCAGCGGCGACGGCAAGCGGGTCCTGCTGTGGACGGACGGCAAGCTCAAGGTCGTGCCCAGCGACCGGCGCGCCTCCGGCGACGAGGACAGCGACTCCAACATCACCGTCGACCTCGGCCGGGTCCGGCAGACCGTCGACCCGGCCGCCGAGTGGCGGCAGATGTACGAGGAGACCGGCCGCATCATGCGGGACCACTTCTGGCGGCCGGACATGGGCGGCGTCGACTGGGACGGCGTCCTCGACCGCTACCGGCCCGTCCTGGACCGGATCGCCACCCACGACGACCTGGTCGACCTGCTCTGGGAGGTGCACGGCGAGCTGGGCACCTCGCACGCCTACGTGATGCCGCCCGGCGGCTTCGGGCACGGCACCCGGCAGGGGCTGCTCGGCGCGGACATCTCCCGGCACGAGGACGGGAGTTGGCGGATCGACCGGATCCTGCCCTCGGAGACCTCCGACCCGGACGCGCGCAGTCCGCTCGCCGCTCCCGGCGTCGCGGTGCGCGCCGGGGACGCGATCGTCGCGGTCGGCGGCCGCCCGGTCGACCCGGTGGCCGGCCCCGGCCCGCTGCTGGTCGGCACGGCGGACAAGCCGGTCGAACTGACCGTCCTGCCGGCCGACGGGGGCGACCCGCGGCACGCGGTCGTGGTCCCCGTCGCCGACGAGGAGCCCCTGCGCTACCACGCGTGGGTGGCCGACCGCCGGGCCTACGTCCACGAGCGGTCCGGCGGCCGCCTCGGCTACCTGCACGTACCGGACATGCAGGCCCCCGGCTGGGCGCAGATCCACCGCGACCTGCGCGTGGAGGTCGCCCGCGAAGGACTCGTCGTCGACGTCCGCGAGAACCGCGGCGGCCACACCTCCCAACTCGTGGTGGAGAAGCTGGCCCGGCGGATCGTCGGCTGGGACCTGCCGCGCGGCATGCGGCCGGAGAGCTACCCGCTGGACGCGCCCCGCGGCCCGGTCGTCGCCGTCGCCAACGAGTTCTCCGGCTCCGACGGCGACATCGTCAACGCGGCGATCAAGGCGCTGGGCATCGGGCCGGTCGTCGGCACCCGCACCTGGGGCGGCGTGATCGGCATCGACAGCCGCTACCGCCTGGTCGACGGCACGCTGATCACCCAGCCCAAGTACGCCTTCTGGCTGGAGGGTTACGAGTGGGGCGTGGAGAACCACGGGGTGGATCCGGACGTCGAGGTCGCGCAACGCCCGCAGGACCACGCGGCGGGCCACGACGTCCAACTCGACGAGGCGATCCGCCTCGCGCTCCAGGCGCTCCAGGAGACGCCCGCGAAGACGCCGCCGTCCCTGCCGTGACCGTCCGGGGGCCGCGGCCCCCGGACCCGGCCGGATCCGCGCGCCCTGGATACCATGCCCCCGTACCCGATCAACCCGGCGTGAGGAGCACCGCATGGCAGGGGAACCCCAGGGCGACTGCCTGTTCTGCAAGATCGTCGCGGGACAGGTCCCGGCCACGATCGTCCGTGAGACGGAGACGACCGTCGCCTTCCGGGACATCAACCCCCAGGCGCCCACCCACGTCCTGGTGATCCCCAAGGCGCACTACAAGGACGCCGCGGTCCTCGCCACCGAGGCCCCGCAACTCGCCGCGGACATCCTGCGCGAGACGCAGGCGATCGCCGACGAGGACAAGCTGGACAGCTACCGCATCGTGTTCAACACCGGTTCCGGCGCCGGCCAGACCGTCTGGCACGCCCACGCGCACGTCCTCGGCGGCCGCGGCCTCGAGTGGCCCCCCGGGTAGGCCGTCGTGTCCGTACGCGAACTGGTCGTCCTCGGCACCGCCAGCCAGGTGCCCACCCGGCACCGCAACCACAACGGCTATCTGCTGCGCTGGGACGGCGAGGGCATCCTGTTCGACCCCGGCGAGGGCACCCAGCGCCAGATGCTGCGCGCCGGGGTCGCCGCGCACGACCTGAACCGGATCTGCGTCACCCACTTCCACGGTGACCACAGCCTCGGCCTGGCCGGGGTGATCCAGCGGATCAACCTCGACCGGGTGCCGCGCGAGATCACCGCCCACTACCCGCGTTCGGGCCGGCGCTTCTTCGAGCGCCTGCGCTACGCCACCGCCTACCGCGAGACGGTCGAGCTGACCGAGGCCCCGGTCGACGCCGACGGCGTCCTCGCGACGACCCCGGCGTACACCCTCGAAGCCCGTCGGCTCTCCCACCCGGTGGAGTCCTTCGGCTACCGGCTCGTCGAGCCGGACGGGCGCCGCATGCTGCCCGAGCGGCTCGCCGCGCACGGGATCAAGGGCCCGGACGTGGGCCGCGTCCAGCGTGAGGGCTCCCTGGACGGGGTGCCGCTGGAGGCCGTCAGCGAGGTGCGGCGCGGACAGCGGTTCGCGTTCGTCATGGACACCAGGCTGTGCGAGGGCGTGCACGCGCTCGCCGAGGGCTGCGACATGCTGGTCATCGAAGCGACCTTCCTCGACGAGGACGAGCAACTGGCCGTCGAGTACGGCCACCTGACGGCAAGTCAGGCCGCACGGGTGGCGCGGGACGCCGGCGTGCGGCATCTGGTCCTCACCCACTTCAGCCAGCGGTACACCGACCTCGCAGGAGAGTTCGAGCGGCAGGCGCGGGCGGCCGGGTTCGACGGCGAGCTGACCGTGGCGCGCGACCTGCTCAGGGTGGCGGTTCCGAAACGTCGCTGACCAGGCCGTACGATGTTCCGATGCCGCTGCCGAAAGCCGAACTGCATCTGCACATCGAAGGCACCCTGGAGCCCGAGCTCGCTTTCGAGCTGGCCGCGCGCAACGACGTCGAGCTGCCGTACGCGGACACCGACGCGCTCCGCGAGGCCTACCGGTTCGAGGACCTCCAGACCTTCCTGAACCTGTACTACGAGCTCATGGCCGTCCTGCGCACCGAGCGGGACTTCGAGGACCTGGCCGACGCCTATCTCGCGCGGGCCGCCGCGCAGGGCGTGCGGCACGCGGAGATCTTCTTCGACCCGCAGGCCCACCTCGCCCGGGGCGTCGGCATGGGCACGGTCGTCGACGGGCTCTGGCGGGCGCTGGGCCGCAGCCAGGAGAAGCACGGCGTCTCGACCCGGCTGATCATGTGCTTCCTGCGCGACGAGTCCGCCGAGTCGGCCATGGAGACGCTGGAGGCCGCCAAGCCGTACCTCGACCGGATCGCGGGGATCGGACTGGACTCGGCCGAGGCGGGCCACCCGCCGGCGAAGTTCCGCGAGGTGTACGAGGCCGCCGCCGCCCTCGGGCTGCGGCGCGTGGCGCACGCCGGCGAGGAGGGCCCGCCGGAGTACATCACGCAGGCACTCGACGTGCTCGGCGTCGAGCGCGTCGACCACGGGCTGCGCTGCATGGAGGACCCGGAGCTGGTCGCCCGCCTGGTGCGCGACCGGATCCCGCTGACCCTGTGCCCCCTGTCGAACGTCCGCCTCCGCGCGGTCGACACGCTGGCCGACCACCCGCTGCCCGCCATGCTGGACGCCGGCCTCCTGTGCACGCTCAACTCCGACGACCCGGCCTACTTCGGCGGCTACGTGGGCGACAACTTCCACGCCGTGCGCGACACCCTGGGCCTGGGCAAGGACCGGCTGCGCGAACTGGCCCGCAACTCCTTCCTCGCCTCCTTCCTGGAGCACGACGAGGAACTGCGCCGGCGGTACCTCGCCGAGGTCGAGGCGTACGAGTTCCCGTAAGCCCCGCCGAACCCGCTTCCCGCATGCGCCGGGCGCCCTGTGCGCCCGGCGCATGCGGGTTTTCGGACGTCTACGGGTTTCGGGCGGCCGACGACGCAAGCCCCGCAGGCCCGTTGACGGAGCATGTTCGCGTTTCTAAACTCCGTTCTCATACGTGGATGACGTCCGTGTGGGGAGATGGCCAGGGTGAGTCCGGAGACGAACACCGCGATTCCGTCCGGTGTGGTGCGCAGACTGCGGGACGGGATGGCGGGCGGTGTGCTGTCCTTCCCGCTGACGGCGTTCCACGACGACGGCTCGCTCGACCCCGACGGCTGCCGCGCGTACCTGGCCGCCCAGCTCGCCACCGCGCCCGGCGCCGTCTTCCCGGCCTGCGGCACCGGCGAGTTCTTCTCCCTGGACGAGGACGAGTACCGCCAGGTCGTCTCGATCGCCGTCGAGGAGGCGGCGGGCCGGGTGCCCGTGGTGGCGGGCGCCGGATACGGCTGGGCGCAGGCCGCACGGTTCGCGCGCGTCGCCGAGGAGGCCGGCGCCGACGCGCTCCTCGTCCTGCCGCACTACCTCGTCGCCGCCCCGCAGGACGGACTGGCCGCCCAGCTCGAACAGCTCGCGGCCCGCACCCGGCTCCCGCTCATCGCCTACCAGCGCGGCCAGGCGGTCTACGGCCTGGAGGCGTTCCGGCGCATCGCGCGGATCCCCTCGGTCATCGGCCTCAAGGACGGCCGCAGCGACCTCGACGGCCTCCAGCGGCTCACCCTCGCCGCCCCCGAAGGGTTCCTGTTCTTCAACGGAGCCCCCACCGCCGAGATGCAGGCCCGCGCCTACGCCGCCGTCGGCGTCCCCGCCTACTCCTCCGCCGTGCACGCCTTCGCCCCGGAGATCGCGAACGCCTTCTTCGCCGCGCTGCGGTCCGGCGACGGCGGCTCCGCCGACAAGCTGCTGCGCGACTTCTACGTCCCCTTCGTCGAACTGCGCGACCGGGTGCCCGGATACTCCGTGTCCCTGGTGAAGGCGGCCGCCCGGCTGCGCGGGCGCCAGGTCGGACCCGTACGGGCCCCGCTCACCGACCCCTCGCCCGCCGACCTGGCCGACCTGAGGGAACTGCTGGCCGCGGGACTCGACATGGTGGGAGCCGCCCTGTGACCCGCGACCTCACCGTCACCGAGGTACGGCTGACCCCGATCCTGATCGCCGACCCGCCGCTGCTGAACACCCAGGGCGTCCACCAGCCGTACACCCCCCGCCTGATCGTGGAGGTGGTGACGGCCGACGGGATCACCGGATACGGCGAGACCTACGGCGACACCAAGTACCTGGAGCTGGCCCGCCCCCTCGCCGACCGGCTGACGGGGCGCCGGATCACCGACCTGAACGGCCTGTTCGGCCTCGAACTCGCGGTGGACGCCTCCCGGGTGGAGAACGCCGTCGACGTCGGCGGGCTGCGCGGCGTCCAGACCGCCGACAAACTGCGCCTGTCCGTCCTGTCCGGCTTCGAGGTCGCCTGCCTGGACGCCCTCGGCAAGGCGCTCGGCCTGCCCGTGCACGCGCTGCTCGGCGGCAAGGTGCGCGACTCCGTCGAGTACAGCGCCTACCTCTTCTACAAGTGGGCCGGGCATCCGGAGGGCGTCGACTGCGAGAAGGACGACTGGGGCGCCGCCCTCGACCCGGCGGGAGTGGTGGAGCAGGCGCGCCGGTTCACCGAGCGCCACGGCTTCACCTCCTTCAAGCTCAAGGGCGGCGTCTTCCCGCCCCAGGAGGAGATCGCCGCCGTACGGGCCCTGGCCGAGGCCTTTCCGGGACACCCGCTGCGGCTGGACCCCAACGGGGCCTGGTCGGTGGAGACCTCCGTGGAGGTGGCCCGGCAGCTCGGAGACGTCCTGGAGTACCTGGAGGACCCCGCCCTCGGCACGCCCGCCATGGCCGAGGTGGCCGCCCGGACCGGCGTGCCGCTGGCCACCAACATGTGCGTGACGACCTTCGCCGAGATCAAGGAGGCGTTCACCTCGAACGCGGTCCAGGTGCTGCTCTCCGACCACCACTACTGGGGCGGCCTGCGCAACACCCAGCACCTGGCGGCCCTGTGCGCCGCCTTCGGTGTGGGCGTGTCGATGCACTCCAACACCCATCTGGGGATCAGCCTGGCCGCGATGACCCATGTGGCGTCCACCGTGCCCGGCCTCCACCACGCCTGCGACACCCACTACCCCTGGCAGTCGGAGGACGTCCTGACCGAGCGGCTCACCTTCGACGGCGGCCGGGTCGCCGTCCCCGACGGCCCCGGTCTCGGCGTCGAACTCGACCGGGACAGGCTGGCCTTCCTGCACCGCCGCTGGGCCGAGGACGACGGCCGCCTGCGGGACCGGGACGACGCGGCGGCGATGCGCGTCGCCGAGCCGGGCTGGACCGCCCCGCCGACCCCCCGCTGGTAGACGCGGCCCGCGCTCCCGGGCGTGAGCGCCGACGCGCCGTCGGCGCTCTGGTGCACACTGGCCGGACCAGCACCACGTCAGGGAGCGCACCGTGACCGCGTCCAACACGTCCGCCGGAGCGGGACCGGAGTACCCGGAGGACCGGGAAGACCTCGCGGACCGGGAGGACCGGGAGTACATCGTCGGGGCACCGCACGCCCACGCCGATGCCCAGGTCGACCCGCTGGCCGGGCTGCGCTCGGCGGACGATCCGCCCTGGGACGTGTACCTCACGGGCACCGTCTTCCTCGACATCATCTTCACCGGACTCGGCTCCGCCCCGGTGCGCGGGACCGAGTCCTGGGCGCGCGGGATGGGGTCGAGCCCCGGCGGGGTGGCCAACATGGCGACCGCGCTGGCCCGGCTGGGACTGCGGACGTCCCTGGCGGCGGCCTTCGGCGACGACCACTACGGCGACTACTGCTGGGACGCGCTGGAACAGGGCGAGGGCATCGACCTGTCCCCGTCCGGCACCGTGCCCGGCTGGCACTCGCCGGTCACCGTCTCGATGGCGTACGAGGGCGAGCGCACCATGGTCTCGCACGGCCACGAGCCGCCCCCGGAGGCCGTGTTCCTCCAGGAGGGCGTCCCGGAGTGCCGACCCCGCGCGCGTGCCGCCGTGGCCTCCCTGACGCCGGGCCGGCGCTCCCCGTGGATCGCCCAGGCCGCGGCCGAGGGCACGCGCATCTTCGGGGACGTCGGCTGGGACGACACCGGCGCCTGGGACCTGGCGGGCCTGTCCGACCTGGAGCACTGCGAGGCGTTCCTGCCCAACGCCGAGGAGGCGATGCGCTACACGGGCACCGACTGCCCGCGCGCCGCCGCGCACGCGCTCACCGCGTTCGTCCCGCTCGCGGTGGTCACCCTCGGCTCCGAGGGCGCCTACGCGGTCGACCGGCGCACGGGGGAGAGCGCCGAGGTGCCCGCCATCGCGGTGGAGGCGCTGGACCCGACCGGCGCGGGCGACGTCTTCGTGGCCGGCTTCGTCACCGGCACCCTGGCCGGCTGGCCGCTGGCCGACCGCCTCGCCTTCGCCGGCCTCACCGCCGCCCTGTCCGTGCAGGAGTTCGGCGGCTCCCTGTCGGCCCCCGGCTGGTCCGAGATCGCCGCCTGGTGGCGCCGGGTGCAGTCGGTCGAGGGCCAGGACCCGGCGGCCCTGCGGCGGTACGCGTTCCTGGAGGACCTGGTTCCGGAGGCGAGCGTCGAGCCGTGGCCGCGGCGCCGGGCCGTACCGACCATCGGGTTCCGCCGGCCGGCGTGACCGGTGCCGCGCGGCGCCGCGACCGCGCGCCGGGCCGCCCGCGACGGCGGGTTCCGCGGATTCGGCGGATTCGGCGGTTTCCGACACGACTCCAAGGCCGGGAACGTCGTTGACAGGTGGCGTCCGCCGTCCGATCATCGGCGCGACCGAGCACGATGAGGCAAGCAGCCTCCGGCCTCCTGACTCCCTCCGTCGAAGGACACGCGTCGTGCGCAGACCATCACGCAGACCCGGAGTGCTCCTCGCCGTTTCCGCCCTCGTCCTCGCGCTGCCCGTCGCGTTGACCACGCCGGAACCGGCCCAGGCGCGGCCGCGGACCGGGGCCGTCCCCGACGGCCAAGCGCCCCGGTTCACCGACTCCGCGGGTCAACTCACCCTGACCGTACCGGCGGGCCGCAACACCCCCGGTTACGCATTACGGGTGACGAAGAATCAACTCTCTTTGACGACGAGCCGTTCGGGCGGCACGGTTCTGGCCACCGCGGGCGGCGACACCGGCGCGCTGCGCTTCCAGACCGCCGGCAGATGGCAGCACGCCACCCGAGTCACCGACTGGACCTGGCGGAACGGCACGCTCACCCTCACCGCCGCCACGACGACGCCCGGTGCCACCGTACGGGCCCTGGTCACTCCGTCCGCCGACCGCTACCGGCTCGACTGGCAGGTCGTGGGAACCGCCCCGAAACGCCTCGGCCTCGCCTACGACCTGCCGTCCGCCGGCCACTGGTACGGCCACGGCGAGACCCGGACCCCGCACGGCGGCCCCGCCACCGACCAGCCCTGGCCGCTCGACAGCGGGCAGGTCGCCGACCCGGCCTTCGGGCCCGCCTCCTACTACATGGTCGACCCGTTCTGGTACACGTCCTCGGCGGCCGGACTGCACGTGGACACCGGGCACGTCATGAACGTGGCGGTCAACCAGGACGAGGACGGGCTCGGCCGCTTCGACATCGAGTCCGCCGACCCCTACCGGGCCACGGTCTTCGTCGAGTCCACGCCGCTGGAGGTCTACCGCGACTACGTCGGCGTCGTGGGCAAGCCGGACAAGAGCGACGCCACCCACCGGCAGTACGCCGAGCCGGTGTGGAACTCCTGGGCGCAGTTCTACACCCACGTCGACCAGGCCAAGCTCGTCGGGTACGCCCAGGACCTGCACGACCACGGGATCACCGGGCACACGCTCCAGCTCGACGACAAGTGGGAGTCCGACTACGGGAACATGACCTTCGACGCGAAGGCCTACCCGGACCCCGGGGCGATGTCCCGCCGGATCCACGACCTCGGCTTCGACTTCGGCCTCTGGGTGACGCTGTGGATCAACCTGGACTCCGACCAGTACCGGTACGCCGCCGACCACGGCTATCTCCTCGGCGCCAACACTGATCCCGCCGAGCCGTGCCGGGTCACCTGGTGGAACGGCACCGCCGGCATCGTCGACCTCGCCAACCCGAAGGCCAGGGCCTGGTACGCGGGCCGGCTACGCGGCCTGATGAGCACCTACGGCGTCGACGGGCTGAAGTTCGACACCCGCTTCTTCGACGAGAGGTGCGTTCCCCGCGCGGGCTACGAACCCACCGACTACCAGCGCCTGGGCGCTCAACTCGCCGACGAGTTCGACCTCCAGGGCGTCGGCATCCGCGTCCACTGGAACACCACCGCCCACCGGGCCGGGTTCGTCACCCGTCAGCTGGACAAGGGCACCGGCTGGAACTCCCTGCGGGCCGCCGTCACGCAGAACCTCGCCATCTCCACCATCGGCTACCCGTTCGTCACCACCGACATGATCGGCGGCTCCAGCGGTCAGCCCGCCCCCACCCAGCAGGTCCTGGTCCGCTGGGCCCAGGCCGCGTCGTTGATGCCGCTCATGTACTCCTCCACGTCCCCCGTCGACACCGTCGACGTCACGACCGGCAGGAAGGTGGTGTACGACGCGCGGACCGCAGTCCTCTACCGCGAGGCCATCGCCCGCCACGGCCGCCTCGCCCCCTACATCCGCGACCAGGTCCGGCACACGCTGCGCACCGGCGACCCGATCATGCGCCCGCTCTTCTTCGACTTCCCGCACGACGAGCAGGCGTACACGATCACCGACGAGTGGATGCTGGGTCCCGCGATCCTGGCGGCCCCCCAACTGACCGACGCGCCCGCCCGTCCCGTCCACCTTCCCCCGGGCACCTGGTACGACGTCACCCACGCCCGCACCCTGCACGGCCCCCGGACCATCCCGGCCTACACGACCCCGCTGAACGCCGCCCCGGTCTTCGTCAACCTGAACGCAAAGGAAGCGAAGGAGGCCGTAAAGGCCCTGCGCTGACACCCGACGAGTCGGTGGGAGGTGGGAAAGCGGGGTGCAGGGGGCGGAGCTCCTTGCCGGGGTCCGGGGCGGAGCCCCAGGGAGGGAGCCCCAGGTCACCGGGCTCTCAGAAGCCGAGGCGGCGGAGCTGCTTGGGGTCGCGCTGCCAGTCCTTGGCGACCTTCACATGAAGGTCGAGGAACACCGGCGTCCCCAGCAGCGCCTCGATGTGCTTGCGGGACTTGATCCCGACCTCCTTCAGCCGCTTGCCCTTGGGCCCGATGATGATGCCCTTCTGGCTCGGCCGCTCGATGAACACGTTGGCGTGGATGTCGAGCAGCGGCTTGTCCGCCGGCCGGTCCTCGCGGGGCAGCATCTCCTCCACCACCACCGCGATGGAGTGGGGCAGTTCGTCCCGCACACCCTCCAGCGCCGCCTCCCGGATCAGCTCGGCGACCATGACCTGCTCGGGCTCGTCCGTGAGGTCGCCCTCGGGGTAGAGCGCGGGACCCTCGGGCAGCAGCGGGACCAGCAGATCGGCCAGCAGGTCCACCTGCTTGTTCGCCGTCGCCGACACCGGCACGATCTCGGCCCAGGTGATTCCCAGCTCCTCGCCCAGCCGGTCGATCGCGATCAGCTGCTCGGCGAGCGTCTTGGAGTCCACCAGGTCCGTCTTCGTGACGATGGCGACCTTGGGCGTCTTCCTGATCCCGGCCAGTTCCTTCGCGATGAACCGGTCACCGGGACCGATCCTCTCGTCGGCCGGCAGGCAGAAGCCGATCACGTCGACCTCGGCCCAGGTGGTCCGTACGACGTCGTTCAGCCGTTCCCCCAGCAGCGTGCGCGGCTTGTGCAGCCCCGGAGTGTCCACCAGGATCAGCTGCGCGTCCGGGCGGTGGACGATGCCCCGCACGGTGTGCCGCGTCGTCTGCGGCCGGTTCGAGGTGATCGCCACCTTCTGCCCGACCAGAGCGTTCGTGAGGGTGGACTTGCCCGCGTTGGGGCGGCCCACGAAGCAGGCGAAGCCCGCCCGGTGGGCAGCCTCGACGGACTGCTCGGATGACTGGGTGCGAACGCTCATGGCGCCCATTGTCCCTGATCCACGAACCCCGGCTGCACACGGACGGGCGAGCGCGGCTCCGGCGGGCGGAGAGGCGTACGCGGCGCCTGCCGGCGCAGCGGGCCTCAGCCGTCCTCGCCCGCCGGCAGGGTGAGCCGCACGGTGCCGTCCGGACCGGCCAGCAGGACCGGGGTGCCGGCGCCGCCCAGGTCCCGTACGGCGGCCCGGTCCTCCGGGGCGATCTCGTCCGCCTCGCTGACCACCGCCGCCGCCTCCAGGGACGTCGCCCCGGACGCCACGGCCATCGCCACCGCCGTCCGGAGGGCGCTCAGCTTCAGGGAGGTGAGGTGCACCGATCCGGCGACATACGTACGCCCCGTCTCGTCCCGTACGGCCGCGCCCTCCGGCACACCGTTGCGGGCCCGGGCCGAACGGGCCAGGGTGACGATCTTGAGGTCCTCGGGATCAAGCGCGTTGGTCTCGGTCATGCCCCGAGCATAAGAGCCGCCCCGGCGGCCGCCGAGATCACCCCGGCGGCCGCGGAGTCCGGGTGCTCAGGCCCGGTCGAGTCGGAGCCGGTCCGCACGCGGCAGCCCCGCCACGACCAGGTCGTAGGAGTCCTCGACGAGCTCGCGGACCAGGCGGTCCGGGAGCCCGGCGCCGACCGTGACGGTGTTCCAGTGGCGCTTGTGCATGTGCCAGCCGGGGACGATCAGGCCCTCGTACTCGGCGCGCAGCCGGATCGCGTCCTCCGGGTCGCACTTGAGGTTGACCTTCAGCGGCAGCGAGTCCAGGGCCGACAGCGCGAACAGCTTGCCCTGGACCTTGAAGACCGAGGTCTCCGGGTTGAAGGGGAAGTCCTCCACCACCGCGTTGAACGACAGGCAGAAGGAACGCAGCTCCTCCGGGCTCATTCCGGCTTCCCCTCCCCGTCCCCGGTGGGCGCCACCGGGCCCACCGGCTCCGCGAGCACGGTCACGATCTTGTTCCGGCGGCCGGCCGAGGCCTCCGCGGTCAGCCGCAGCTCCCGGCCGTCGGGCAGCTCCACGACCGACGACGCGCCCGCGATGGGAACCCGGCCCAGGGCCTTGGCGAGCAGCCCGCCGACCGTCTCCACGTCCTCGTCGTCGTACTCCTCCAGGCCGTACAGCTCGCCCAGGTCCGTGATGTCCAGGCGCGCGGTGACGCGGTAGCGGTCGTCGCCGAGCGGCTCCACCGGCGGCAGCTCGCGGTCGTACTCGTCGGTGATCTCGCCGACGATCTCCTCGAGGATGTCCTCGATGGTGACGATGCCGGCCGTGCCGCCGTACTCGTCGATGACGACGGCGACGTGGTTGCGTTCCTTCTGCATCTCGCGCAGCAGGTCGTCGGCGTTCTTCGTGTCCGGCACGAAGACGGCCGGACGCATCGCCGTCGACACCAGTTCGCTCTCGGCGTCCCGGTTGATGTGCGTCTTGCGGGCCAGGTCCTTCAGATAGACGATCCCGACGATGTCGTCCTCGTTCTCGCCGGTGACCGGGATCCGCGAGAAGCCGGAGCGCAGCGCCAGCGTGAGGGCCTGGCGGATGGTCTTGTACCGCTCGATCACCACCAGGTCGGTGCGCGGCACCATGACCTCGCGTACGAGGGTGTCGCCCAACTGGAAGACCGAGTGCACCATGCGCCGCTCCTCGTCCTCGATGAGCGACTCCTGCTCGGCCAGGTCGACCAGGGCGCGCAGCTCCGCCTCGGAGGCGAACGGGCCGCGCCGGAACCCCTTGCCGGGGGTCAGCGCGTTGCCGATGAGGATCAGCAGCGACGGGATCGGGCCCAGCACCCGCGCGAGCGGCACCAGCACGTACGCCGCGACGGTCGCCGTGTTCAGTGGGTGCTGGCGGCCGATGGTGCGCGGGGAGACCCCGACGGCCACGTACGAGACGAGCACCATGACCGCGATGGCGACCACCAGTGCCTGGGCCGTGCCGGAGAACGCCTCCAGACACGCGTAGGTGACCAGGGCCGCCGCCGCCATCTCGCAGGTCACGCGGACCAGCAGGGCCAGGTTGAGGTAGCGGGTCGGGTCGGCGGCGACCTGGGCCAGCTTGGCGCTGCCGCGGCGGCCCGACTTCACGGCCTCCTCGGCACGGAAGCTGGACACCCGTGCGAGGCCCGCCTCCGCGCAGGCGGCGAGCCAGGCGACGACGACGAGCGCGATCGCGCCGACGACGATCTGAGGGCTCATGGGCGGGCTTACGAGACGGTGGGCGCCGGGGACGGGCCGCGCAGGCCCCGCTCCGCGCGCCAGCCGTCCACGATCGCTGCCTGCAGACCGAACATCTCGGCCTTCTCGTCCGGCTCCTCGTGGTCGTAGCCGAGCAGGTGCAGCACGCCGTGGACGGTGAGCAGCTGGAGCTCCTCGTCCATGGAGTGCTGCGTCGGAGCCTCGGCACCCTGCTTCGCGGCGACCTCGGGACAGAGCACGATGTCGCCGAGGAGGCCCTGCGGTGGCTCGTCGTCGTCCTTCGACGGCGGGCGCAGCTCGTCCATCGGGAAGGACATGACATCCGTGGGCCCCGGCAGGTCCATCCACTGGACGTGCAGCTGCTCCATGGCGTCGGCGTCCACGACGATCACCGAGAGCTCGGAGAGCGGGTGGATGCGCATGCGGGTGAGTGCGTAGCGGGCGATGTCGAGGATCGCCCGCTCGTCGACCTCGGTTCCCGACTCGTTGTTGACGTCGATCGACATGGTGGTGCTGGTCTACTTCCCCTTGTGCCCGTGTCCGTGCGCGTGCCCGGCCCTGCCATGGCCGCCGGTCCTCGGCGTGCCGTTCTCGGTGCCGTTCTTGCTGTCGTACTTCTCGTACGCGTCGACGATACGGCCCACGAGCTTGTGCCGTACGACGTCGTGCGACGACAGCCGGGAGAAGTGGACGTCCTCGACGCCCTCCAGGATCTCCTGCACCTGCCGCAGCCCGGACTTCGTGCCGTTGGGCAGGTCCACCTGGGTGACGTCGCCCGTGATGACGATCTTCGAGTCGAAGCCGAGCCGGGTGAGGAACATCTTCATCTGCTCGGGGCTGGTGTTCTGGGCCTCGTCCAGGATGATGAAGGCGTCGTTGAGGGTGCGGCCGCGCATGTAGGCGAGCGGCGCGACCTCGATCGTCCCCGCCGCCATCAGACGCGGGATGGAGTCGGGGTCGAGCATGTCGTGCAGCGCGTCGTACAGCGGGCGCAGGTACGGGTCGATCTTCTCGTAGAGCGTGCCGGGCAGGAAGCCCAGACGCTCGCCGGCCTCGACCGCCGGGCGGGTCAGGATGATGCGGTTGACCTGCTTGGACTGCAGGGCCTGCACCGCCTTGGCCATGGCCAGGTAGGTCTTTCCGGTGCCGGCGGGGCCGATGCCGAAGACGACCGTGTGCTTGTCGATCGCGTCGACGTACCGCTTCTGGTTGAGCGTCTTGGGGCGGATCGTGCGGCCACGCGAGGACAGGATGTTCTGCGTCAGGACCTCGGCGGGGGTCTCGTGGCCGTCGCTCTCGCCGTTCTCGCTCGCCTTGAGCATGGCGATGGAGCGTTCCACTGCGTCCTCCGTCATCGGCTGCCCGGTGCGGAGCACCAGCATCATCTCGTCGAACACGCGCTGGACCAGGGCGACGTCCGCCGGGTCGCCGACCGCGCTGATCTCATTGCCCCGGACATGTATGTCGGCCCCCGGGAAGGCCTTCTCGATCACGCGCAGGAGAGAGTCGCCGGACCCCAGCACGGTCACCATGGGGTGCTGGGCGGGGACGGTGAACTGTGCTCTGGCCTGCCCCTGCGCGGGGGTCTTGGCTGCGGGTGTCTGAGTCATGGGCCGGCGCTGAAGGCCTGCGGTTCCTCCTCGTCACGGCCGCACAAGTATGGGCGGCCTCGCGCTTCCAGGGTACGACGGGGGAGTGACAACGCCGTAGGGCTTTTCGGTGGCCTCCGTGACCCCGGTGACCCCTGAGCGGGATCAGTCCGGCACGGGGGACGCGCCGGCCGCCGTCCCGGCCCCCCGCTGGGCCCGCAGCAGGTCCCGGAACCAGCGGTAGGACGCCTTCGGGGTGCGCTCCAGGGTCTCGTAGTCGACGTGCACCAGGCCGAACCGGCGGGCGAGGCCTTCCGCCCACTCCCAGTTGTCCAGCAGCGACCACACGAAGTAGCCGCGCACGTCCACGCCCGCCTCCAGGGCCCGGTGCAGGGCGCGGATGTGGCCGTCCAGGTAGGCGATGCGGTCCTGGTCGTCGAGGCCCTCGTAGGAGCACCCGTTCTCGGTGATGACGACGGGCGGGAGCCGGTCGCCGTAGCGGTCGCGGAAGCCGGTCAGCAGCTCGGTCAGCCCCTCCGGGATCACGGGCCAGCCGAAGTCCGTGACCGGGCGGTCCTCGATCTCCCGTACCGAGAAGGGCAGTTCGGCGGGCAGGGTGAGACCGCCGAACTCGATCTCCTCGCCGCGCGGAGCGCCCACCCGGGTCGGGGCGTAGTAGTTGACTCCGTACCAGTCCAGGGGCTCCGCGATCACCTTCAGATCCGAGTCGACGTCCTCGGGGGCGCCCGGCATCAGCTCGCCCAGCCCCTCGGGGTACCGGCCGAGCAGCAGCGGGTCGGCGAACAGCCGGTGCAGCAGCAGGTCGTAGAAGCCGGCCGCCTCGATGTCCGCCTGCTCCCCGGACGCCGGCCAGACGGGACTGTGCGAGTTGGCGATGCCGATGTCCGCGGCCCTGGCCGCGCGCAGCGCCCGGACCGCCAGGCCGTGGGCGAGCAGTTGGTGGTGGGCGGCCGGGAGCGCGTCGAACAGCAGCCGCCTCCCCGGTGCGTGCACGCCGAGGGCATGGCCGAGCAGGGTGTGCTCGGCGGGCTCGTTGAGCGTGATCCACTTCGTCACGCGGTCGCCCAGGCGCTCGGCGACCACCGACACATGGTCGGCGAACCGCGCGGCCGTGTCCCGGTCCAGCCAGTCCAGCCGGGCCGGCAGGTCCCAGTGGAAGAGGGTCGGGACCGGGCGGACGCCGGCCGCGCACAGCTCGTCGACCAGGCGGTCGTAGAAGTCCAGGCCGCCGCGGGCGTTCACCCGGGGCCAGGAGACGGAGAAGCGGTACGCGTCCACGCCGAGGCCGGCCAGCAGCGCCACGTCCTCGGGGTGGCGGTGGTAGTGGTCGCAGGCCACCGCGGCCGTCGAGCCGTCCTTGACCCGCCCCGGCTCGGCCGAGAACGTGTCCCACACGGACGGCTCGCGCCGGTCGGCCGCCCCCTCGATCTGGTGGGCCGAGGTCGACACGCCCCACAGGAAGCCGGCCGGGAACCGGGGTATCGGGTTCGTCGCCATGGGCGGGATCATCCTTACCGCTGGTAACGGAAGTCAACGCCCGGGCGGCAAAAGGACCTCACGCGCCTTCCTTGAGCACGCGGGAGATGAGCTCGCGCTGCTCCCCGGTCAGCCGGGGATCGGCCGCGTACACCGTCCGGCCGTCCACGGTGATCTCGTAGCTGAAGCCGTCGGGCACCCCGGCCGGCGGCGCGGCCTTGCCGGCGGCCAGCGCCCGCTCGGCCAGGTCCCGCCACTGCGGGGCGTCGGGCCGCCCCGAGACGTCCACCTCGGCGCGGCGCTCGATGCCCGCGAACCCTCCTGTGCGCCTCACTCGAATCCGCATGGTCCGTGTCTAGTACGGAACTAGAGCGTCCGCACCCCCACCTGCTCCCAGGCCTTCCGTACGGCCTCGAGTTCGCCGCCGTCGGTGCCGTACCGCTCCCGTGCGGCCCGTACGGTGAGCGTGGCGAAGTCCGTGAACTGCGCGTCCTCGTGCAGCTCGCCGCCGGTCAGCACGTCGTACCAGAGCTGCCCCGCCTTCTCCCAGGCGCGGCCGCCGAGCGCGGTGGCGACCAGGTAGAAGGCGTGGTTGGGGATGCCGGAGTTGATGTGCACGCCGCCGTTGTCGCTGCCGGTGTGGACGTAGTGGTCCATGTCGGCGGGCTGCGGGTCCTTGCCGAGCACGTCGTCGTCGTACGCCGTGCCGGGCGCCTTCATGGAGCGCAGCGCGGTGCCGCTGACGCCCGGGGCCAGCAGCCCGGCGCCGATCAGCCAGTCGGCCTCGGTGGCGGTCTGGCCGAACGTGTACTGCTTGATCAGCGAGCCGAAGACGTCGGAGAGCGACTCGTTGAGCGCGCCGGACTGCCCGAAGTAGGCCAGGTTGGCGGTGTGCTGGGTGACGCCGTGGGTCAGCTCGTGGCCGATGACGTCGACCGGGATGGTGAAGTCCAGGAAGATCTCGCCGTCGCCGTCGCCGAACACCATCTGCTCGCCGTTCCAGAAGGCGTTGTTGTAGTTCTCGTCGTAGTGCACGGTGGCGTCCAGCGGCAGGCCGCTGCCGTCGATCGAGTCGCGCCGGTAGGCCGTGAGGTACAGCTCGAAGGTGGCTCCGAGACCGGCGTAGGCGCGGTTGACCGTGGCGTCCCCGCCGGGCTCCTCGCCCTCGCCGCGCACCTTCCTCCCGGGCAGGTCGGTGCCGTGCCGGGCGTCGTAGACGGTGCGGTGCGGCTGCCCGTCCCGCTTGCCCGAGGGCGCGGCGACGGCGGGCGCGCCGATGACGGTGGTCAGCCGCCGCCGGGTGCGCTCGAAGGCGTCGCGTTCCAGGGTCCGGCGGGCGGGTCCGGAGAGCGCGGGGTCGTCGCTGCGGGCGAGGCGGTCGAGGACGTGGGGCGGCACGATGGTGCAGAAGACGGGCTCGAAGCCCCCGTTGGTCGTCGGCATACCCGGCACACTTGCACTGTGTGGTCGCCCTGTCACCACCCGCAACCATGATTGGTGAAATATCGGGGCAAGGGGTCCGCCCTTCCGTCGCGCAGTGATAGGTGCCCGTGGCGGAGCGACAGAGGGTCGGGAGGTGGCGTCGGTGACATCGCGCACGTTTTGCCCTGTTTGCCCCTTCGGTTTCGCATACTGGGACGGGCCCGCGCATCCGTCGCGGCTCGGCTAGGCTGCGCAGCATCATGCGTTTCGGGCTGCTTCTCCTTAGCTGCCGCGGCGAGGGCCTGTAGTCGAGGCCGACCCCCTCCCCGCGGAGTTCGGCGTTGCGCCGTCGGCCGTTCTCCGGCACCCGCGGACCCGCGGACTTTTCGAGGAGCCCACGCAAACATGGTCAACCGCCAGCAGCCCAGTTCCATGCCGATCAACAAGTACGGCCGCTACGAGCAGGTCGACATCCCCGACCGCACCTGGCCCGGCCGGCGGATCACCGCCGCCCCCCGCTGGCTCTCCACCGACCTGCGCGACGGCAACCAGGCCCTGATCGACCCGATGTCGCCCGAGCGCAAGCGCCGGATGTTCGACCAGCTGGTCAAGATGGGCTACAAGGAGATCGAGGTCGGCTTCCCGGCCTCGGGCCAGACCGACTTCGACTTCGTGCGCTCGATCATCGAGGAAGAGGGCGCGATCCCCGAGGACGTCACGATCTCCGTACTGACCCAGGCCCGTGAGGACCTGATCGAGCGGACCGTGGAGTCCCTGAAGGGCGCCCGGCGCGCCACCGTCCACCTCTACAACGCCACCGCCCCGGTCTTCCGCCGGGTCGTCTTCCGCGGCTCCAGGGACGACATCAAGCAGATCGCCGTCGACGGCACCCGCCTGGTGATGGAGTACGCCGAGAAACTGCTGGGCCCCGAAGCCGATGGCACGGCGTTCGGCTACCAGTACAGCCCGGAGATCTTCACCGACACCGAGCTGGACTTCGCCCTGGAGGTCTGCGAGGCGGTGATGGACGTGTACCAGCCGGGCCCGGGCCGCGAGATCATCCTCAACCTGCCCGCCACGGTGGAGCGTTCGACGCCGTCGACGCACGCGGACCGCTTCGAGTGGATGCACCGCAACCTGTCCCGCCGCGAGTACGTCTGCCTGTCCGTCCACCCGCACAACGACCGCGGTACGGCCGTCGCCGCCGCCGAGCTGGCGCTGATGGCCGGCGCCGACCGCGTCGAGGGCTGCCTGTTCGGGCAGGGCGAGCGCACCGGCAACGTCGACCTGGTCACCCTGGGCATGAACCTGTTCTCGCAGGGCGTCGACCCGCAGATCGACTTCTCCGACATCGACGAGATCCGCCGTACGTGGGAGTACTGCAACCAGATGGAGGTCCACCCGCGCCACCCGTACGTGGGCGACCTGGTCTACACGTCCTTCTCCGGCTCCCACCAGGACGCCATCAAGAAGGGCTTCGACGCCATGGAGGCCGACGCGAAGGCCAAGGGCGTCACGGTCGACGACATCGAGTGGGCGGTGCCGTACCTGCCCATCGACCCCAAGGACGTCGGCCGCTCCTACGAGGCCGTCATCCGCGTCAACTCGCAGTCCGGCAAGGGCGGTGTCGCCTACGTCCTGAAGAACGACCACAAGCTGGACCTGCCGCGCCGGATGCAGATCGAGTTCTCGAAGATCATCCAGGCGAAGACGGACGCCGAGGGCGGCGAGGTCACGCCGAAGGAGATCTGGGCGGCCTTCCAGGACGAGTACCTGCCGATCCCGGAGAACCCCTGGGGCCGCATCCAGGTCAGGACCGGCCAGTCGACGACGGACACCGACGGGGTCGACACCCTCACCGTCGAGGCCACCGTCGATGGCGAGGACACCGTCCTGACCGGCTCCGGCAACGGTCCGATCTCGGCCTTCTTCGACGCCCTGCACTCCATCGGCGTCGACGTACGCCTGCTGGACTACCAGGAGCACACGATGAGCGAGGGCGCCTCCGCCCAGGCCGCCTCGTACATCGAGTGCGCGATCGACGACAAGGTTCTGTGGGGGATCGGCATCGATGCGAACACGACACGTGCGTCGCTGAAGGCGGTCGTCTCGGCCGTCAACCGCGCGGCGCGCTGATCGCTCTGACCGGCGCTTTCGGGGCCCCGGCCGCCTGCTGAGGCGGTCGGGGCCCCGTCGTGTGCCCGGCGAGTATCGGCCAGTCTGCGGCGCAGGTCACGGAAAGGTCTCCTCCGGGGTGCTGACTACACCTCGACAATGTGGCTAACATCACGCCAGTGCGGCGATGTTGCCGTGCCGTTACGGAGGTGGGACGTGCTGCCAGTACGGGGACAAAACGGCCGTGTCACCAGGCTTGCCCGACTGCTGGGCACCCGTACCGCGTGGACGCCGGTCGGCGACGGAGAGTTCTTCTGCCCCGGCTGCGGCGGGGACCGCAACTACCAGCGGCTGAGCGGGCGTCGGCGCTTCACCGTCCTCGGCGTACCGCTGCTGCCGCGCGGGACGACCGGGCCGGTCGTCGAGTGCGCCGCCTGCGGCGGCCACTTCGGCACGGACGTCCTGGACCATCCGACGACCACCCGCTTCTCCGCGATGCTCCGCGACGCCGTGCACACCGTCGCCCTGGCGGTGCTGTCCGCGGGCGGAACCGGCACCCGTACGGCCCTGGAGACCGCCGCGGCCACCGTCCGCGCGGCCGGCCTGGCCGACTGCACCGAGGAGCAACTGGCCGCTCTGGTCGAGGCGTTGGCCGCGGACACCGGGCGCGCCTACGACGACCAGCCGTGCGGTGCGGGTCTGGCCATAGAGCTGCACGAGGCCCTCGATCCGCTCGCCCCGCACCTGGCCCCCGCGGGCCGGGAGTCGATGCTCCTCCAGGCCGCCCGCATCGCCCTGGCCGACGGCCCCTACACCCCCGCCGAACACGACACCCTCAGCACCGTCGGCGCGGCCCTGACCATCTGCACCGACGACGTGACCCGCCTCCTGACGGAGGCCCGCACACCGTCGTGAGGCGGCCCTCGCCGTGTAGGGTCACCGCGCCGCTGGAGACAGGCCGGAAGGGGGACGCGGCGCCATGAACGAGGAGCGCACCACCGGACACGAGAAGCCGTGGAACGAGCGGACCCCGGGCGTCCTGCGGCTGCCGTCCGGACGGCTGGTGCGGGGCAGAGGCCTGCGCCGCGCCCTCGACCTGTCGGCGCAGGCCCCGTCGTACGGCGTCTACCTCCTCGGCGAGCAGCCGCCCGCGACGCCCTGGGCGTCCCGCTGGCTGCGCTGGCCGGACTTCCGCCTCCCGGCGGACCGTGAGGCGGCCCGCACGGTGCTCACGGACGCCTGGACCCGCGCCGCCACCGAACGCGTCGAACTCGCCTGCGCCGGCGGCCGCGGCCGCACCGGCACGGCCCTGGCCTGCCTCGCGGTCCTCGACGGCGTACCGGCCGGCGAGGCCGTCGCCTACGTCAGAACGCACTACGACCGGCACGCGGTGGAGACACCGTGGCAGAAGCGGTACGTACGGCACTTCACACCACCGCGGTGACCGGCGATGCGGCTGCCGCCGTCGCCCGCAGCCGCGGCGAGGTGCCCTGAGCGCCGTGCCTGTCCCAGTGCCTCCGCCGCAGCCGCGGCGGCGGCCCGGGCCACGAGGGCGTCGTCGTGCGGGGCGTCCTGGGCCGGTTTGGTCGAGAGCACGGCCAGGACCACGGGGGAACCGGACCCGGTCCACGCGACGCCCACGTCGTTGGTGGTGCCGTGGGCACCGGAGCCCGTCTTGTCCGCGACCGTCCAGGTCGGTGGCAGGCCCGCGCGGAAGCGGTTCGCGCTGGTGGTGTTGTTCAGCAGCCAGTGCGTCAGCAGCCGGCGGTCGGGACGGTTCAGCGCGTCCCCGAGGACGAGACGGGCGTAGGTGCGGCCGATCGCGCGCGGGCTCGTGGTGTCCGTGAGCCGCCAGGGCTCGGCGGTGTTGAGGTCCGGCTCCCAGCGGTCCAGGCGGGTCACCGGGTCGCCGAGCGTACGGGCGAAGCGGGTGATGGCCGCAGGGCCGCCGAGCTCGCGCAGGAGCAGGTTGCCGGCGGTGTTGTCGCTGAAGCGGATGGCGACGTCGGCGAGTTCGACGATGGTCATGCCCGTGGCCAGGTGCGCACGGGTCTGGTCGGAGCCTTCCGGCACCAGGTCGGCCTCGGTGTAGTGGACGCGGCGCGAGAGGACCTCGCCGTGGCGGTCCAGGTCCCGCAGGACCGCTGCCGCCGCCAGGGTCTTGAACACCGAGCACATCGGGAAGCGTTCGTCGGCGCGGTACCGGACGGTCCGGCCGGTGGCGGGGTCGTGGGCGAACACGCCCAGCCGGGCGCCGTGCCTCCGCTCCAGGGCGCGCAGGCGCGCGGTGGTGTCGTCGTCCGGCAGGGCGTGCGCGGGCGTGGCCGTGGCGGCCGCCGTCGCCGCGGCGAGAGCGGCGGCGGTGGTCAGTAAGGCACGTCGGGTCGGGGCGGACTTCCTCGGGGCTCGGATGGCGCTCTCCTCCGGTCGGTGCGGACGCAACGATCGGTCGGTGCGGACTGGGCGATCTCCACAGTGACCGACGCCGCCGGGGGTATCGCGGTTGCGCCGCGCCGGGAGCCGGACCGGGGCGCGGGCGCGGCCACGCCCGCGTCCGCCGTAAGCGACAATGGACTCCATGAGTCTGTTCCGCGACGACGGCATCGTGCTGCGCACCCAGAAGCTGGGTGAGGCGGACCGGATCATCACGTTGCTCACCCGCGGACACGGACGGGTGCGGGCCGTGGCGCGGGGGGTGCGGCGGACGAAGTCGAAGTTCGGGGCCCGGCTCGAACCGTTCTCGCACGTGGACGTGCAGTTCTTCGCTCGGGGCAGTGAGCTGGTGGGGCGGGGGCTGCCGCTGTGCACGCAGAGCGAGACCATCGCCCCCTACGGCGGCGGGATCGTGACCGACTACGCCCGCTACACCGCCGGGACGGCCATGCTGGAGACCGCCGAGCGGTTCACCGACCACGAGGGCGAGCCGGCCGTCCAGCAGTACCTGCTACTGGTGGGCGCCCTGCGCACCCTCGCCCGGGGCGAGCACGCGCCGCACCTCGTGCTCGACGCCTTCCTGCTGCGGTCGCTGGCCGTCAACGGCTACGCGCCCAGCTTCGGCGACTGCGCCCGGTGCGGGATGCCCGGCCCGAACCGCTTCTTCTCGGTGGGCTCCGGCGGCTCGGTCTGCGCCGACTGCCGGGTGCCCGGCAGCGTCGTACCCTCGCCGCAGACGCTCGTGCTGCTCGGCGCGCTGCTCACGGGGGACTGGGCGACCGCGGATGTGTGCGAGCCGCGGTACGCCAGGGAGGGCAGCGGGCTGGTCTCCGCCTACCTGCACTGGCACCTGGAGCGCGGGCTGCGCTCACTTCGGTACGTGGAAAAGTAGTACGCCCACCAAGTAGTACGTCAGTACGTACGAAAGCAAGGGAGACGAGAAGCACATGGCCGTACGCGGGATCCTGGGGCGCCGGCGCCCGGAGTACAGGGCACCCGAGCCGCATCCCTCCGGCGCCCGCGCGCCGAAGCTCCCCGGAGAACTGGTCCCCGAGCATGTGGCGATCGTCATGGACGGGAACGGGCGCTGGGCAAAGGAGCGCGGGCTGCCCCGCACCGAGGGGCACAAGGTCGGTGCCGAGCGGGTGCTGGACGTGTTGCAGGGCGCGATAGAGATCGGCGTCGGCAACATCTCCCTGTACGCCTTCTCCACCGAGAACTGGAAGCGCTCGCCCGACGAGGTGCGCTTCCTGATGAACTTCAACCGCGACTTCATCCGCAAGACCCGCGACCAGCTCGACGAGCTCGGCATCCGGGTGCGCTGGGTGGGCCGTATGCCCAAGCTGTGGAAGTCGGTCGCCAAGGAGCTCCAGGTCGCCCAGGAGCAGACCAAGGACAACGACCGGCTCACGCTGTACTTCTGCATGAACTACGGCGGCCGGGCCGAACTCGCGGACGCGGCCAAGGCGCTCGCGGAGGACGTCAGGGCGGGCCGGCTCGACCCGGCCAAGGTCACCGAGAAGACCATCCAGAAGTACCTGTACTACCCGGACATGCCGGACGTCGACCTGTTCCTGCGCCCGAGCGGGGAGCAGCGTACGTCCAACTACCTGCTCTGGCAGAGCGCGTACGCGGAGATGGTCTTCCAGGACGTCCTGTGGCCCGACTTCGACCGCCGCGACCTGTGGCGGGCCTGCATCGAGTTCGCCTCCCGCGACCGCCGCTTCGGCGGTGCCATCCCGAACGAGGCACTCCTCGCCATGGAGGGCGACGGCGAGTAGAACGAGCCTGTCCGGCGATTGAGGACGAGGCCGTTCAGGCCGAAAGCGGGGGTCTGGGGGCGGCAGCCCCCAGGGCCGGCCACCCCAGACCACCCGCACAGAACAGGCTCAACCTGCGGAGCACTCCGCGCAGGTGCCGAAGATCTCCACCGTGTGGGCGACGTTGACGTAGCCGTGTTCCGCGGCGACCGCCTCCGCCCACTTCTCCACCATCGGCCCCTCCACCTCGACCGCCTTGCCGCAGACGCGGCAGACGAGGTGGTGGTGGTGTTCGCCGGTGGAGCAGCGGCGGTAGACCGACTCGCCGTCGGAGGTGCGCAGTACGTCGACCTCGCCCGCGTCGGCGAGGGACTGAAGGGTGCGGTAGACCGTCGTCAGGCCCACCGAGTCGCCCCTGTGCTTGAGCATGTCGTGGAGTTCCTGCGCGCTGCGGAACTCGTCGACCTCGTCGAGGGCCGCCGCGACAGCGGCACGCTGCCGGGTGGCGCGGCCCTTCACGGGCGGTCCAGCGGTGGTCACCGGTCGGCCTCCTCACGTCTCGCCTGCGGGCCATTGTGCCAGCCCGGGCCGTGCGCGGTCAGGCGCCGGCCCTGTCGCCGGCGGCCCGGGTGGCCGGAATCGCGCACTCCACGGGGTCCCCGGCGGGCCGCGCGGCGGCGAGTGCCCGCGCGCGTCGCCGGGCCAGCGGCGTGGCCAGTACGGTGAGCACGATGAACGCGGCGATGGTGAGCAGCACGATCGTCGCGCCGGGCGGCACGTCCTGGTAGTACGACGTGACCGTGCCGCCGATCGTCACGCCCACCCCGATGGCGACGGCGATCGCGAAGGTCGCGGCGAAGCTGCGGCTGAGCTGCTGGGCGGCGGCCACCGGGACCACCATCAGCGCGCTGACCAGCAACAGCCCGACCACGCGCATCGCGACCGTCACCGTCACCGCCGCCGTGACCGCCGTCAGCAGGTTCAGGGCGCGCACCGGCAGCCCGGTCACCCGGGCGAACTCCTCGTCCTGGCTGACCGCGAACAGCTGGCGGCGCAGGCCCAGGGTGACCAGGACGACGAAGGCGGCCAGCAGGCAGATCGCGGTGACGTCGGACTGCGAGACCGTGGAGAGCGAGCCGAACAGGTACGACGTCAGGTTCGCGTTGGAGCCGCCGGGGGCGAGGTTGATGAACATGACGCCGCCCGCCATGCCGCCGTAGAAGAGCATCGCCAGGGCGATGTCGCCGCGGGTGCGGCCGTACCAGCGGATCAGCTCCATGAGGACCGCGCCCAGGACGGAGACGGCCGTCGCCATCCACACCGGGGAGGTGGACAGCAGGAAGCCCAGGCCGACGCCGGTCATGGCCACGTGGCCGATGCCGTCGCCCATCAGGGCCTGGCGGCGCTGGACGAGGTAGATGCCGACGGCGGGGGCGGTGATGCCGACCAGGACGGCGGCGAGCAGGGCCCGCTGCATGAAGGCGTAGTTCAACAGGTCCATCAGCTCAGCAGTCCCGTGCGGATCGGATCGGCGCCCGAGGCGTCGTGCGGGTGTACGTGGTCGTGGCCGGGCAGGGCGTGCTGGCCCACGGCCTTCGGGGGCGGCCCGTCGTGCAGGACGCAGCCGTCGCGCAGCACCACCGCCCGGTCGATCAGGGGCTCCAGGGGGCCCAGCTCGTGCAGCACGAGCAGCACCGTCGCCCCGGCCGCGACCTGCTCCCTCAGCGTGCTCGCCAGCACCTCCTGGCTGGCCAGGTCGACGCCGGCCATCGGCTCGTCCATGATCAGCAGCTCGGGTGCGGCGGCGAGGGCGCGGGCGATCAGCACGCGCTGGTGCTGACCGCCGGAGAGGGCGTTCACCGAGTCCTTCGCGCGGTCCGCCATGCCGACCAGCTCCAGGGCGTGCCGCACGGCCGCGTGGTCGGCCTTGCGGAAGACCCCGAAGCGCGTGCGGGAGAGCCGGCCCGAGGAGACGATCTCGGTGACGGTCGCCGGGACGCCGCCCGCGGCGGTCGTGCGCTGCGGTACGTAGCCGACGCGCGCCCAGTCGCGGAAGCGGCGGTGCGGGGTGCCGAACAGCTCGATCTCACCGTCGCTCACCGGCACCTGGCCGATGACGCCGCGCACGGCCGTCGACTTGCCGGAGCCGTTGGCGCCGAGCAGCGCGACGACCTCGCCCCGGCGCACGGTGAGGTCGATGCCGCGCAGGACGGGGCGCGAGCCCAGGTCGGCGCGCACACCGCGCAGGGATATGACGGGTTCGGCGGGTTCGCTCCTGACGTCCATGACGCCCTCCGTCGTGCTCACTTGGCGCCCAGGGCCTTCTGCAGCGCCTTGAGGTTGGCATCCATGACCTGGAAGTAGTCGGTGCCCCGGGACTTGTCGGTGATGCCCTCGAGGGGGTCGAGGACGTCGGTCTTCAGGTGTGCGTCCTTGGCGAGGGTCTTCGCGGTCTTGTCGCTGACCAGCGTCTCGTAGAAGACGGTCGTGACCCCGTCGGCCTTCGCCGTCTCCTGGAGGTCCTTCACCCGGGCCGCGCTGGGCTCGGACTCCGGGTCGAGGCCGTTGATGGCCTCCTGGGTCAGGCCGTAGCGCTCGGCGAGGTAGCCGAAGGCGGCGTGGGTGGTGATGAAGACCTTGCTCTTGGCGTCCTTCAGCCCGGTCTCGTACCGGGTGTTGAGCTCGCCGAGCTCCTTGACCAGGGCCGCGGTGTTCTTGCGGTAGTCGGCCGCGTGGTCCGGGTCGCCCTTCTCGAAGGCCTTGCCGACGCCCTCGGCGATCTGCGCGTAGCGCACCGGGTCGAGCCAGACGTGCGGGTCCTTGCCGCCGTGCTCCTCGTCGTGGTGGGCGTCGTGCTCGTCGGCGTGGCCGCCGACGTCGGTGCCGTGCTCCTCCAGTGTGGTCAGGGAGGCGGCGTCGACCTTCGTCCCGATCCCGGACTGGGCGACGGCCTCGTCGACGTTGGGCTGGAGGCCCTTGAGGTAGAGCACCGCGTCGGACTTCTCGAGCTGCACGGTCTGCTGGGCGCTGATCTCCAGTTCGTGCGGCTCCTGGCCGGGCTGGGTGAGACTGGTGACGTGCACGTGGCTCCCGCCGATCCGCTCGGCGAGGAAGGCCATCGGGTAGAAGGACGCGACGACGTCGTACTTCCCGCCGCTGTCGCCGGCCGCGCCGGCGGAGGAGCAGGCTGAGAGCGCTCCGAGGCCGAGAGCGGTGACCGTCAGGGCCGTGGAACCGGATATAAGGCGTCGTCGTACGTTCATGACAGTCATTTTCAACGAAGATGGAAACCGTTGTCAACAAGCCACGTCACAAGCCCGAAAAGGGCCCTTACCCGGCACCGATTTGGTCGAGGGGGAGCCACCGCCGGTACCCTGAAGCATTCGCTCGTGAAGCGTCTCGCTTCGTCGCCCGTCGTCGTAATGAAGAGAGCACCGTGGCCGCCGACAAGATCGACACCATCGTCAGCCTGAGCAAGCGCCGTGGCTTCGTATTCCCCTGCAGTGAGATCTACGGCGGCCAGCGTGCCGCCTGGGACTACGGGCCTCTGGGTGTCGAGCTCAAGGAGAACCTCAAGCGCCAGTGGTGGCGCTACATGGTGACGTCCCGCGAGGACGTGGTCGGCATCGACTCGTCCGTGATCCTGGCGCCCGAGGTCTGGGTCGCCTCCGGTCACGTCGCCACTTTCACGGACCCGCTGACGGAGTGCACCGCCTGCCACAAGCGGTTCCGCGCCGACCACCTGGAAGAGGCCTACGAGGAGAAGAAGGGCCGCGCCCCGGAGAACGGCCTCGCGGACATCAACTGCCCCAACTGCGGCAACAAGGGCCAGTTCACCGAGCCCAAGCAGTTCTCGGGCCTGCTCTCCACCCACCTCGGCCCCACCCAGGACTCCGGCTCCGTCGCCTACCTGCGTCCGGAGACCGCCCAGGGCATCTTCACCAACTTCGCCCAGGTGCAGACCACCTCGCGCCGCAAGCCGCCGTTCGGCATCGCCCAGATGGGCAAGTCGTTCCGGAACGAGATCACGCCGGGCAACTTCATCTTCCGCACCCGCGAGTTCGAGCAGATGGAGATGGAGTTCTTCGTCAAGCCGGGCGAGGACGAGAAGTGGCAGGAGTACTGGATGGAGCAGCGCTGGAACTGGTACACGGGCCTGGGTCTCCGTGAGGAGAACATGCGCTGGTACGAGCACCCGAAGGAGAAGCTCTCCCACTACTCCAAGCGCACCGCCGACATCGAGTACCGCTTCCAGTTCGGCGGCAGCGAGTGGGGCGAGCTGGAGGGTGTCGCCAACCGCACCGACTACGACCTCTCCTCCCACGCCAAGTCCTCCGGCCAGGACCTCTCCTACTTCGACCAGGAGGCCGGCGAGCGCTGGACGCCGTACGTCATCGAGCCGGCGGCCGGTGTCGGGCGCGCGATGCTCGCCTTCCTGCTCGACGCCTACGTCGAGGACGAGGCGCCCAACGCCAAGGGCAAGATGGAGAAGCGCACGGTGCTGCGCCTGGACCACCGCCTGGCCCCGGTGAAGGTCGCGGTGCTGCCCCTGTCGCGCAACCCGGAGCTGTCGCCCAAGGCCAAGGGCCTGGCCCAGGCCCTGCGCCAGAACTGGAACATCGAGTTCGACGACGCCGGCGCCATCGGCCGCCGCTACCGCCGCCAGGACGAGATCGGCACGCCGTACTGCGTCACGGTCGACTTCGACACCCTCGAGGACAACGCGGTCACCGTCCGCGAGCGCGACACCATGAAGCAGGAGCGCGTCTCCCTCGACCAGATCGAGGGCTACCTGGCCGGCCGCCTCGTCGGCTGCTGATCCGGTAACCCGGCAGTCCCTCAGCGCCGGACGGCCGCCGAGACCTCACTCGGCGGCCGTCCGGCGTTCGCCGTTCCTCAACGGCCTTGCAGGGCCTTCACGTTGTCGCCGAAGGTCCAGTTCTTCGACCCGTCCCAGTTGATCGACCAGGTCATCAGGCCCTTCAGGTTCGTGCCGTAGTGGCGCCAGGCCTGGGAGACCAGCGCGGGCGCCATGTGGCCGCCGCCCGCGCCGGGCTGGGCGGGCAGGCCCGGGACCTGCTTGTCGTAGGGGACCTTGATCGTCGTGCCCTGGATCACCAGGCCCTTGGCGAGGCAGTCGGTCTGGGCGGTGAAGCCGGCCACGGTGCCCGCCTGGTAGGAGTCGCCGGAGCAGCCGTACATGCTGCCGTTGTAGTACTGCATGTTCAGCCACCACAGGCGGCCGTTGTCGGCGTACTTCTTGATGATCGGCAGGTACGCGCCCCAGATCGAGCCGTAGGTGACGCTGCCGCCGGTCACGTAAGCGGTCTCCGGCGCCATCGTCAGGCCGAAGTTCGACGGCATCTGCGCGAGGACTCCGTCGATGATGCGGATCAGGTTGGCCTGGGACGCGGACAGCCGGCTGATGTTCCCGCTGCCGGTCAGGCCCGTCTCGATGTCGATGTCGATGCCGTCGAAGTTGTACTTCTTCAGGATTGGGACGATCGTCGCGACGAACCGGTCCGCCACGGCCGGCGAGTTGAGGTCGATACCGGCCGTCGCGCCGCCGATGGACAGCAGGATCGTCTGTCCGGACGCCTTGGCCGCACACATCTCCGCGGGCGTCGCCACCTTCACGCCCGCGTCCATGCCGTCCTCCCACAGGGCCGTTCCGTCGGAGCGGATGACCGGGAAGGCCGCGTTGATCACGTTGTAGCCGTGCGCGGCGATGCGCGAGTCGTTGATCGGTGTCCAGCCGAAGGGTGGATGGACGCCGTTGGCGGAGCCGTCCCAGTTCTCCCAGTAGCCCTGGAGCACCTTGCCGGCGGGCCTGGACTTGACGGCGCACGTGTCGGCGGTGGGGGCGGCCGAGGCAGTGGGGGCCAGGGCGATGGAGAGCTGGGTGAGACAGGCGGTCGCCAGGGCGGCGGCGAGCAGACGCAGTCTGCGGCGGATCATACGGAGCCTCCCGGTGGGGGTGCGGTGAGGTGTCGTAGACATGACAGTGCTCGTGGTCCAGACCTCTCGTCAATAGGTCTGGACCAAACATATGTGGCCGTGAGGGAGGGGGTGACAGGTGACAGCTGACAGATATTGAAATCTGTCAGCTGTCATGCCAGGCTGTTTCGGGGTACCCGTCCCACCCGCACTGCGAGCCCCGAAGGAGTCCTCTCTCATGGACACCCGCCACCTCGGAACCACCGGCCCTCAGGTCTCCTCCCTCGGCCTCGGCTGTATGGGCATGTCCGCGCTGTACGGCGAGGCGGACCGGACCGAGTCCATCGCCACCGTGCACGCCGCCCTCGAAGCGGGCGTGACCCTGCTCGACACCGGCGACTTCTACGCCGTGGGCCACAACGAGATGCTGGTCGGCGAGGCCCTGCGCACCGCCCCCGCGGTCCGCCGCGAACAGGCCCTGCTCAGCGTGAAGTTCGGCGCCCTGCGCGATCCGGACGGCAACTGGGCCGGCTACGACGGCCGTCCGGCCGCCGTGAAGAACTTCGCCGCCTACTCCCTCCAGCGCCTCGGCGTCGACCACATCGACGTCTACCGGATCGCCCGGGTCGACCCGGACGTGCCGATCGAGGAGACGGTCGGCGCCATCGCGGAACTCGTCGAGAAGGGGCACGTCCGGCACATCGGCCTCAGCGAGGTCGGCGCCGACACGATCCGCCGGGCCGCCGCCACCGCGCCGATCTCGGACGTCCAGATCGAGTACTCGCTCGTCTCCCGTGGCGTCGAGGACCGGATCCTGCCCACCGTCCGCGAACTCGGCATCGCCATCACGGCGTACGGGGTGCTCTCGCGCGGTCTGATCTCCGGGCACTTCGCCCGCGACCGGAAGCTCGCCGCGAACGACTTCCGGGCCCATTCACCCCGGTTCCAGGGCGAGAACCTCCAGCACAACCTGGACCTCGTCGAGGCCCTGCGCAAGGTCGCCGAGGGCAAGGGCGTCACGGTCGCGCAGACCGCCATCGCCTGGGTGCTCTCCCAGGGGCCGCGGCACGACACGGTCGTCGTCCCGCTGATCGGCGCCCGCACCCGGGAGCGGCTGGCGGAGGCGCTGGGCGCCACGGCCGTCACGCTGGAGGAGGCCGACCTGGCGGCCATCGAGGAGGCCGTCCCGGCGGACGCGGCCGCGGGCGCGCGCTACCCCGAGGCGCAGATGGCCCACCTGGACAGCGAGAGCTGACCCGGCCGCCGGGTACGGTCTAGGGCATGCCACCCACCACCGAGACCCTGACCGCCGAGCGCATCCTCGAGGCGACCGAGGAGGTGCTGCGCCGCCACGGGCCGGCCAAGGCCACCGTGGTGGACGTGGCCCGCGCGCTCGGTGTCAGCCACGGCAGCGTCTACCGGCACTTCCGCACCAAGGCGGCGCTGCGCGAGGCCGTGACCAAGCGGTGGCTGGACCGCACGTCCGACGCCCTGGCCGGCATCGCCGCCGAGCACCGGGACCCGGAGGCGCGGCTGCGCGACTGGCTGCGGGGGCTGTTCGAGGCCAAGCGCCGCAAGGCGGGCGACGACCCCGAGCTGTTCGCCACGTACTCGGTGCTCACCGGGGAGAACGGCGTGGCGGTCGGCGAGCACATCGCCGATCTGACCGGCCAGCTGACCCGGATCGTCCGGGACGGCGTCGCGGCCGGTGTCTTCACGGCCGCCGACCCGGCCGTCGCGGCCCGGGCCCTGTTTCATGCCACCGGCCGCTTCCACGATCCGGGTCATGCCCGGGAGTGGAAGCGGCCGGCGGTCGAGGAGGAGTTCGAGGCGGTGCTCGAACTGGTGCTGGGCGGGCTACGAGCCCGTTAGCACCGTCGTCTCCCGGGTCAGGTCACGTCGACGGTGACCGACTTGGAGTGCGTGTCGCCGTGCACCACGCGCAGTTCCTGCTTGCCCTTGACCGCGAGCTTCGTCGACACCGTGAAGGTGTCGCCCTTCTTGACCGCGGTGGTCTCGCGCAGCGTGGTCCACTTGCCGTTGTTCAGGTGCTGGACGGTCAGCTTGGTGCCGGCCGCCAGGTGCGCGGTGCGCCCGGTGAGCGTCACGCTCTGCCCGGCCCTGATCGAGGAGTGGCTGGCCCTGGCCGTGATCGACGCGGCCGCCTTGGTCGGCATGGCCGTGTGCGTGCGGGTGGGCTTCGGGCTAGGACTGGTCGCGGCGAAGGCTCCGGCAGAACCGGCCGACACCAGCGCGGCGGACAGGGCGCCCGCGGCGACTCCACAGGCACAGCGGCGGAGGGTGAGATGCATGGTGGTCTCCCGTTGGTGGTTCCCCCCTGTGTGACGCGTGCCCCGCAGGGGGCTCATCGCGCTCATCCAGATTTGCCTCTGATCGCTCGCGCGGCGACTCGGGAGGAGTAACGCGGGGCTGTGGGCGAGCGGCGCTTTGATGAGAATCCGCAGCTCAGCGGTCATGATCGCGCTTACTTCTTTCTTACCAAGCTCTCTTGCGGCGCCCCGCTCCGGACCGGCTTTCACGCACCGGAAACGTCCGTGCACGATGCGTGAGCAGTATCCGGGGCCCTTTTTGGCGCGTTCACCGGACTCCCTTTCGCGCGTCCTGGGAGCTCAGGCGCCGATGCACGCCGCCTCTCGCACCTCGTGCTCCTGGAGCCGTTCGGCCGTGCGCTCGGCGGTCCCCCTGGCCCACCGGCCGCTGGTGACCGCGCCCAGTGCCAGCACCGCGGCGCCGCACACCACCAGGACCCACCATCCGGGCCGGGCCGCCGGGACGAACGCGTCCCGGTAGGGCAAGGAGCCGACGCCCGCGGCCAGCAGCGCGCCGACCACCGCGACCCCGAGGGTCTGCCCGAGCTGGCGGCTGGTGGAGGCGACCGCGGCGGCGACCCCGGCCTGGGCGCGCGGCATCCCGGAGACGGCCGTGTCGGTGATCGGCGCGTTGACGAAGCCGAAGCCGATGCCGAACAGGACGTACCCGATGACGAGCGTGACGTCGGAGGTCTCGGCCTCGAAAGCGGCGAACAGCACCGAACTCACCGTCATGGCCGTTCCGGCGATCAGCAGGGGCAGCCGCGGCCCCCGGGTGCCGACCAGCCGCCCGGACAGCGGCGCGCACAGGAAGGTCGGTGCCGCCATCGGCAGCATCCACAGGCCGGCGTGCAGGGCGTCGAGGCCGCGCACGTTCTGCAGGTACAGCGTGGACAGGAACAGGAAGCCGCCGAGCGCCGCGAACGCGCTGATCGCGATGACGGTGGCCCCGCTGAACGGCGCCGAGCGGAAGAAGCGCAGGTCGATGAGGGGTTCGGTGCGGCGCGGCTCGTACCACAGCAGGCCGAGCAGGGCCGCGAGCGCGACGACGGCGAAGGGCAGGATCGTGGCGAGGCCGGAGACCGGGGCCTCGATGATCGCGTACGTCAGGGCGCCGAACAGGGCGATGACCAGGATCTGGCCGACCGGGTCGGGCCGGCGGGCCTTCGGTGCGCGGGACTCGGGGACGAAGCGCGCGGTGAGCACCAGCGCGGCCAGGGCCACCGGCAGGTTGACCCAGAAGATCGAGCGCCAGCCGACCGACTCCACCAGCAGGCCGCCGACGAGCGGGCCGGCGGCCATGGATATGCCGACCACCGCGCCCCAGGCCCCGATCGCGCGGGCGCGCTCGCGCGGGTCGGTGAAGGTGTTGGTGATGATCGACATGGCGACCGGGTTGAGCATCGAGCCGCCGACCGCCTGCACCATGCGGAACACGACCAGCAGTTCCAGGTCCGGCGCGAGGGAGCACAGCAGCGAGCCGATGCCGAAGACGACCAGACCCGCCATGAACACGCGTTTGCGGCCGATCCGGTCGGCGGTGGAACCGGCGAGCATCAGCAGCGAGGCGAGCATCAGCGTGTACGCGTCGATCGTCCACTGGAGGCCGGAGGTGCTCGCGTGCAGCTCGCGTTGCATCGAGGGCAGAGCGACGTTCAGAACGGTGTTGTCGAGGCTCACGATCAGCAGGCTCATGCAGCAGATCGCGAGAACCAGGAGCCGTCGTCGGTGGCTGAGCTCGGGCATGCGTTCCATGGTAAGGGATTTCAATAGTGCGGTTAACTAATGATTGCTCCATGGACTGTGCCGATACGCGACAATGAGGGAATGCCCAAGCCCGAGTCCCCCCTCCAGATCGGCCCGCACACCGTCCGGCCGCCCGTGGTGCTGGCCCCCATGGCCGGTATCACCAACGCGCCCTTCCGCACCCTGTGCCGGGAGTTCAGCCAGGGCAAGGGCCTGTACGTCAGCGAGATGATCACGACTCGGGCGCTGGTCGAGCGCAACGACAAGACCATGCAGCTCATCAGGTTCGACGCGAGCGAGCGCCCGCGCTCGATCCAGCTGTACGGCGTGGACCCGGCCACGGTCGGCAAGGCCGTCCGCATGATCGCGGAGGAGGACCTCGCCGACCACATCGACCTCAACTTCGGCTGCCCGGTGCCCAAGGTGACCCGCAAGGGCGGCGGCTCGGCCCTCCCCTACAAGCGCAACCTGCTGCGGGCGATCCTGCGCGAGGCGGTCAGCGGGGCCGGCGACCTGCCGGTCACGATGAAGATGCGCAAGGGCATCGACGACGGCCACCTCACCTACCTCGACGCCGGAAGGATCGCGGTCGAGGAGGGCGTGACGGCGATCGCGCTGCACGGCCGCACGGCCGCCCAGCACTACGGCGGTACGGCGGACTGGGACGCCATCGCGCGCCTGAAGGAGCACGTGCCCGAGATCCCGGTGCTCGGCAACGGCGACATCTGGTCGGCCGAGGACGCGCTGCGGATGGTGCGGGAGACCGGCTGCGACGGTGTGGTCGTGGGCCGCGGCTGCCTGGGCCGACCGTGGCTGTTCGCCGACCTGGTGGCGGCGTTCGAGGGGCGGGTCCAGGACCTGGCCCGCCCGTCCCTGCGCGAGGTCGCGGACGTCATGGTCCGGCACGCCACGCTGCTCGGCGAGTGGATCGGCGACGAGTCGCGCGGTGTCGTCGACTTCCGCAAGCACGTCGCCTGGTACCTGAAGGGCTTCGCGGTCGGCTCCGAGATGCGCAGGCGGCTGGCGATCACCTCCTCGCTGGAGGAGCTGCGCGCCGGCCTGGACGAGCTGGACCTCGACCAGCCCTGGCCCGCCGGCGCCGACGGGCCCCGAGGCCGCACCTCCGGCAACAACCGGGTGGTCCTGCCGGACGGCTGGCTGAAGGACCCCTACGACTGCGCGGGCGTCGGCGAGGACGCCGAACTGGACACCTCCGGCGGCTGAGGCGGTCTCGACAGCCGCGACGGGCCGCGCCGACACTGGTCCGCGTGGCGGACAGCGCGTTGTGGGCGGCGGCGCTCACCGGGGGCACGGCCGTGCTGACGAGCTGGGTGACGAACCTGGGGAACGTCCGCGCGGCCAGGACGCAGGCGGAGGCGTCGGCCCGCGCCCAGCACCGCGACCGGGTGCGGGAGGCGCGGCGGGCCGCCTATCCGGAGCTGATGGAGCGGGCCCATGTCATGGGCGAGCTGTACCGGAGGATCGTCGACGCGCACCTGCAGCACGGGGACGGCGACCGGTTCCTGGCCCGCGTCCAGGAGCTGCGGGTCTCGGTGCGCGAGGCCTACGACCCGCTCATGCGCGGTGTCCGCGCCATCACCCTGGAGGGTCCCGCCGAGACCGCCGCGGCGGCCCGCGCCGTACTGACGGCGGCGACCGAGGTCAGCCGGTCGAGGTGGCACGTGTCCCTCGGCGAGGCCGGGGCGCGCGCCCGCTTCGACCGTGCCCGGGAGGCCTACCTGGGTCGCCTCGAGCGGTTCGCCGAAGCGGCACGCGCGGCCATGGAGACCTTCTAGGACTGGGCCCGCCCCCGCCACCTGCCCGCCGTCAGCCCTTCGGCGGGTGCGGCGTGGAACCGTACGCCGTCAGGAAGCGGTCGCGGAAGGCGCTCATCTTCCAGACCGGGGCGTCGTGGTCGGGGCGCAGGCCCTCGGTCCAGCCCCAGTCGTCGATCTTGTCCAGGACCTTCGGGTCCTTGGCGAGGATCGCGCAGGGCACGTCACGGCCGGCGTGGTCGCCGCTGACCCGGGCGTTGGGCTGGTGGTCGCCGAGGACCACGAGCACGGTGTCGTCCTTGCCGTAGCGCTCCATCCACTGGGTCAGGGCGGTCACCGAGTACTCGATCGACTTGCCGTACTCCTCGCGGGAGCGGGTGGAACTGGTGAGGACGTCCGCCGGCTTGGTGCCTGCCGCCTCGATGCCCTTGAAGACCGAGCCGTCACCGAGCTGGTCCCAGCCGACCATCTCCGGCACCGGCGCCCAGGGCTGGTGGCTGGAGGTCAGGATGACGAACGAGGTCAGCGGCTTGTCGCGCTTCCTGCCGTGCTCCAGACGCTGGAAGGCCTCCAGCGCGTACTGGTCGGGCATGGTCGACCAGCTGAACTTCGGCCCCTCGTAGCCCATCCCGAAGGCGTTGTAGACCTTGTCCAGGCCGTACCACTTCGCCTCCGGCCAGCCCTTCTGCACGCCCGGCATGACGCCGACCGTGTCCCAGGCCCCGGTCTTCCTGAACGCCTCGGGCAGGGTGAGGTGGTCGCCGGAGGTCACCGTGCGGTAGCGGTTCTGGTTGTCGACCCACAGGCCCGACATGAACGTGGAGTGGCCGAGCCAGCTGCCGCCGCCGTACGTCGCCGACGTCAGCCAGCCGCTCCTGGCGTGGAAGCCCGCCTCGGCCAGGGCTCGCGTACTGGCGTCGAGGGTCTTGTTGACGCCCGGCGCCGTGATCGGGTCCTCGATCGCGGTGCGGCCGTAGCTCTCGATGAACGTGAAGATCATGTCCTTCCCGCGCAGGTCCGGCACCAGCTCGCTGCCGGGGGTGTCGCGGAACGGGTCGGCCTCCGCCGTCCTCGCGAACTCCCGCTCGTCCCGGATCGTGGAGCGCAGTGCCCGCTCGTGGTACTTGGCCATGACGACCGTGTGCTCGGATGCCACCGGGACGCCGGAGACCTGGACGTCCAGGGCCGAGCATGTCATCCACACCACGCTGGCCAGCAGCAGTCCGCGCGTCGAGCGGGCCTTGTCGCGGCCAAGGAAGTCGCCGACGCGCACGACCGCGAGGGCCATCACGGCGAGCACCGCCAGTACGAGGAGGACGACCCCGACGGCGGCGAGCAGGGCCGTCGTTCGGCCAAGGGTGTCCGCGAGGTACGACTGGGCGTCGTCCAGCAGCTCCCAGTCGAGGACCACGTTGAAGCTGCGGCCCAGGTACTGGTTGAACTCGATGTCCGTCAGGTTGAGCACGGTCAGCACGCCGAGCGCCAGCCCGCCGAGCACCGCCACGGCCACCCGCGGCCGGCGCGGCAGCACCAGCAGCGCGGCCGCCAGGAGCAGCCCCTCCACCGGCAGCCGCGTGAACGCCGCGACCTGCAACTGCGCCTCCTTGTTCGGCAGCAGAAGCGCGACGGCGACCAGCAGGAACGCGAGAAGGGTGCCCCCATGGGACACCCTTCGCGCGGCCACGGGATGAGCCCCCTTCCAGCCACGCCAGGCCCGGCGAAGGGTCCGGGGCCGTATCGCCCGCAGGACACGGAGGGGGAGGCGCGGGGAGGCGAGGGCCCCTGCCGGGGTTGCGGCGGATGCGGAGGCCTTGTTGCCCTCGGTGGGTTCGGTGGCGTCGGTTGGCTTGGTGGGTTCGGTGGCCTGGGAGGGTTCGGCGGCGTCGGTGGGTGCGGTGGCCTCGGTGGGTTTGGCGGTTTCGGTGGATTCGCCGGCCTGCGCGGACGCGGTGGCCTGGGCGGGTTCGTCGGCCTCGGTGGGCTCGGTGGCCTGGGCGGATTCGCGGGCCTGCGCAGATGTGGCGGCCCTGGCTGACTCGCGAGCCGGGGTGGCGGGGGCCTGGGCTGACACCGCGCCTACGGCGGTTTCGGCGGCTCCGGAGGGTGCGGCCTCTCGGCTCGTGGGCGCCGGGGCTTCGTCGCGGGAAGGTGCTGCCTGCTCGCTCGCGGGCACGCGTGTGCGGGCTTCGGAGGTGGCGGGCTCGCCGTCGGCGGCGGCCCCCGCCCCGCCGGCCTCGGATGACTCCTGGGACTCGTCGTCACCGGGAGCCCCCGTGTCGGTGGAGGCGCCCTCGGCCGTCGAAGCCACCGCGCGCGGGGCGTCGTCCACCGGGGGAGTGGTCGAGGCGGGCGTGTCTCCGGTGCGGGGCGTGGGTGCCGTCGCCCTCGGCCTGCGCGCGGCGGGGATGGACCCGGCGGGCAGGGCCGGCGCGGCAGCGGGCGCCTCGGACCCCGGCTCGACGTCCGCGTCCGCCTCCGATTCAGCGCCGGCACCCGACTCAGCGCCGGCCGCAGATTCAGCGCCCGCGCTCGCCTCCGCGCTTGCGCCCGACCCGCCCGCGTCCGCCTCCGCGCCCGTCCCCGGTTCCGTCGGGTGCGGAGTGGCGGCGGCCTCGGTTCCGCCGTCGCGCGACGCCGGTTCTCCGGCCGAGTCCGATGGTGCGCCCGATGACTGGCGTGTATCCGTGTGCTGAGGCACCCGAAGGTCCTTCCGTGCGCGGCGTCGCTGAGGAGGCGGGCCGCGCTGGGGCCCGCCGCACTCCCGTACGGCCGGGCCCTCCCCCGTGTTCACCGGCGCCGGGCAAACACCCGGCAAACGGAGCCCGGCCGAGGGGCCGGGAGCCGTCCGCATGGTGAAATCCGAGCGCCTGTGGCAGCGTGATTCTCGCCACCCTTGATAAGGGTTGCGCTCAGATGAGCGGATCTTGAGCGGCTGCACTTCTCCAAGGGGTGGCACTCAGTGCCACTCCTCGATCGTTCATCGATCGAAAACAAACGCGCCGAGGGTCGCTCACTTGAGCGGCTAGGAGCGTCTACGAGCGTTGATTCGTTCAAGAAGTGAAAACATCTGCGCCCGGCGGCTTGCCAAGCCTTGACTTTCGATCCGCTGGCGGACGACTGGTTACGGGCGCATGACCCACAAGTGGACGTACCCATCGGCCTTCGATCTGGGTATGTTCCTCGCCGTCAGGGCAGCCACCGCGTCCTCGAGGAGTCGAGACCCGTGTCGGAAAACAAAGATCTCCAGGTAGCCGATCGCGGCAACAGCGTTGAGGGCGTGAAGTTCGTCTACGACTTCACCGAGGGCAACAAGGACCTCAAGGACCTCCTCGGTGGCAAGGGCGCGAACCTGGCCGAGATGACGAACCTGGGCCTTCCGGTCCCGCCGGGTTTCACGATCACCACCGAGGCCTGCAAGGTCTACCTCGACAGCGGCGAGGAGCCCGCGGCACTCCGTGACGAGGTCAGCGCGCACCTCGACGCGCTCGAGCAGAAGATGGGCAAGAAGCTCGGCCAGCCCGACGACCCCCTGCTGGTCTCCGTCCGCTCCGGCGCGAAGTTCTCCATGCCCGGCATGATGGACACCGTCCTGAACATCGGCCTGTCCGACAAATCCGTCCAGGGCCTGGCCAAGCAGGCCGGCGACGACCGGTTCGCGTGGGACTCCTACCGCCGCCTCATCCAGATGTTCGGCAAGACCGTCCTCGGCGTCGAGGGCGAGCTGTTCGAGGACGCCCTCGACAAGGCCAAGGAGACCAAGAAGGTCACCGTCGACACCGAGCTCGAGGCCGCCGACCTGAAGAAGCTGGTCACCACCTTCAAGAAGATCGTCAAGAAGGAGGCCGGCCGGGACTTCCCGCAGGACCCGCGCGAGCAGATGGACCTCGCCATCAAGGCGGTCTTCGACTCCTGGAACGGCGAGCGCGCCAAGCTCTACCGCCGTCAGGAGCGCATCCCGCACGACCTCGGCACGGCCGTCAACATCTGCTCGATGGTGTTCGGCAACCTCGGCCCCGACTCCGGCACCGGCGTCGCCTTCACCCGCGACCCCGCCTCCGGCCAGCAGGGCGTCTACGGCGACTACCTGCAGAACGCGCAGGGCGAGGACGTGGTCGCGGGCATCCGCAACACCGTCCCGCTGGCGGAGCTGGAGCGGATCGACGGCAAGTCGTACGACCGGCTGATGCAGATCATGGAGACGCTGGAGAACCACTACAAGGATCTCTGCGACATCGAGTTCACCATCGAGCGCGGCCAGCTTTGGATGCTGCAGACCCGCGTCGGCAAGCGAACCGCCGGTGCCGCCTTCCGCATCGCAACCCAGCTCGTCGACCAGGGCCTGATCGACGAGGCCGAGGCCCTGAAGCGGGTCAACGGGGCCCAGCTCGCGCAGCTGATGTTCCCGCGCTTCGACGAGGAGGCCAAGGTCGCGCAGGTCGCCCGCGGCATCGCCGCCTCCCCGGGCGCAGCGGTCGGCAAGGCGGTCTTCGACTCGTACACCGCCGTCAAGTGGTCCCGCTCGGGCGAGAAGGTCATCCTGGTCCGCCGGGAGACCAACCCCGACGACCTGGACGGCATGATCGCGGCCGAGGGCATCCTGACCTCCCGCGGCGGCAAGACCTCCCACGCGGCCGTGGTCGCCCGTGGCATGGGCAAGACGTGCGTCTGCGGCGCGGAGGACCTGGAGGTCGACACCAAGCGCCGCCGGATGACGGTCCCCGGCGGGCACGTCGTAGAGGAGGGCGACGTGATCTCCATCGACGGCTCCTCGGGCAAGGTGTACCTGGGCGAGGTCCCGGTCGCCCCGTCCCCGGTCGTCGAGTACTTCGAGGGCCGGATGCACCCGGGCGCCGACGACGCGGACGAACTCGTCGAGGCGGTCCACCGGATGATGGCCTTCGCCGACCGCAAGCGCCGCCTGCGGGTGCGCGCCAACGCCGACAACGCCGAGGACGCGCTGCGCGCCCGCCGCTTCGGCGCCCAGGGCATCGGCCTGTGCCGTACCGAGCACATGTTCCTCGGCGACCGCCGCGGACTGGTCGAGCGACTGATCCTGGCCGACACCCAGGCCGAGCGCGAGGAGTCCCTCAAGCAGCTCCTGCCGCTCCAGAAGCAGGACTTCGTGGAGCTGTTCGAAGCCATGGACGGCCTGCCGGTCACGGTCCGCCTGCTCGACCCGCCGCTGCACGAGTTCCTGCCCGACATCACCGAGCTGTCGGTGCGCGTGGCCCTCGCCGAGTCCCGCCAGGAGCCGCACGAGAACGAGCTGCGCCTGCTCCAGGCCGTGCACCGCCTGCACGAGCAGAACCCGATGCTCGGACTGCGCGGCGTACGCCTCGGCCTGGTCGTCCCCGGCCTGTTCACCATGCAGGTCCGCGCCATCGCCGAGGCGGCCGCCGAGCGCAGGGCCGCCAAGGGCGACCCGCGCGCCGAGATCATGATCCCGCTGGTCGGCACCGTCCAGGAGCTGGAGATCGTCCGCGAGGAGGCCGACCAGGTCATCGCCGAGGTCGAGGCGGCGACCGGCACGCGGCTCAAGCTGGCGATCGGCACGATGATCGAGCTGCCGCGCGCCGCGCTGACCGCGGGCCAGATCGCCGAGGCCGCGGAGTTCTTCTCCTTCGGCACGAACGATCTGACCCAGACGGTGTGGGGCTTCAGCCGCGACGACGTCGAGGCGTCGTTCTTCACCGCCTACCTGGAGAAGGGCATCTTCGGGGTGTCGCCGTTCGAGACGATCGACCGGGACGGCGTCGGCTCCCTGGTGAAGTCCGCCGTCGAGGCCGGCCGTGCCACCCGCCCGGACCTCAAGCTCGGCGTCTGCGGCGAGCACGGCGGCGACCCCGAGTCCGTCCACTTCTTCCACGAGGTGGGCCTGGACTACGTCTCCTGCTCCCCCTTCCGTATCCCGGTGGCACGCCTGGAGGCCGGCCGGGCCTCGGTCGAGGCGGAGGGCAGCGACCACCGGTAGCCGGTAACAGACCCCGGAGTCCTCGTCGTGGTCCCCGACCCTCACTACCGATTACGACGAGGACTCCGGTCCACGAAAGGAGAGGGGCGGCATCCCGTGCCGCCGCCCCTCCGTGCATCATCTGCGGAGCCTGTCAAGCTAAGTCGCTGAGCAGGCAAAACGGCGTTTGGTGGCGTTGGTTGCCGTTGAACTCGCGCGAAGCCGTTGTGCCCTCGTTGTGCCCTCCAGGTGCGGAGAGCGTACGTCGACGTAGTCGCTGCCGGCGGTGACGGCGGTGTCGGTCCGTCAGCTCCATCAGGCCACCCCAGGTCTTTTTGTGGACTGACCAGCTCATCGACCTCTCCGATTCAAGGCCACCCTGGGGCCGATGCCTCGACGGAATCGACCAGCCCCGCAGGAGCGCCGTTCGAGGTAGATGACACCCGCTCTTCAGCGCGACTTGGACTACGGGAGCGGACGCCCGAACGGCCTCCGCGCGCACTCGCCGTGCGCAGAATCAGGGCCTGAGCAACACCTTGATCGCGGTGATCATCGACTGTCCGGTACCGACGCACGAACGGCGCGTCACAGGTCGGAGCCACGGATGCAGGAGGCAACGACCTTAAGTCAGGCCGGCACCGGCGCGGGCTGGATCCGCTTCGCGTCCCAGGCCAGCCACAC
>NZ_JBSGBZ010000027.1:0-116609 GCF_053601495.1 Streptomyces sp. NPDC004721
CGATGCGGTGGGGCATCGGACCGTCCAGGCCCGACCGGGCGTCCTGGGGCGTGAGGGACCCCGCCCCCGCGTTCCCGGACCGCGGACACGATCCGCCGGCGCCGGACGCGGAGCGAAAGCGGGCGACCAGTGTGCCCACAACCGTTCGGGGCACACGGCTGAGTGCGAGTCCTGGCAGCAGGACTCACTCCCGCTCAGTCTCCAGGAACGGTAATCGCAGAGGTCCCGGGGTACCCGGATGGTCCGGACCGAGAGGAGGCGGACACCGTGACCGGGACGATCGATGTGAGGCCTGTGCGCGACCGGCGTCGCCCAGTGCGTGACCGCTCGGCGGACGACCGCTCACCGGCTGAACGTCCGGTGGCCGAACGCCTGCCGGCCGAACCGTCGGTGGGCGACCGTTCACCGGCTGTGCCTGCGGAGGGCGAGCACTCGGTGGGTGAACTCGTCCACCGGGCCACCGAGCAGCTTTCCCAGCTCGTACGGCAGGAAATGGCCCTGGCCAAGCTGGAGCTGACCGAGAAGGGGCGCCGTATGGGACGCGGCGGCGGACTGCTCGGAGCGGCGGGCGCCGTCGGCTATGTCGGGCTGATCGTGCTCGCCGGCGCGGCCACCGCCGCCCTCTCGCTGGCGCTGCCCGTGTGGGCCGCGGCGCTCATCGTGGCGGCCGTGCTGTTCGTGGTCGCGAGCGTGCTGGCCGTCGTCGGACGTGCCCAGTTGCGCCGCGCCGCACCGCCCACACCGGAGGAGATGCTCGGCAGCGTCAAGGCGGACGTCGAAGCGATCAAGGAAAGGGCACACCACCGATGACGGACAGGACACAGGGGGACGGAGGCGCCACTCCGCCGGCGGGCGCGAAGGGCCCCGATGAGCTGAGGTCGCAGATCGAACAGACTAGGAGCCAACTCGGCGACACTGTCGAGGAGTTGGCCGCCAAGGCGGATGTGAAGGGCCGGGCGAAGGCCCGTGCGGCCGACCTGATGGACAAGGCCGGCGCCCTGACGGTCCAGCTGCGCAGCTCCGCCGCGCACGCCGGGCACGTCGTCCAGGAGAAGGCCACCCATGCGGGCCACCGGACCCAGGCGGGGGCGAGCCGGACCGGGCACACCGTCCAGGAGCGGGCCTCGCGGGCGGGCCACACGGTTCAGGAGCGGGCCATACGCGCCGGGCACACGGTTCAGGAGCAAGCGACCCGGGCCGGGCACACGGTCCAGGAACAGGCGACCCGGGCCGGGCACTCCGCCCCGGTGACCAACGCGGTCGAGGCGTACCGCCGCAACCCGCGCCCGCTGGTGATCGCGCTCGCGGCGGGCGCGGCGCTGGTCGCGGCCGGACTGCTGATCCGGCGCAGCCGCAGCCGCCGCCGCTGAGGCCGCCCGGTCCGGAACCGCACACCGGGCACACGGCATGCCGGGACCACTGGCACGCCGTAACCACCGGCACCGGCACCGGGACCACGGCACACCGGGACCGCCGGCTTCCTGGAGGCCGCCCCCACCCGAGAGGTGGGGGCGGCCTTCCCGTGCGCCCGGCGACCGACGCACCGACGAACCGGCCCACCGACCCGCCGACCCACCGAAAAATCGAACCGTCTGGACAAAAAAAGTTTTCGGTGGGAGGGTGGGTCCCATGCTGGACGTCACCGTGATCGAGGACCCCGAGGCCGCAGCCGTCTCCCTGGACCCCATAAGGGCCAGGCTGCTCGCCGAGCTGGCGGCCGGCCCCGCCTCGGCCGCCATGCTGGCCGGTACGGTCGGCCTGCCCCGGCAGAAGGTGAACTACCACCTCAAGGCGCTGGAGCGGCACGGGCTGGTCGAGCTGGCCGGCGAACGCCGCAAGGGCAACGTCACCGAGCGGCTGATGCGCGCGACCGCCGCGTCGTACGTCATCTCCCCGCTGGCCCTGGCCTCCGTGCAGCCCGACCCGGACCGCTTCCGCGACCAGCTCTCCGCGCGCTGGTTGCTCGCCCTCGGCGCCCGGCTGGTGCGCGACGTCGGCTCGCTGATCACCGGCGCGGCCAAGGCCCGCAAGCGGCTGGCGACCTACGCGCTGGACGGCGAGGTCCGCTTCGCCTCGGCCGCCGACCGGGCCGCGTTCGTCGAGGAGCTGACGGCGGGCGTCACCGCCCTGATCCGCAAGTACGACGCCCCGGACGCCGAGGGCGGACGCGACCACCGGATCGTCGTCGCCTTCCACCCCACGGTGAAGGAGCGGGCCGCGCCCGCCGTGGAACCCGAAGCCCAGTAACAGCCCAGTACTCCCCGATCGTCACCGAGCAGGAGCGCGTCATGTCCAAGGAATTCGAGATCGTCCGTGAGTTTGAGGTCGACGCCACCCCCCAGGAGGTGTGGGAGGCGGTCACGATCGGTACCGGTGGATACCTGTGGCCGATGGAGCCGCCGGAGCCCCGGGTGGGCGGCGCCGGACCGTTCGGGTCCACGGTCACCGCCTGGGACCCGCCGCACCGCTACACCAACCGCAGCGAGGACGTCGGGTTCCCGGTCCAGTCGCTCAACCAGCTCGACCACACCATCGAACCGCGCGACGGCGGCCGCCGCGCCTGGGTGCGGTACGTGCACAGCGGCGTCTTCACCGACGACTGGGACAACCAGTACGACGGCGCGAGCAAGCACACCGACTTCTATCTGCACACCCTGCGCGAGTACCTGACGCACTTCGCGCCGCGCCCGGTGGCCTTCGCGACCCTGGACGGCCCTGAGGCGTGCACCGCCCCCGACGCCTTCACGGCCGTGGGCCGGGCCCTCGGGCTCACCGACGACACGGCCACGGGTGCGCGTGTGACCGTCCAGGGGCCCCGGACGTTCGAGGCCGTGCTCGACTACCGCAGCCCGTACTTCATCGGGCTGCGCACCGACGACGCCCTCATCCGCCTCTTCGGCCGCAACCACTGGGGCGCCCCGGTCGGCGTCAGCGTCCACGACTTCGCGCCGGACGCCGACGCCAAGGCCAACGAACTGGCCTGGCGGGAATGGCTGGACGGGGTCTGCGCCTGACGGCCGCCGACCCCGTCCCCAGACACGCGGGTGTTACGGGTGGAACCGCAGCACCTGCGGGTCGTGATCGCTGGTCTGGTCGTGGAACTCCGCGTTGACGTGCACGCTGTCGTAGTCGAAGTTGCCGCCGCGCTTGATCGCCGGGCTGATCAGGATCTGGTCCAGAACCTGGAGGTTGCCCTGGTAGTCGTAGGTGTAACGCTCGTTCTTGGGCAGCGACTTGATCGCCGACCACAGCTCGCCGTCACCCTCGAGGATCTTCGCGGTGCCGGAGAACTCGAAGTCGTTCATGTCGCCGAGCACGACGACGTCCGCGTTCTTCTCGGCCTTCAGGATGTCCTTGACGAAGGAGTTCACCTCGGCCGCCTGGCGGTGGCGCTGGACCTCCGAGCTGCGCGTCGGCGGCTGGTACTGCGAGGTCAGGCCCTGGTCACCGCCCTTGGAGGCGAAGTGGTTGGCGATCACCACGACCGTGCGGCCGCGGAAGGAGAACTCGCCGGCCAGCGGCTTGCGGCTGGACTTCCAGGCGTCGCCGGCGGGGTTGATCCGGCCCGGGGAGACCGTCAGGGCGGCCTTGTTGCCGTTCACCTTGGTGACACCGACGGCGGTGGTCGAGTCGCCGCCCGGGCGGTCGGTGAAGGAGACCCGCTCGGGGTTGAACAGGAACACCTGGCGGATGTTGCCGCCCGGCTCACCGCCGTCCTGGTCGTTGACCGGGTCGATCGAGCGCCAGTCGTACTTCGGGCCGCCGGCCTTGACGATCGCGTCGATCAGCTTGCCGACGGTCACGCTCGCGTCGACCGTGCCGTCGTCCACGGCGCCGTTGTTGTCCTGGATCTCCTCCAGGGACACGATGTCGGGCGACTGGAGGTGGTGCACGATCGCGGCGGCGTGCTCGTCGAAGGTGGCGTCGGACGGGTCGAGGTTCTCGACGTTGTAGGTGGCCACCGAGAGCTCGCCGGCGGACTGCTTGCGGGTCGTCTCGCGCTGGAGGCCACCGCTCTCGAGCGTGCCGAGTCGGCTCGCGACGAGCGTGTAGCCGCCGTAGGAGTTGAAGTCCAGCGGGCCGGTGGTCGTGCCGGCGAGGGTGTCGCCGACGTTCGCCACGGGGAAGTCGGCGGTGGAGCCCAACGACTCGATCTGGAGGCGGCCGGTGTTCTGGGAGTCGTAGGAGCCGTAGACCGTGCCGCCGCGCGTGCTGCGGTTCTCGTCCGGCTTCACCGTGACCCACAGCTCGCTGTAGGGGTTGGTGGCGGTGACCACCCGGGCGTCGGCGATCCGGACGTTCATGCCCTCCAGGGACTCGTAGTAGTCCAGGGCGTACTCCGTCGGCTCCAGGGTCAGACCGTTGATCGAGCCCTTCGCGGCGGGGTCGCCGGCCGGAGCGTAGGCGGCGGGCACCGACTTGGCGTCGATCACGACCGGGGCCGGCACCGGGTTGCCGCGGGAGACGACGGTGACCGTCGGCTTGGTGATCTCGGTGATCGACTGGTTGCCGGAGGCGGCGCCGCCGGGGACGTACTCGGAGACCGTGCCGGTCACCGTGACGGAGTCGCCGACGGCGACCGTCGGGGTGGAGCTGGTGAAGACGAAGACGCCCTCGCTGGTGGCGGGGTTGTCGTCCGGATTGGCGTCCTGCATCCAGAAGCCCCTGGTGGAGCCGTAGGTGCGCACGGCGGTCACGATTCCGGGCACGGCCGTGACCTGCTGGCCCGCGTAGGGGGAGGTCCGGGTGGTGCCCTGGATGTCGTGGATGTGCACGGTGTCCGCGTGCGCGGGAGCGGTGAGGACGACCGTGGACGCGGCCGAGCAGACGGCGGCGATGGTCAGCGCGGCAAGACGCACGGAGGACTTACTGGGCAAGGTGGATCCCTTCGGGACATGACGGAGCGCGGCGACGGGGAGTGCGACGCGAAAACGCGGGCCGCGACCGGAGGCGTACGGATCCACGCGCGTAGAACGTGCCGGGAAACGGCCGCCTCCGCTTATCTACGCGCGTCAATCTCCTGTGTGGCCCGGTCGGCTGTCAAGGTTTCGACCATGTACGGGGCAAGACGGAAAGGTGAACCGGATGGGATGGGTCGAAATCCGTCTAGGCTGAGCGGTCGAGTCGTCAGACTTACCGGCCCGTGGGCTTCCCACCCTCCGGGCCCCGGTCCGCTAGGAGAAACCAGCCGATGTCAGACAGGTCCTCGTTCCCGCCGGTGCTGCTCGCCTCCCAACCGGAGCTGGCCCGGGACGCGCTCGCCACCCCGCTGCTGTCCCGCGCCGCGCGGCTCGCGCGCTGGGCCGGAGGCGGGACACGGGTCGACGCCGACGGCTCGCTGGCCGAGGAGCAACTGCCCGCCGCGGCCGACGCGCTCGGCCTGAGCGGCGACGGCGCGGCGGCCGGGGCGAGCGAGGCCTGGCGGGTCGCCCTGGACACCGGGCTCGTCCGCATCGTCGACGAGGACGAGGGCGCCGTCGCGCCCGGCCCCGATCTGGCCCTGCTGACCGGCGGCTCCCCGCACGACGTGCTCGCGGTCTGGACGAACGCCCTCGAGGGCGTGCTGGCCGACGCGAGCGTGCCCGATACGGACGCGCTGGTCGAAGCGGTGGGCAGGGGCGGCGCGGTCGACCTGTCCGGACTGGACTGGGACCCCGAGGCGGAGGCGGAGTTCCTCGACGGGGTGCTCGCCAACCTCTACCGGCTGACGGCCGGCTCGGACGGGTCCGGCGGCGGCCCGGTGCCGCTGCCCGTGCTCGCCGCCTCCATGATCGTGCCCAGCGACATGGGGGAGCCCACCAACGACATACTGGAGCAGGTCTCCGAGGCGATGATGCGGCTGGACGACCAGTTCCGGCTGCTGGAGCCGGCGGGCCTGGTCGAGTACCGGCCGGTGGACGAGGAGTTGATGGCGGACGCCGAGAGCGAGCCGTCGACGCCGGTCGAGGAGGTGGACGTCGCCCGCTACGGCATGGTGCGGCTGACCCCCCTCGGGCTGCACGGTCTGCGGACCCGGCTGCTGGAGGCCGGCTGCCGGGCGCCGGTGATCGGCGAACTCGCGGACAAGGGCGCCGACGCGCTGCTCGACGGCACCGCCGGGTTTCCCCCGGCGGCCACGCACGCGGAGACCGAGCAGTGGCTGGCGAGCCGTGAACCCCTGTCCGCCGCACGGGAGTTGCTCGCCGCGGCGCGCGGCACGGACGCGGGCGCGCCGCTGCGGCGGCTGCGGTGCCAGCAGGCGCTGTCCCTGGTCGGAGCCGAGGCCGAACCGGCGCTGCGGGAGGTGCTCGACGACGCCGAACTGGGCGGTCTGGCCCGGGTCTGGCTGACCGAGCGCGGTCTGTCCGACGTGCCGCCGCCGTCCCAGGAGATGATCTTCTGGCTGACCATCGACACGGTGGCCGCCCAACTGGCGGCCGAGGGCGACTCCGAGGAACTGCACGCCCTCGTCGAGGGGCTCGCCGAGCAGCACAGCGGCTTCTTCGCGGCGGCCTGGCGGGTGGACCACCCGCAGACGGCCGACGTGCTGGAGGCGATGGGACGGCTGCACCCGGACAAGAGGACCGCCAAGGAAGCACGCAAGGCGGCGTTCAAGGCCCGCTCCGCGCACGGCGGTTGAGCGGAGGATCCGGGCAGGCGGCACTCCGGGCGGCGCCGGAGGCGGGCGGAACACGGCGCGTTCGGCGCCGCCCGCGCGACCGCGGGCCCCGGCCAGGGCGGCGACCGTCTCCCCTCACGTTGGCGCGGGGGCCCGCGGCCATGGACCGGCCGCGACCCGCGTCCAGTGTGCGGGCCGCGGCCGTCTGGTCATGTGCCGCGTCGTGTCACTTGCTGACGGCGAAGCGCATCAAGGCGTGCTCGTCGCCCTGCTTGATCTTCCCCGTCTCGTTGATCACCTCGAGCTTCCAGGAGCCGCCGACCCGAATGGCCTTGGCCACGGCGCAGCCGTTGTCCTGGGTGAGCAGGCTCGGCCAGATGTCGGCGACCTGCTGGGAGGTGCCCCCGGTCGCGTCGTAGACCTTGAAGCTGATGTTGCGCGCCTTCTGGAAGGAGCTCCCCTTCTTGAAGGCCGAAGCGATGAACACGATCGAGGTGATGTTCTGCGGTATCCGCGCGAACTCGACCGTCACCGTCTCGTCGTCGCCGTCGCCCCGGCCGGTCTGGTTGTCGCCGCTGTGCAGCAGCGAGCCGTTGCCCATGGGGTCCAGCGAGTCCAGGCCCGCCAGGCGCACCGGATCCGCGCCCTGCATGGCGACGGCGATCAGGTCGAGGTCGGTGCCCATCTTGCGGCGGAGCACGCCCATCACCCCGCCGGAGGTGCCCCCCGTGGGGTCCCAGGACACGCCGATGGACATGTGGGTCACCCCGTCCAGGTCCGCCGGGCCGTCTTCTTTCGTCAGCGTGATCATCTGTGGTTCATCCTCCGGTGAAATGACTGCGACAGGCGAATTCTGTCCTACAGTGCCTGGGCCGCAGGCTTCACCATGTTCCGTACGGTGCGGGCCTTGACGAAGTCGCCCATGGCCGTCATCTCCCACTCGCCGGTGAACTGCCGGATGAGCTTGGCCATCATCACCCCGGTCTGCGGCTCGGCGTGGGTGAGGTCGAAGCGGACCAGCTCCTCCTCGGTGGTGGCGTCCACCAGGCGGCAGTAGGCCTTGGCCACCTCGGTGAACTTCTGGCCCGAGAAGGAGTTCACGGTGAACACCAGGCCGGTCACCTCCTGGGGCAGACGCCCGAGGTCGACCACGATCACCTCGTCGTCGCCCGCGCCCTCGCCGGTGAGGTTGTCGCCGGAGTGCTTCACGGCGCCGTTCAGGATGGTGAGCTTGCCGAAGTAGCAGCTGTCGATGTGGTTGCGCTGCGGGCCGTAGGCGATGACCGAGGCGTCCAGGTCGATGTCGGCCCCGCGGTACGCCGGTTCCCAGCCGAGGCCCATCTTGACCCGGGCGAGCAGCGGACGGCCGCCCTTGACCAGCGACACGGTCTGGTTCTTCTGGAGGCTGACCCGGCCCTTGTCCAGGTTGACCTTCCCGGCACCGGGAGCGGGGCCGGCGGCCGGCGGGGCCGGGGGAACCGGAGGAGCGGCCGGGGACTGCGCGGCGGGCACCGGGGGCGGCGGGGTGAGCGGCTGGGGCGGGACGACCGGTTGCGGCGGGGCCACCGGGGCGGGGGCCGGTTCCTCCACCGTCACGCCGAAGTCGGTGGCGATGCCCGCGAGTCCGTCGGCGTACCCCTGGCCGACGGCCCGCGCCTTCCACTGGCCGCCCCGCAGATAGATCTCCACGACCACCAGCGCCGTCTCGGTGCCGAGCCGCGGCGGGGTGAACGTGGCCAGCGCCGAGCCGTTGTCCGCGTCGCGGATGGTGGCCGTGGGCTCGATGCCCTGGAAGGTCTGCCCGGCGGCGTCCGGGCTGGCGGTGACCACGATCTTCTCGATGCCCGGCGGCACCGCGGTGGTGTCCACGATGATCGCGTCGGGCGCGCCGCCGCCGCCCGAACGGTAAGTCACGCCCGGCCCGGACGGCTGGTTGTAGAAGATGAAGTCGTCGTCCGAGCGCACCTTGCCGTCGGCGGTGAGCAGCAGGCCCGATACGTCCAGCCGCACCGGAGCGGCGACGTCCACCGCCACACGCGCGGCGGCCAGAGGGATGTTCGAGCCGGGGGTCATAGCTGTCATGTGGGAGGTAACGACCGAGGGCGCTTTACCGTTCCCTTACCCGGCAGACGGGTGAAGCGGTGAAGCGCCCTCGCCGACCGTGGCCGGTCCTCGCTACGGCACGACCACGATCTTCCGCCCCACCCCGGACGCGAACTGCTCCAGCGCCTCCGGGTACCGCTCCAGCGGGATCCGGTCACTGATGAAGACCTCGGGGTCCAGCACCCCGGCCGCGAACAGCTCCGCGGCCCGCTCGAAGCTGTGCAGCACCGCCATCGAGCCGGTGATGGTGATCTCCTGGTTGTAGATCCGGTACGGGTCGATCATCACCCGGGTCGCGTAGTCGGCCACCCCGAACTGGAGGAACGTACCCGCCTTCGCCACCCGGTCCAGGCCGTCCTGGATCGCCGCCGCGTTGCCGGTCGCGTCGATCACCACGTCCCAGCCCTGCGGCCGGTCCAGCTCGTCCGCGTTCGCCGCGGACGCCGACACGCCCAGCTGCCGGGCCGTCTCCAGGCGGGCCGGGTTCACGTCGACCACGTCCACGCCGGCCGCGCCGGTCCGCTTGGCCAGTTCCAGCATCATCAGGCCCATGGTCCCGGAGCCGTAGATCAGCACGTGCGAGCCGAGGCGCGAGCGCAGCACGTCGTAGCCGCGGACCGCGCACGACAGCGGCTCGATCAGGGCCGCGTCCTCGGTGCGGATGTGCTCGGGCAGCTTGACGCAGTTGGCGACCGGGGCCACGGCGTACCGGGCGGCGCCGCCCGCGGTGGTGACGCCGATCGCGGCCCACCGCTCGCACAGGTTGTTGTGCCCGTCACGGCAGTAGCGGCACTCGTAGCAGTACAGCGACGGGTCGACCGCCACCCGGTCGCCGACCGACACATCCGTGACCTGCGTGCCGACCGCGGCCACCTGGCCGGCGAACTCGTGCCCGGGCACGATCGGCAGCTTGGGCGCGAACTCGCCCTGGAGGATGTGCAGATCGGTGCCGCACAGCCCGCAGGCCGCCACCTCGACGACGACCTCGCGCGGCCCCGGCGTCGGGTCGGGGACCTCGGTGACGACGGCGCGGCCCACGGACTCGATGACGGCGGCCTTCATTTCACGGCTCCCAACGACAGGCCCTGGACCAGTTTGTCCTGGGCGGCGAACCCCGCGGCGAGCACCGGCAGGGAGATGACGAGCGACGCGGCGCACACCTTGGCCAGGAACAGGCCCTGGCTGGTGATGAAGGTGGTGAGGAAGACGGGGGCGGTCTCAGCGACCACACCCGTGAGGACCCGCGCGAACATCAGCTCGTTCCAGCTGAAGATGAAGCAGATCAGGGCGGTCGCCGCGATGCCGGGCAGGGCGATCGGGGCGACCACGCGGCCCAGCACGGTCGGCAGCCGGGCCCCGTCGATCTGGGCGGCCTCGATGATCGCGACCGGCACCTCAGACAGGAAGGACTGCATCATCCAGACCGCGATCGGCAGGTTCATGGCCGTGTAGAGGATGACCAGCGCCCAGATGTTGTCGAGCAGGCCGGTGTTCTTCGCGAACAGGTAGATCGGCAGCAGACCGGCCACCAGGGGCAGCATCTTGGTGGACAGGAAGAAGAACAGGACGTCGGTCCACTTCTTCACCGGCCGGATGGACAGCGCGTACGCGGCGGGCAGCGCGAGGAGGAGGGTCAGCAGGGTGGAGACCAGCGAGGCGGTCATGGAGTTGATCAGCGCGGGCCAGGGACTGGCCCCGCCGGTCAGCCCGAAGAACTGCCGGTAGCCGTCCAGCGTCAGCGCGGCGGCCACCGACGGCGGGTTGGTCGCCGCGTCCGCCTCGGAGTGGAAGGACGTCAGTACCATCCAGAGCAGGGGCAGCACGAACACGAGTCCGGCCAGCCAGGCGACGACGCCCAGGGCTGCCCCCCGCAACCGGCTGCGCGGTTTGCCGAGCCGCGGGGCGGTGGTGGCGACGGTGGCCATCAGCGGGACACCTCCTCACGGAACAGTGACGAGACCACGCGCAGCGCGAAGGTCGCCAGGATGATCGAGCCGATCACGACGATGACGCCGGCCGCGGAGGCGAGGCCGTTCTCGTGCGCCTGGTAGAAGGTCTGGTAGATCGTGTACGGCAGGTTCGCGGTGCCCAGACCACCGGAGGTGATGGTGAACACCGCGTCGAAGTTCTGCACGATGTAGATCGAGCCGAGCAGGACGCCGAGTTCGAGGTAGCGGCGCAGATGCGGCAGGGTGATGTGCACGAAGATCTGCCAGTTGCTCGCCCCGTCCATCCTGGCCGCCTCGAGCAGTTGTGAATCACGGCTCTGCAGTCCGGCCAGCAGGATCAGCATCATGAACGGGGTCCACTGCCAGATCAGCGCGGCCTCCACCGCCATCAGCGGCATCTCGGAGATCCAGTCCGGCTGAACCGCCCCGTCCCCGCCGATGGCGTGCAGGATGCCGTTGAACAGCCCGTACTCCGGGTTGAACAGGAGGTGCTTCCACATCAGCGCGGCGGCGACCGGCACCAGCAGGAACGGCGCGATGAGCATGGTGCGCACGGCGGCCCGGCCGCGGAAGCGGCGGTCGAGCAGCAGCGCCAGCAGCAGGCCGAGCAGCAGGCTGACCAGCACCACGGTGAGGGTCAGCAGGATGGTCGTCCACACCGAACTGCGCAGCTCGGGGTCGCTCAGCACCTCGCCGTAGTTGGCGAATCCGGCGAAGTGGCGCCGGTCGGGGTAGAGCGCGTTCCAGTCGAGGAACGAGATCACCAGGGTGGCTACGAAGGGCAGTTGGGTGACGACGATCATGAAGAGCAGGGCCGGCAGCAGGGGCGCCCGGGTGGCCCAGGCACGCATGCGGTTCGGGCGCCGGGCCGCCGGCCGTCCGGAGACGGCGGCGCGGGCCGGTGACGTCAGGGTCATGACCCCTCGTACTTCTGGGCGACGGCCTCGGCGAGCTTCTGGGCCTTCTTCAGGGCGCTGTCCACCGACTGGCGTCCGGCGATGGCGGAGCTGATCTCCTGGGAGACCTTGGTGCCCAGGTCGGTGAACTCGGGGATGCCGACGAACTGGATGCCGGGCGCGGGACGGGGCTGCACGCCCGGGTCCTCGGGCTTGGCGTGCGCGATGGCGTCCCGAGTGACGTCCGCGAACGCGGCGGCCTCCTTGCGGTACTGCGGGATGTCGTAGGTCGAGGCACGCTTGCCGGCCGGGACGTTGGACCAGCCGGCCTTCTCGCCGGCGAGCTTCTCGTAGTCCTTGCTGGAGGCCCAGGAGATGAACTTCCAGGCGTTCTCGGAGTTCTTGGACGCCTTCTGGATGCCCCACGCCCAGGTGTAGAGCCAGCCCGAGCCGTCGGTCTTCTCGACCGGGGCCGGGGCGTAGCCGATCTTGCCCTTGACCGGAGAGCCGTCGGCCTCCAGGGAGCCCGCTCCGGCGGTGGCGTCGTACCACATGGCCGTCTTGCCCTGGGTCATGTTGTTCAGGCACTCCGCGTAGCCGGACTGGGCGGCACCGGCCTCGCCGTGCTTGCGGACCAGGTCGACGTAGAACTGGGTGGCCTCCTTGAACTCCTTGGAGTCCAGGCGTGCAGTCCAGTCCTTGTCGAACCAGGTGCCGCCGAAGGTGTTCACCACCGTGGTCAGCGGCGCCATGACCTCGCCCCAGCCCGGCAGCCCGCGCAGGCAGATGCCCTTCATGCCGGAGCCGTCGATCTTGGCGGCCAGGTCGGCGACCTGCTTCCAGGTGGGCTTGTCCGGCATGGTCAAGCCCTTCTTCTCCAGGACGTCCTTGCGGTACATCAGGAAGGAGGACTCGCCGTAGAACGGCTCGCCGTACAGCTTGCCGTCCTCGGCGGTGAGCGCCCGGGTCATCGGGGGGAGGATGTCGGCCTGGTCGAAGGCGGTGTCCTTCTTGACGTTGGCGTCCAGGGGGTGCAGCCACCCGTTCTTGGCGTAGATCGGGATCTCGTAGTTGCTCAGGGTGGCGACGTCGTACTGCCCGGCCTGGTTGGCGAAGTCCTGGCTGATCTTGTCACGGACGTCGTTCTCCGGCAGGACGGTGAAGTTCACCTTGATGCCGGTGTCCTTGGTGAAGTGGGCGGCGGTCAGCTTCTGCAGCTCCACCATCTGCGGATTGTTCACCATCAGGACGTTGACGGAGCTGCCGCCGGCGGATCCGGACCCGCCGGCGCCCGAGCAGGCGGCGAGCGGAGCGATCAGCGTCCCTACCGCCGCCACGGCGAAGAGGGTCCGTGGCGAGCGTCGGCTCTGGGTTCGCATGGGTACTCCAGGAGATGTTGACACTAAGGGGACTTGAGGGGGACGAGAGCGCCTCGCCGGGCGGGCGGAGGGTGAGGTTCAGCGGGGTGCCGGGCGACTCGGCGGTCAGACCCGGATGACCTGCGGCCCGAGCAGGGAGTAGCGGTGTGCCTCGGTCGCCGGGAGCAGGGTGCTCGTCACGATCGCCTCCAACGCGCCGACTTCGGCGAACCGGCAGAAGCTGACCGCCCCGAACTTGGTGTGGACGCCCGCGAGCACCACCCGGCGCGCGGCCCTGACCGCCTGCGCCTTCACCTCGCTGACCGCTGGGTCGGGCGTGGTCAGACCGTGTTCGCGGGAGATGCCGTTGGCGCCGATGAACGCCAGGTCGATGACGAAACCGGACAGCATCCTCGTCGTCCAGTGGTCCACGGTGGCGAGGGTGCCGGAGCGGACCCGGCCGCCGAGCAGCAGCACGGAGATGGTGCCGGTCTCGGCGAGCGCGCCCGCGACCGGCAGGGAGGCGGTGACCACGGTCAGCGGCCGGTCCCGGGGCAGGGCCTCGGCGATGAGCTGCGGGGTGAAGCCCTCGTCGACGAAGACCGTTTCGGCGTCCCCGAGCAGTTCGGCGGCGGCGGTCGCCACCCGGCGCTTCTCGGGTACGTGGCTGGTGGCGCGGAAGGCCAGGGTGGTCTCGAAGCCGGCGCTCTCCACGGGGTAGGCGCCTCCGTGGGTACGGCGCACGAGACCGTGGTCCTCCAGGGCGCGCAGGTCCCGTCGTACGGTCTCCTTGGCCACGCCCAGGTCGGCGGCGAGCGCGGTGACGTCGACCGATCCGGAGGCACGCGCCAACCGCACGATCTCGCGCTGGCGCTCCTCGGCCGTCCCGTGGCTCATGGGTCGACCACCCGCTTCCTGGTCTCGATGCCCGTTCGGGCCCGGTGCGGCCCTTGCCGGATGTTCTACAGCGGGTGCGCGGTTCTGACCAGGCTTGTTTTGGGTTTACTCCTGCCCGTTTATGCCCGTTCGGCTCGGGTGGTGCCCGCCTCGGACCTGCACGGGCGCGCACCGGGGCGTGGGAACGGGCAGCCCGGATGCCCGAATGCGAGGGCGGGCGGGCCCGTTCGGTGCCCGCCCGCCCTCGGAAGCGTCGAATTTCCGCCGGTCAGTACGGCCAGATGGGCGGGTCCGTCACGAAGGGGCCGCCGATGTACACATGGGCCTTGTTGTCCGGGTCGAGTTCGCCCTGCTCGGCGATCAGCTTCTCGGCGTACTGCTCCGAGTCGTCCCGCGGCTCGTAGCCGAGCGCCCGCGCGCTGGTCAGATCCAGCCACAGGCGGGTGTTGGAGGAGGCGCCGTGGACGACGGTGTGGCCCACGTTCTCGGCGGTCAGGGCCGCGTGGAAGAGGCGGGCGCCGTCGGCTGGGCTCATCCACATGGAGAGCATCCGCACACTGGTCGGCTCGGGGAAGCAGGAGCCGATGCGCACCGAGACGGTCTCCAGGCCGTGCTTGTCCCAGTAGAGCTGGGCGAGGTCCTCGCCGAAGGACTTGGACAGGCCGTAGAAGGTGTCCGGGCGGCGCGGCGTCTCGATCGGCAGGAGCGGCTCACCGGGGCCGGGGTGCGGGGTGTGGCCCACCACGTGGTTGGAGGAGGCGAAGACGATCCGCCGCACGCCCTCCTCGCGGGCCGCCTCGTACAGGTGGTACGTGCCCTCGATGTTGGCCTTGAGGACCTTCTCGAACGGGGCCTCCAGGGAGATGCCCGCCAGATGGACGACCGCGTCGACGCCCCGGACGGCCTCGCGCAGGGCGTCCCGGTCGGAGAGGTCCGCGACGATCGCGTCCGGCTCGCCCTCGATGGGCCGCATGTCCAGCAGGCGCAGCTCGTAGCCGTACTCGGGCAGCAGGCCCCGCATCAGGGTGCCGAGCCCGCCGGCGGCGCCGGTGAGCAGAACGGTGCGGGGAGCGGGCATCCTCGGTCTCCTTGCGCGGGTCGGTCCCATGTGTGGACACGATTCACATGGATGGACACGCTATGAACAGTGTCCGTACCCCGTCAAGTGTGTCGTGAACTCGCGAAATCCGCTCCTGTGTTGCCGGTTTGCGCGCTTGACCTGCCCGAATGGGGGCTTCTAACGTGATCGCGTTCATGAACATGGACATTGCCCAGAAACGTGCACCCGCCCGGCTGATCGAGCGTGGCCGCGCGCTGCTCGACGAGGAGGAAGCGTGAAGACCTCGGCCTTCGTCTACCCCTGGGACGTCAACGGCGACCCCGAGGCGCCCGGCCGCCTGGCCGCCCTCGGAGTGGAGCAGGTGACGCTCGCCGCGGCCTACCACTCCACGCGCGCGCTGACTCCCCGCCACCCGCGCCACCGCGTGGTCACCGCCGAGCACGCCGCCGTGCTGTACCCGGTGGACGACCGCTGGGAGGGCAGGACGCTGCGCCCGTACCCGGCCGGCGACTGGGCGCCGGGCGACGCGTACGGCGAGGCGGCGGCGGCCCTGGCCGAGGCCGGGCTGGAGGTGCACACCTGGGTCGTCCTCGCGCACAACTCCCGCCTGGGCGCGGAGCATCGGGGCACCTCCGTCGTCAACGCCTACGGCGACCGCTACCCGTGGGCGCCGTGCGTCGCCCAGCCCGCCACGCGCGCGTACCTGACCGAACTGGCCGCCGAGGCGGCCGTCCGGCCCGGGGCGCGCGGCACCGAGCTGGAGTCCCTCGGCTGGTACGGGCTCGCCCATCTGCACGCCCACGACAAGACCGCCGGGGTGGGTCTCGGGGACGCCGGGCAGTACCTGATGTCCCTGTGCTTCTGCCCCGCCTGCCGCGCCGGCTACGTCGAACAGGGCCTGGAACCTGAAGAGTTGGCGCGGGCCGTGCGGAGCGCGCTGGAACCGGTGTGGCAGGGGGCGCCCTCCGGTGGGGGTACCGCCCGGTCGAGCGAAGGCGAGACTGGGGGAGGCTGGGCCGGTGTGGTGAAACTGCTCGGCGAGACCAGGGCGGACGCCACCCGCGCATGGCGCGACCACACCGCCCGCACCCTCCAGGAGGCGGCGGTCGCGGCGGTCCGCGCGGCGGCCCCCGACGGCTTCCAGGTCCTTCTCCACGCCGACCCGGTGTCCTACCACTGCGGCGCCAACGCCGGTGTCGACCCCGCCCACATCCTGTCCGTGGCGGACGGGGTGGTGGTCCCCTGCACGGGCGGTTCCGGCCCGCTGGCCCCGTTCGCCGAACAGGGCCGTCCGGACGCCGTCCTGGCCGCCAACTTCACGATCGTCTCCGGCATGGGCGGCAGCCCGGGCACCCTGGGCCGGGACATTGCCCGGGCACGCGAGCTGGGGGCGACGGAACTGCGGCTCTATCACGCCGGGTTGGCGTCGGACGGCGACTTGGCGGCGGCGCGCTCGGCGCTCGCGGGCCGCTGAAGCAGCGCCCCCGACGCCACCAGAAGTCCCAGGCCCAGGACGGTCAGCAGCACGGGGAGGCCGACGGCGCCGACCAGGGCGGCTCCCACGGCCAGGCCGAGGACGTTGGGCACGAAGAGCAGGGTGTGGGCGGTGGCGGTCGCACGGCCGAGCAACTGCGCCGGACTCTCGCGCTGGACCGCGGTGAGCGCGGCGATCAGTACGCAGGGCAGACCCGCGCCGATCGCCGCGCTGCACATCAGGGCCACCGGGTCGGACGGGATCGCGCGCAGGGCCACGCCGACGGCCGTGAGGGCGATGCCGCAGGCCGCGAAGCGGCGGCCGCCCAGGCGGCGCAGGGCCGCCCCGGAGGCGAGGCCGACCGCGACCGAGCCGGCGCCCTGGACGGCGTACAGCACCCCGGCGTACGCGGGCGCGCGGCCGAGGCCTTCGACGACGGCGTAGACCAGTGCGCCGTTCACCCCGGTCCACAGCATCGTGGCGCCGCCGGCCAGTACCAGGGGCCGCAGCCGCGGGTGGGACCACAGGTGGCGGGCGCCCTCGGCGGTCTGCGCACGCCAGGAGCCCTCGGGCCGACGGGGCTTGTCCTCACGGACCCGCAGCAGTGCGTACAGACCGGCGGCGAGCAGGAACGTGGCCGCGTCGAGCAGGGCCACGCAGCGGCCGCCGTACGCCGCGTACAGGCCCGCGCCCGCCAGCGGGGCCAGCAGCTTCATGCCCTCGTTGGCGGTCATCCGCAGCCCGTTGAAGTCGCCGAGCACCTTCGGGTCGACGGTGGTGGCGACGAGCGCCGACTGCGCCGCGTCCTCCACGACGCCCGTGGCGCCGTAGAGGAACAGCACCCCGTACAGCACCCAGACACGGCCGGGGGAGTCGACGGTGAGGAGGGCGAGCAGGAGCGCCGCCAGCAGCAGGTTCGCGGCGATCAGCAGAGGGCCGCGGCGGACGCGGTCGGCGAGCGTGCCGAGCGCCGGGCCGGCCAGGGTCGGCGCCCACATCGCCAGCAGGCACAGCGCGGCGAGCCCGTTCGAGCCGGTGAGGTCCTTGACCCACACTCCCGAGGCCAGCCACAGCGCCGACGTGCCGAAACCGGAGACCACCACAGCGGCCAGACACAGCCCCGCCGCGCGGTCCCGCAGCACCCGAACCAGGGTCCATTCAGTCGTCATACCGCCCGATCGTCACCCTAAGGCCCCACCCCACGGATCCGTCAGGTGCCGTAGAACCCGGGCCCGCCCGGCGGACGATCCGCCGGCGGTCGTGGGTCATGTCACGGGGGCGTGGGCGGGTGGCGAGCGGCGGGGCCGGAGGCCTGAGCGTGGGTGTTGAGTTCCGATCGGACGGGTTGTGCCAGGAGCCGTCGGTCGCGCCGCCGGGGCGTGGCCGAGTACCGGCGGTCCCGTTTTGGGGCGGTTCGTGGCGGGCGGTCCTCGCCGGTGGGCCGGCGGGGGTCCCAGCGTAGGCCCTGGCCGCCGGGTCGCCGTGTCGTGTGGGCGATGAGTTTTGGGGGCGGCTGCGGTCCACCTCCTGTACGTAAGAGAAGGAGTGGAGGAGCGATGACCGACACGATCCTTGATCTCGGTCCGCAGGCCCGTCTCGTGGCGCGGCTTGCCGAGGGTGTGCGTGAGGAGCAGCTCGGCGCGGTGACACCGTGCCCGGACTACACGGTGCGCAACCTGCTGGGACACCTGATCGGCCTGGCGGTGGCCTTCCGGGACGCAGGCCGCAAGGACCTGGGCGCCACGACGGACACCAGCCCCGACGCCGCCGCGCCCGACCTCGGCCCCGGCTGGCGCGAGGAGCTGCCCAAGGCCCTCGACGAGCTCGCCGAGGTCTGGCGCGACCCGGCTGCCTGGACCGGCATGACCCGCGCGGGCGGCGTGGACCTGCCGGGCCAGGTCGCCGGGGCGGTGGCCGCCGACGAACTGGTGATCCACGGCTGGGACCTGGCCCGGGCCACCGGCCAGGACTACGAGCCCGACCCCGCCGCGCTGCGGGCGTCGTACGGCTTCCTGCGCGCGGCGGCCGACGACCCGAACCGCGGCAACGGCCCGTTCGGACCCGTCGTCCCCGTCCCCGAGGACGCCCCGCTGCTCGACCGGGCGGTGGGCCTGAGCGGCCGCGATTCCGGCTGGAAGCCCTGAACGGCCGAGGGCCGGTAAGCACCAGTCCGAACACGAGCCGATCTTCCCGGAGTTGCGGCGGCACACGCTTTCGGCCGCTGTGATCCCGGCCCCCATGCCCCGCCACCGCACGCAGCGGTCGCGGGGCTTCTTCGGGCCGCTCGGCGCCCAGTCTCCGCGCGAGACATCCCTGCCACGTGCGTCGTCACCGTGGCGCGGAGACAGGTCCACAGGTCGTGCGCACGCTCCTCGGCGGTCCGTGGCCGGCCCCCGGCCGTCGGCACCTCCGCCGAATCACCATCGCGAAGGCGAACACCCGGCGCGCCTCACCTCCCCCCACCCACCGCCGAGTTCGCCCGCACCGCACCCGCCGTTCCCCGGCGCGATTTCCTGTGTCGGAGGCATTGACGAAACCCCGGACCCCTCTTACCTTCATCGCGTCGTACTTCGTACGTCATATATGAGACGCGATACGCGAGATCAGAAGCTCGCGATCCGAGCCGTGATGTGATCGACGAGATCCGAGAGGCGCGCATGACCTCTGTGCCCACGCCGATCCCCTCCCGCACGCAGGTCGTGCTGGAAGGGATCAAACACCGCATCCTCACCGGGCGGCTGACACCCGGTCAGGCCCTGGTCGAGACCGAACTCGCCGCTCAGTTCGGGGTGTCCAAGACGCCGGTGCGCGAGGCGCTGAAGACCCTGGCCGGCACCGGACTGGTCGTGATGAACCAGTACAAGGGTGTCACGGTGCGCGAAGTGGACGCGGACATGGCACGCGAGGTCTACGACGTGCGGCTGCTGCTGGAGCCCGAGGCGCTCAGGCGCTCGGTGCGCCGTGGCGCCTCCCTGGACGCCGCCCGCGACGCGCTGAAGCAGGCCGCCGAGGCCGCCGACACCGCCGAACGCTCCCTCGCCAACCGCGAGTTCCACCGCGCCCTCTACCTGCCCTGCGGCAACCCGCTGCTCGGCCGGATGCTCGACGAGGTCCGCGACCAGGCCGCCCTCGTCTCCGCCGTCGCCTGGTCCGCCGACCCCTCCTGGGACCGGGAGGCCACCGAGCACCGGGAGATCCTGCGGCTCGCCCTGGAGGGCGACGCCGACGGCGCGGCCCGCGCCCTCCACGCCCACATCGCGTCGTTCGTGCAACGTGCCTTCCCCTCAGCGGAGTCGAAGGCCCAGGGAGAGGACGGTCAGGCATGACAACGGCGTTCGAGACCCAGCGGGCGGCCCTGGCCGACGTGGTGGCGATCCCGGTGACCCCGTTCACCGAGGACGGCGGCGTCGACAGCGTCACCTACCGGGCCCTGCTGCGCCGTCTGCTCGACGGCGGCATCACGACCCTCACGCCCAACGGCAACACCGGCGAGTTCTACGCCCTCACCCCCGAGGAGCGGCAGCAGGTCACCGAGATGACCGTCGAGGAGACCGGGGACCGGGCGAACATCCTGGTCGGCGTCGGCCACGACGTGCCTACCGCGGTCGCCTCCGCCCGGCAGGCCCACGAGCTGGGCGCGCAGATGGTCATGGTCCACCAGCCCGTGCACCCCTACGTCTCCCAGGGCGGCTGGGTCGACTACCACCGCGCGATCGCCGAGGCCGTGCCCGAGCTGGGCGTCGTCCCCTACATCCGCAACGTCCAGCTGCCCGGCGCCCGCCTGGCCGAACTCGCCGACGCCTGCCCGAACGTCATCGGCGTCAAGTACGCCGTACCGGACGCCAGCCGCTTCGGCGCCTTCGCCCGCGACGCGGGCCTGGACAGGTTCGTGTGGGTCACCGGCCTCGCCGAGCCCTACGCCCCCTCCTACTTCTCCGCCGGCGCCACCGGCTTCACCTCCGGCCTGGTCAACGTCGCCCCGGCCGTCTCCGTCAGCATGCTCCAGGCGCTCAGGGCCGGCGACTACCCGGCCGCGATGAAGGTCTGGGAGCGGATCCGCCGCTTCGAGGAGCTGCGCGCGGCCAACGGGTCCGCGAACAACGTCACCGTCGTCAAGGAGGCCCTCGCCGCGCTCGGCCTGTGCCGCCGGGACGTGCGCCCGCCGAGCAAGCCGCTGCCGGAGAGCGAACGCGCCGAGGTCGCCGCCATCGCCGCCGGGTGGTCGATATGAGCGCCCGGCCGGGCGACAGGCGCCCGGAGGACCTGCGCAGCCACCAGTGGTACGGCACCGACGGCCTTCGCTCCTTCAGCCACCGCGCCCGCACCCGCCAGCTCGGCTACCTGCCCGAGGAGCACCTGGGCAAGCCGGTCGTCGCCATCCTCAACACCTGGTCCGACATCAACCCCTGCCACGTCCACCTGCGCGACCGCGCCCAGGCGGTCAAGCGCGGGGTGTGGCAGGCGGGCGGCTTCCCGCTGGAGTTCCCGGTCTCCACGCTCAGCGAGACCTTCCAGAAGCCGACCCCGATGCTCTACCGCAACATGCTCGCCATGGAGACCGAGGAGCTGCTGCGCTCCTACCCGGTCGACGGCGCCGTCCTGATGGGCGGCTGCGACAAGTCCACCCCCGCCCTCCTGATGGGCGCCGCGAGCGTCGACCTGCCCACCGTCTTCGTGCCCGCCGGGCCCATGCTGCCCGGCCACTGGCGGGGTGAGGTCCTCGGCTCCGGCACCGACATGTGGAAGTACTGGGACGACAAGCGGGCCGGCCTGATCGGTGACTGCGAGATGGCCGAGCTGGAGAGCGGCCTGGCCCGCTCGCCCGGCCACTGCATGACCATGGGCACGGCCTCCACCCTGACCGCCGCCGCCGAGGCCCTCGGCGTGACCGTCCCCGGCGCCTCCAGCATCCCGGCCGTGGACTCCGGGCACGACCGGATGGCGGCCAGGGCGGGCATGACGATCGTCGAACTCGTCCGCGCGGACCGGAGACTGAGCGAGATCCTGACCCGCGAGGCGTTCGAGGACGCGGTCACCACCGTCCTCGGGCTCGGCGGCTCCACCAACGCCGTGATCCACCTGATCGCCATGGCGGGCCGCGCGGGCGTCCGGCTCACCCTCGACGACTTCGACCGCATCGCCCGCACCGTCCCGGTCCTCGCCAACGTCCGCCCCGGCGGCCAGAAGTACCTCATGGAGGACTTCCACTTCGCCGGCGGCCTGCCCGGCTTCCTCTCCCGCATCCCGGACCTGCTCCACCTGGACCGGCCGACGGTGTCGTACGACACCCTGCGCGAACAGCTCGGGGGTGCGCAGGTGCACGACGACGACGTGATCCGGCCCCGCGGCAACCCGGTCGCGGACGAGGGCGGTGTGGCGGTGCTGCGCGGCAACCTCTGCCCGGACGGCGCCGTCATCAAGCACATCGCCGCCGAGCCGCACCTGCTCAAGCACACCGGGCCCGCCGTCGTCTTCGACGACTACCGGACCATGCAGCGCACCATCAACGATCCCTCGCTCGGCATCACCGCCGACAGCGTGCTCGTGCTGCGCGGCTCCGGCCCCAAGGGAGGACCCGGAATGCCCGAGTACGGCATGCTGCCCATCCCCGATCACCTGCTCAAGCAGGGCGTGCGGGACATGGTCCGGATCTCCGACGCCCGCATGAGCGGCACGAGTTACGGCGCCTGCGTGCTGCACGTCGCCCCCGAGAGCCACGTCGGCGGACCGCTGGCGCTGGTGCGCACGGGCGACCGGATCACCCTCGACGTCGAGGCCCGCGCTCTCCGACTCCACGTGGATGACGAGGAGTTGGAGCGCCGCAGGGCCGAGTGGACTCCGCCGCCCGCGCGTTACGAGCGCGGCTACGGCGCCCTGTACTCCGAGCAGATCACCCAGGCCGACACCGGCTGCGACTTCGAGTTCCTGGCCCGGCCGGGGAAGGTGCCGGACCCCTACGCCGGGTAGCCGGCCCGGCCCGCCCGGAACGAACTGCCCCACCCCTGCCCCCTCCTCCGAAGTGCTTCACCCATGTGTGGATAGCAAGCGCTTCCTATGGACTGCCGCACTGCCCCACTCCGAGGAGAACAGTCATGGCCCAAGCCGCAGCCGTGGCGAAACCGCCCGCGCCACCCCGGCGGCGCCGTGCCTCCGCCACGCCGCGCAGGCTTCCGTACCTGCTGATCGCCCCGGCCGCCCTGCTCATGCTGGGCTTCATCGCCTACCCGGTGCTCAGCGTCTTCTACTACAGCCTGCAGAACTACAACCCCACCAAGCCGTGGCGGAACGGATACGCGGGCTTCGACAACTTCGTCCACGCCTTCACCCAGGATCCCCAGTTCTGGGACACGCTGATCTTCAGCGCCAAGTGGGTGGTCGTCGAGGTCGGGCTGCAACTGCTCTTCGGACTCGCCCTCGCCCTGATCGTCAACCAGACCTTCGTGGGCCGCGGGCTCGGCCGGGCCCTGGTGTTCTCCCCGTGGGCCGTCTCCGGCGTGCTCACCTCCGCGATCTGGGTACTGCTGTACAACTCCCAGACCGGCATCACCCGTTACCTCGCCGACATGGGCATCGGCTCCTACGGCACCAGCTGGCTGTCGGATACCTCCACCGTGTTCCCGGCGGCGGTGGTCGCCGACCTGTGGCGCGGGGTGCCCTTCTTCGCCATCCTCATCCTCGCCGACCTCCAGTCCGTCTCGACGGACCTGTACGAGGCCGCCGAGGTCGACGGGGCGAGCCGGCTCAAGCAGTTCTGGCACATCACCCTGCCCCATCTGAAGGACGCCATCGTCCTGTCCACGCTGCTGCGCGCGGTGTGGGAGTTCAACAACGTCGACCTGCTCTACACCCTCACCGGCGGCGGACCGGCCGGCGAGACGACCACCCTGCCGCTCTACATCGCCAACACCAGCGTCGACGCCCACAACTTCGGCTACGCCTCCGCCCTGACCACGGTGGCGTTCGTCATCCTGCTCTTCTGCTCGATCGTCTATCTGCGGCTGAGCAAGTTCGGAGGTGAGAAGTGATCACCGAGATCGCGCCCGCGCCCGAGCGCGTGGTGTCCGAGCCTTCCCGGCCGCGCGGCAGGCGCCGCGCCTGGGACGAGGTCCCGCGCTGGCACATCTATCTGCCGCTGTCCGTGTATCTGCTCTTCACCCTGATCCCCTTCTACTGGATCCTGCTGTTCGCGCTGCGCCCGGCCGGCTCCACCTCGCTCGTGCCCTGGCCGATGACCTTCGAGCACTTCGAGAAGGTGTGGACCGAGCGGAGCTTCGGCCTCTACTTCCAGAACAGCGTGCTCGTCGGCGTCGCGACCCTGGTCCTCACCACGGTCGTCGCCCTGGCCGGCGGCTACGCGCTCGCCCGGTTCGACTTCCGGCTCAAGCGCGGTTTCATGCTCGCCCTGCTCTGCTCGCAGTTCGTGCCCGGCGCGCTGCTGCTCGTCCCGCTCTTCCAGATCTTCGCCAAGCTGTCGATGATCAACTCGCTGGGCAGCGTCGTCATCGCCGAGACCGTCTTCCAGCTTCCGCTGTCGATGATCCTGATCAGCGGCTTCATCAAGAACGTGCCCCCGTCCCTGGAGGAGGCCGCCTGGGTGGACGGCTGCAACCGCTTCTCCGCCTTCCGGATCGTCGTCCTGCCGCTGCTGCGGCCCGGGCTGATCGCCGTCGGCTCCTTCGCCTTCGTGCACGCTTGGAACCACTTCCTGTTCGCGCTGATGTTCCTCTCCGACCAGAGCAAGCAGACCATCCCGGTCGGCCTCAACACCCTGATGAGCGCGGACAGCGTCGACCTGGGCGCGCTGGCCGCGGGCGGCATCGTCGCCGCCGTACCCGTGGTGATCGTGTTCGCCTTCATCCAGAAGTGGCTGATCACCGGCTTCAGTGCGGGGGCGGTGAAGGGATGACGGCCACCACTCCACCGACGGCGGCCACCGCACCGACGGACGCCATCACGCCGCTGCCGGTCGTGCTCGCCGGTGCCCGCGGTCACGGCCGCTGGCACCTGGACAACATCCGCCGGCTCCAGGACAAGGGCCTCGTACGGCTCGTGGGCATCTGCGAGCTGACCCCGCTGGCCGAGGACGAGATACCCGGCGGTCTCGGCACACCGGCGCAGTCCGCCGACTTCGGCGCGCTGCTGGACGCCACCGGCGCGCGGATCGCGGTGATCTGCACGCCCATCCCGACCCACACCGACCTGGCGCTCACCGCCGCCGCGCGGGGCGTCCACCTCCTGCTGGAGAAGCCGCCCGCCCCCTCCTACGCGGAGTTCCGCCGGATGGCCGACGGGGTCGCCGAGGCGGGTGTCGCCTGCCAGATCGGCTTTCAGGCGCTGGGCTCGCACGCGATGCCCGCGATCCGGGAGCTGGTCGCGAAGGGCATGATCGGGACGGTCACCGGGGTCGGCGCGGCGGGCGCCTGGGCGCGCGACGAGGCCTACTACTGGCGGGCGCCCTGGGCGGGCAGGCGCCGTCTGAACGGCGTCGACGTGGTCGACGGGGTGCTCACCAACCCCCTCGCGCACGCCGTGTCCACCGCGCTCGCCCTGCTCGGCGCCACCCGCGCCGAGGACGTCACCGGCATCGAGACCGAGCTGTGGCGGGCCAACGCCATCGAGGCCGACGACACCTCCTGCGTCCGCGTCACCACCGCGCACGGCCCGGCCGCCGTCGCGGCGACCCTGTGCGCCGAACGCCCCGACGACCCGTACGTCATGGTGCACGGCAGCAGCGGCCGGATCACCTTCTGGTACAAGCAGGACCGGGTGCTGCTGCAGCGGGCCGGCCACGGCCCGGAGGAGTTCGAGTACGGCCGCACCGACCTGCTGGAGAACCTGGTCGAGCATCTGACCACCGGGGCGGAGTTGCTGGTGCCACCCGTATCCACGGGCGCCTTCATGCGGGTCGTCGAGGCGGTCCGCACCGCCCCGGACCCGGGCGCGCTGCCGGCCGGCTTCTGGCGGCGCCTGGCCGACGAGGACCGCCGGGTCGTGCCCGGTGTCGACGGGCTCGTCGCGGCCGTCGCCGACACCCTCTCCCTGTACTCCGAGCTGGACGTCGACTGGGCGTCGCCGAAGGAGGTGGCCGTCGGATGACGGACTCCCCGGTCCTGCGTGTGGCGGGCCGCCCGGTCGCGCGCTACGTCACCCGGCCCGAGCTGCCCGACCGGCGCTCCCCGCGCCCCTATCTGCACCCCGTCACCACCCTGGCCGGTACCGCGGTCACCGAACTCGGCCCCGCCGACCACCTCCATCACCTCGGCGTCGGTGTCGCCGTTCCCGACGTCGAGGGGCACAACTTCTGGGGCGGGCGCACCTTCGTACGCGACCGGGGCCCGACCGAGCTGGACAACCACGGCGCCCAGCGGCACACCGGCTTCCCCCTGCGTGAGGCCGACCGGTTCGAGGAGGAGCTGCGCTGGGTGGCCGCGGGCCGTGAGCTGCTGCGCGAGCGCCGTACCGTCGCGGCCACCGGACTCACCGCCACCGCCTGGGCCCTGGACTTCACCTTCGCCCTCACCAACGTCACCCCTCGGGCGCTGTCGATCGGCAGCCCCGCCACCAACGGACGCCCCGGCGCGGCGTACGGCGGCTTCTTCTGGCGGGCCCGCAAGGAGGAGCGGCCCCCGCTGGTCCTCACCGCCGACCGGGACGGCGAGGCGGAGGCCCACGGCACCCGCGCCGACTGGGTGGCGCTCGTGGGCGGCACCTGGACGCTGGTGTTCGCCGGGGCCACCGACGCCACCCGCCGGGACGCCTGGTTCGTGCGGGCCGCGGAGTACCCGGGCGTGGGCTCGTCGCTGGCGGCCGAGCGGCGGCTCGCGATCGAGTCCGGCGAGACCGTCCTGCGCCGGATCGTCACCGTCGTCGCCGACGGCCGGCTCGGCCGGAACGAGGCCGGGGAACTGGCCCGCGAGGCGGCCCGGTCATGAGGAAACCGTCCGTCGGGAGCCCTCCCGCCCCCACCGTGCCGTAACCCGCCCCGTCGTCGCCTCGGCCGGGAGCCGCCGCGGCACACCCCTCCAGCAAGCGCTTACCGGAAAGCGTCCCCGAGTCCCCAGTCCCAAGCCCCAAGCTCCACCTCCGAGTTGGATCCAGAAGAAGAGAGCCGATCATTGAAGATCAACATCCGTAGAAGCAGGCGTGCCGCCGTGGCCGTCGTCCTGGGTTCCGCGCTCGCGCTGACCGCCACCGCGTGCGGTGATGACGGCAGCGCCTCCGGGAAGAGCAAGGGTTCCGAGGGCTCCGGCAAGGGCGAGATCACCTTCTGGGACAACAACGGCGGCGTGCGCACCGACATCTGGAAGCAGATCATCGCGGACTTCGAGAAGAAGTACCCGGACATCAAGGTCAACTATGTCGGCATCCCGGCCGCGAGCGCCCAGTCCAAGTACGACACCGCCATCCAGGGCGGCGGTCTGCCGGACGTCGGCGGCGTGGGCACCGCGATGCTCGCCGAGATCGCAGCCCAGGGCGCCCTGGAGCCGCTGGACGGCCGGCTGGCGAAGAGCGAGCTGAACGGCAAGCTCAGTGAGAACGTGCTCGGCGTCAGCAAGGCGGCGGGCGGCGGCGACACCCTGTACCACGTGCCGACCTCGGTGAACAACGGCACGCTGTGGTACCGCACCGACCTGTTCAAGAAGGCGGGCCTGGACGCGCCGACCACCTGGGACAAGTTCTACGAGGCCGCGGGCAAGCTCACGAACAAGGGCAAGAACGAGTTCGGCTTCACCATCCGCGGCGGCGAGGGCTCCATCGCGCCGGCCCTGGACGCGGTGTACGGGCAGACCGGCATCACCTCGTTCTGGGACGGCGACAGGACCACGGTCAACGACCCGAAGAACGTGGCGGCGCTGGAGAAGTACGTCGCGCTGTACAAGAAGGACACCCCGTCCGCCGACGTCAACAACGACTTCACCAAGATGGTCGCCCAGTGGGACAGCGGCACCATCGGCATGCTGAGCCACAACCTGGGCTCGTACCAGGATCACCTGAAGGCCCTCGGCAAGGACAAGTTCCGCGGCATCCCGAACCCCACGCTGGACGACGGCACCCGGGTGCAGGTGTCCAACCCGGTCGACGGTGTCGGCCTGTTCAAGGCGAGCAAGAACAAGGCGGCCGCCTGGAAGTTCATCGAGTTCGCCGCCTCGGCCGCGGAGAACTCCAAGTTCAACGAGTCCGCCGGGCAGGTGCCCACCAACGTCGACGCCGCCGCGGACGCCTGGATCCAGCAGGCCGAGCCGACGAAGCTGGCGGCCGAGGCGCTGAACGGGGCCGACACGAAGATCGTCCAGTTGCCGTACTACCTGCCCGACTGGAACACCATCTCCAAGGCCGACAACGAGGCGAACTTCCAGAAGGTGCTGCTCGGCAAGATGAGCGCCAAGCAGTTCCTGGACACGCTGGCCGACCAGCTGAACAAGGCGCAGGCCGAGTGGAAGCAGAACCAGGGCTGACGCCGGCCGATGAAACGAAGGCGGACGGTCCGGGGGCTTGAGGCCGGTTCCGGGCCGCGGGCCGTGGCTGGGCGCGCGGTTCCCCGCGCCCCTTCTTGTCCCGCTCCCCGTTGAAACTTGTCCCGCTCCCCGTTGAAAGAGGATCCGTACAGTGCGCCCACAGAAATGTCATGAGCGTGTCATCACAGCGGCCGTGGGCTGCACCGCCCTGGTGCTCGCCGTCACCGGCACCGCCGCCGCGACTCCCGGGCCCCACACCCCCGACACCGCCCGCCAGGTGCTCGCGGCCAAGGACGGCTGGGGCTCCTACGGCACCGGCACCACCGGCGGCGCGCAGGCCGACGCCGCCCACACCTACACCGTCACCACCTGGGACGGCTTCAAGGCCGCGCTCGCCGCCGGCGGCAGCGCGCCGAAGATCATCAAGGTCAAGGGCATGATCGACGCCGACGGCCCGAGCTGCTCCGTCTTCGAGGTGCCCGGCTACGACTTCGACACCTACCTGGAGACCTACGCGCCCCAGACGTGGGGTCGCGACCGGAACCTGGACGGCGAGCCCGACGACAGCCCCGAGGGCCTGCGCCGCGCCTCCGCCGCCCTCCAGGACAAGTACATCAAGGCGAACATCCCCGCCAACACCACCCTCGTCGGCGTCGGCGAGGACGCGGGCTTCAAGGGCGCCAGCCTCCAGATCAAGAACGTGGACAACGTCATCGTCCGCAACCTCACCCTGGAGAGCCCGCTGGACTGCTTCCCGCAGTGGGACCCCACCGACACCGCCGACGGCAACTGGAACTCCGAGTACGACAGCGCGGTGATCACCGGCTCCACCCATGTCTGGATGGACCACAACACCTTCACCGACGGCGAGCACCCCAACAGCGCCCTGCCGTACTACTACGGCCGGATCTTCGAGCAGCACGACGGCGAGCTGGACATCGTCAAGGGCGCCGACTACGTGACGGTCTCCTGGAACGTCTTCGCGGACCACGACAAGACCATCCTCATCGGGAACAGTGACAGCGCGTCCACCGCCGCGATCGACCGGGGCCACCTCAAGGTGACCCTGCATCACAACCTGTTCGAGAACCTCGTCGAGCGGGCCCCGCGCGTCCGCTTCGGGCAGGTCGACTCCTACAACAACCACTTCGTGGCCAACGCCGGCTACGGCTACAGCCTCGGCATCGGCATGGAGTCCCAACTCGTCGCCGAACACAACGCGTTCACGTTGGCGCCCGGGGTCGGCGCGGGCCGGATCCTCAAGAAGTGGAAGGACTCGCCGGTCACCGAGTCCCACAACTACGTCAACGGCAGGCTCACCGACCTGATCGCCGTGCACAACACCCAGGTCCCCGACGAGATCCTCCAGCGGGGCGGGGACTGGACCCCGGCCCTGCGCACCCGGATCGACAACCCGAAGGCACTGCCGGGGATCGTCGACCACCAGGCGGGCGCCGGCCGTCTGCGCTGACGTCCCCCTACCCGGCGGGCCGGGGCGCACCCTCCGTCCCGGCCCGCCACGGCCGCCGACCCGCCGCACCGCGAAGGAGCACCCGCATGCCCTCGCCCCACCTCAGCCCGTCCCCGCCGCCCCTGCCTGGAAAGGGACGGCCCGGAAAGGGGCTGTCCAGAAGGGGACTGCTGCTCGCCGGCGCCGCCGCCGGCGCCGCGCTCGGCCTGGCCGCCCCGCCCGCCGGTGCAGCCGCCCGGCCGCACCCGTTCGGCCGCCACGGCTCACCGGCCGCCCGCCGCACCCCGCGCACCCTCTACGTCGACCCGCACGGCCGCGGCGACTTCACCCAGGTGCAGGCCGCGGTGAACGCGGCCGCGGGCGGCGGCTGGACCCTGGTCCTCGCGCCGGGCACCTACCGGGAGACCGTCTCCGTGGACGCCACCCGCACCGACATGACCTGGATCGGCGCCACCGGCGACGCCCGCGACGTGGTGATCGTGTACGACAACGCGGCCGGCACGCGCAGACCCGACGGCGGCACCTACGGCACCAGCGGATCGGCCACCACGACCGCCCAGGCGGACGGCTTCACCGCCCACCGGATCACCTTCGCCAACGACTGGCTGCGCGCCGACCACCCCGGTGTCAGCGGCACCCAGGCCGTCGCCGCCAAGGTGCAGGGCGACCGCTCGGCGTTCTGGCACTGCCGCTTCCTGGGCCACCAGGACACCCTGTACGCCGACACCAGGACCCTGTCCGCCTTCGCCCGCCACTACTACGCCCACTGCCACATCGAGGGCGACGTCGACTTCGTCTTCGGCCGGGCGACCGCGGTGTTCGAGCACTGCCACTTCCGCGCGCTGGACCGCAGCGACCTGGCGGCGGCACCGTACGGCTTCGTCTTCGCGCCCTCCACCGCGGTCGCCAACCCGCGCGGCTACCTGGTCACGCACGGCCGCGTCACCAGCCGGGCCCCGGACGGCGGCTACAAGCTCGCCCGCCCCTGGGTGCCCAGCTCGGACACGACCGCCCGCCCGATGCTGACCGTCCGCGACACCTGGCTCGGCGCGGGCATCGACACGGTCACGCTCTACACCAACATGTCGGATACGTACCCCTGGCAGGACCAGCGTTTCGCCGAGTACCGCAACTCCGGGCCCGGCGCGCGGATCAGCGGCCCGGCCGACCGCCCCCAGCTCACCCGCGTCGAGGCCCGGACGGGGACCCGGGAGGCGTACCTCGGCGACTGGACGCCGTGGCGGGGGCGCTGACGGCGCGTGACCGGTCGAGGTGAACGGCGGGTGGCGCAGGCGAATTGTCCGCCACGCCAGATATCGATCGGGCAAAAGGTACCCCGCATGGTCTCGCGCATCCGAGGGTGACGCGCGTAGAAAACGACTCATGCACAAGCCACTGCGTATCGCGGCCCTCGCCGCCACCTGCGTCCTCACCGGTGCCGTGATCTACGGCGCCGGTGCGGCCACGGCAGGTCAGTCGACCGCCAACTCCACCCACGAGCCCTACAACATCGGGCTCCTCACCCAGGACATCGACACCTACTACGGCACCAAGCCCGATGCCGACGGTGTCTACCAGGCGTCCCCGGACAGCCCGTACGCCAAGGACCTCGCGCGCGTCGACGCCGACGCCAGGAAGTGGATCGACAAGGCGGCGGACAAGGCGGACCACAAGGGCAAGAACAAGCCGGCCGTCGTCTTCGACATCGATGACACGCTGCTGCTCAGCCTGGACTACGAGAAGAAGAACAACTACGGCTACAACAGCGCCACCTGGGCGGCCTACGTCAACAAGGCCGACCGCCCGGCGGTCTTCGGCAGCCCCGAACTCGTGCGGTACGCCGCGAAGAAGGGTGTCGAGGTCTTCTACAACTCCGGCCTGAGCGAGGCGCAGCGCTCCGCGGCCGTGGAGAACCTGAAGAAGATCGGCGCCGACGTCAACCTCGACGCCGCGCACATGTTCCTCAAGGACGCGGCCAACCCGCCGTCCTACCTGAAGGACTGCGCCACCCCGGGCGCCTGGAAGTGCACCACCGTCCAGTACAAGTCCGGCACCCGCAGGCACATCGAGGACCTCGGGTACGACATCGTCGCCAACTTCGGCGACCAGTACTCCGACCTCGACGGCGGCCACGCCGAGCGCACCTTCAAGCTGCCGAACCCGACGTACTTCGTCGGCTAGGCACATGACGTGCCCCGCCCGCTCCACGAGGTCGGGCGGGGCACATCTCGCGCGCGCCCGTTGTCACCCGGCGTCGGCCCGCAGCGACAGCACCACCTCGTCGATCTCCTCGCCGCGCGCCTCGGCGAACCCCCGGGCCCGCGCGGACTCCCGGAAGCCGCACTTGGCGAGCACCCGCAGTGAGCCGGCGTTGTCCGCTGCCGCCCGCGCGTACAGCGGGCGTTCGGGCACCTCGGCCAGCAGGGCGCGCAGCGCGGCCGTGGCGACGCCGCGGCCCCAGTAGGCGCGGTCCACCCAGTAGGTGACCTCGCGCTCGCCCGGCTCGCCGTAGACGGCGGCGCTGCCGACCACGTCACCGTCCAGCAGGACGGTGCGCAGCACGACGGACGAGGCGCGCAGCCTTCGCCAGTGCGCCTCGAAAGCCTCGTGGTCGGCCGGGTCCTGCGGGGTGAAGGCGGCCATCCGCAGCGCCTCCGGGTCGTTCATCTGCCGGAAGAACACCGGCAGATCGCTGTCGTGGACCTCGCGGAGTACGACCTCCATGTGTCACAGCCTCCGGGTGGCGAGCGTCAGTCGGTCACGGGCGTCGAAGAGAGCATCCTTCACCATCTGCTCGTGCGCCGGCGTCAGGCGTGCCACCGGGACCGAGCAGCTGACCGCGTCCCGGGCCGGGGTGCGGTACGGGATCGCCACCCCGAAGCAGCGCAGGCCCAGGGTGTTCTCCTCGCGGTCGACGGCGTACCCCTGCTCGCGGATCTGATGCAGTTCCTCGATGAGCCGCTCGCGGTCGGTGATGGTGTGCTCCGTCAGCGCGGGCAGCGTCTCCGGGAGCATCTTGCGCACCTGCTCGTCCGTGTACGTGCTCAGCAGCGCCTTGCCCAGCGAGGTGGAGTGGGCGGGCAGGCGGCGGCCGACCCGGGTGAAGGGGCGCAGATAGTGCTGCGACTGGCGGGTGGCCAGGTAGACGACGTTCGTGCCGTCCAGACGGGCGAGGTGGATCGTCTCGGTGGTGTCGTCGGACAGCCGGTCCAGCGTGGGGCGGGCCGCCGCGACCACCTCGTCGCCGTCGATGTAGGAGGTGCCGACGAGCAGCGCCCGCACGCCGATGCCGTAGCGCGTGCCGGTGGCGTCGGTCTCCACCCAGCCCAGCTCGACGAGTGTGCGGAGCAGCATGTACAGGCTGGACTTGGGATACCCGACGGCCTCCTGGACCGCGGCCAGCGAGTGCATACCGGGCCGGCCGGCGAAGAACTCGAGCAACTCCACGGTCCGTACCGCGGACTTGACCTGCGCCCCGCCGCCTGCGTCGCCTGCCGACATCGCCCTGGACCCCTTCGTTCGACGAGAAGCTGGAGATATAGTCTCCGACAGTGTATTCATCATCAGAGACAGCGTTCAGCATATCGAACGCCCTGATGGTGACCCGAATCCGGCCGACCGTAGGGACCGGCCGGATACTGCGGCAAGACATGTGGAGGGATCCGCGGTGGCAGCACCAGTCTGGAGTGTCGACCCCCGTACCGGGAAGCAGCGGGAACAGGTTGCGGTGGAGGCCACAGCGCGGGAGGTGGACGCCGTCGTGCGGGCCGCGCACGAGGCGCGCGGGGCGCTCGCCGACCGCGCCGTCCGCGCGGCCTTCCTGCGCTCCGCCGCCGACCGGCTGGAAGGGGCCCGGGACCGGCTCGTCGAGGCCGCCGACGCCGAGACCGCGCTCGGACCGGTCCGGCTCACCGGCGAACTGGCCCGGACCTGCTACCAGTTGCGGGCCTTCGCGGACATCGTCGACGAGGGCGCCTTCCTCGACGTGATCATCAACCACCCCGACGCCACCGCGGCCCCGCCGATCCCGGACCTGCGCCGCTTCAAGGTGCCGCTCGGGGTCGTAGCCGTCTACTCCGCCTCCAACTTCCCCTTCGCCTTCTCGGTCGCCGGCGGCGACACCGCGAGCGCGCTCGCCGCGGGCTGCCCCGTCGTCGTCAAGGCGCACCCCGACCACCCGGCCCTGTCCGAACTGGTCGCCAGGGTGCTGCGCGGAGCGGCGGCGCACCACGGCGTCCCCGTGTCCGTGATCGGTCTCGTCCACGGCTTCGAGGCGGGCGTCGAACTCGTCGGGCACCCGCTGGTGGCGGCCGCCGGCTTCACCGGTTCCGTGCGCGGCGGCCGGGCCCTGTTCGACGCGGCGGCCGCGCGGCTGGCGCCGATCCCGTTCCACGGCGAGCTGGGGTCGCTCAACCCGGTCCTCGTCACCGAGGCGGCGGCCGCCGAGCGGGCCGAGGCCATCGGGACCGGGCTGGCCGGGTCGATGACGATGGGCGTCGGACAGTTCTGCGTGAAGCCCGGACTGGTCCTCGTGCCGTCCGGAGCCGCGGGCGACGGCCTGGTCAAGTCGCTCACCGACGCCGTCAGCGACACCGACCCGGGCGTCCTGCTCGACCACCGGATGCGCGACAACTTCCTCACCGGCATCGCCGAGCGCTCCGCACTGCCCGGCGTCGAGTCGCCGGTCACCCCGGGCGCGGGCGGCGAGCACTCGGTCAGCGCGGGCTTCCTGACCGTCCCGGCCGAGAAGCTCACCGAGGACGGGGAGCACGACCTGCTCCTGGAGGAGTGCTTCGGACCGGTCACCGTGGTCGCCCGCTACGAGGACGAGACCGAGGCCGAGGCCGTCCTGTCGCGGCTGCCCGGCAACCTCAGCGCGACCGTGCACCTGTCCACCGAGGAGGCGGCCGGCCAGGGACGCGGCGCCGAACTGCTCGCCCGGCTCACCCCGCTCGCCGGACGCGTGCTCGTCAACGGCTGGCCGACCGGTGTCGCGGTGGCCCCCGCCCAGCACCACGGCGGCCCTTACCCCGCGACGACCTCGACGTCCACTTCCGTCGGCGGTACGGCGATCGAGCGGTGGATGCGCCCGGTGGCGTACCAGAACGCCCCGGAGGCGCTGCTGCCGCCGGAGCTGCGCGACGACAACCCGCTCGGCCTGCCCCGCCGCTTCAACGGCCACCTGGAGCGCTGACCCCGCACAGCACGGAACCGGATCGCCGGGCCTCCGCGTCCTCCCTCGCATGATCGACAACAGTGCGGGCGGACGCCTGGTGATCCGTACGGCCGTACCCGCCGAGGCGGAGGCCGTCTCCGACCTGATGGTGCGCGCGCGGTCCACGTACTACCGGGGCGGCATCCCGGCCGCCGACGCCGACTGGACCGCGCGATGGCACGAGGCCATCGCGCGCCCCGACGGCCATGTGCTGTGCGCTGTCGACCAGGGCCGCATCGTCGGCATCGCCTCCTTCCGCACCCCACCGGACGGCCCCGCGGACACGGTCATGCTGTTCCAGTTCCACGTCGACCCCGGCCACTGGCGCTCGGGCATCGGCACGGCGCTGCACGCGGCCTGCGTCGAGCAGTGGCGCACCGACGGCAGGCGGACGGCCGTCCTGGAAGTGCACACCGGCAACGAACGGGCGCAGCGCTTCTACGCCCGGCAGGGCTGGACCCCGGATCCGCTGCGGCCCGCCGACGAGGGCGGCCACCATCTGTGGCTGTGCTACACGGTGACCGGGGAATGAAACCCGCTGATTGAACGTTCACGGACCCGGCGGAGGGCGTCCACCTCCGCTTCCGTACGAGCGGGAGAGAGCCGAGAGCATGCGCGTCGAGATCTGGTCGGACATCGCCTGTCCCTGGTGCTACGTCGGGAAGGCGCGCTTCGAGAAGGCACTCGCGGCCTTCCCGCACCGGGAGCAGGTCGAGGTGGTGCACCGGTCGTTCGAGCTGGATCCGGGGCGGGCCAAGGACGACGTGCAGCCGGTGATCACCATGCTCACCAAGAAGTACGGGATGAGCGAGGCGCAGGCGCACGACGGCGAGGAGAACCTGGGACGGCAGGCCGCCGCCGAGGGGCTCGCGTACCGCACCCGGGGCCGGGACCACGGCAGCACTTTCGACATGCACCGCCTGCTGCACCTCGCCAAGGAGCACGGCAGGCAGAGCGAGCTGCTGGACGCGCTGTACCGGGCGAACTTCGCCGAGGAGCGGTCCGTCTTCACCGAGGGCGACGAGCGGCTGGTGGAGCTGGCCGTCGCCGCCGGGCTCGACGCCGACGCCGTCCGGAAGGTGCTCGCCGACCCCGACGCCTACGCCGCCGAGGTCCGCGCCGACGAGCGGGAGGCCGCGCAACTCGGTGCCTCCGGGGTGCCGTTCTTCGTGCTCGACCGGAAGTACGGCGTCTCCGGTGCCCAGCCCGCCGACGTCTTCACCCAGGCCCTCACCCAGGCATGGGGCGAACGCTCGCCGCTGACCCTCCTCCAGGGCGGCGACGCGGACGGGGACGCCTGCGGCCCGGACGGATGCGCGGTGCCGCGGAGCTGAGCGGCGAGGACGAACCGCAGGTCGGGGCGGACGCATAAGGGATCCTTCGGAGCACTCCGCAGAAACGCGCGATGGACGGGGGCCGCGACGGGCCGCACAGTGGACCCATGGAAACCTTCGAGACCCTCGTCCGCGCCGAGTTCGCCCCGAAGACCACCTATCTGAACAGCGCGACCCTCGGTCTCCTGCCCGCCCGTACCGTGGAGGCCCTGGGCACCGCCGTGGCGGCGACCGCCGCCGGGCAGTCGACCGACATGTTCGCCGACGTCGAGGCCGCCCGCGCCTCCTTCGCCCGGCTGATGAAGGTGCCGGACCGGCGCGTGGCGGCCGGCGCCTCCGTCGCCGTCTACACCGGGCTGATCGCCGCCGCACTGCCCGAGGGTGCCGAAGTCCTCACCGTCGAGGGCGACTTCAGCTCCCTGGTGAACCCCTTCCACATCCGCCGGGACCTGAAGGTACGCAGCGCACCGCTGGAGCGGATCGCCGAGGCGGTACGGCCCGGCACGGTCCTGGTCGCCGTGAGTGCCGCACAGTCGGCCGACGGCCGCGTCGCCGACCTGCCCGCCGTCCGCGCGGCCGCGCGCGAGCACGGCGCGCGCGTGTACGTCGACGCCTCCCAGGCCGCCGGCTGGCTGGACCTCGACGCGGACGCCTACGACTACGTCAGCGCCGTCGCCTTCAAGTGGCTCCTGTGCCCGCGGGGCGTGGCCTTCCTGGTCGTCCCCGACGACCTCGGCGGCCTCGACCCGCTGTTCGCGGGCTGGGTGGCGGGGGAGCGGCCCTGGGACAGCTGCTACGGCCCCGTCGAGGAACTCGCCCACTCCGCACGGCGGTTCGACGAGAGTCCCGCCCTCTTCTGCTACGCGGGCGCTCGCCGCTCACTCGAACTCGTCGAGGAACTCGGGGTGTCCGCCGTACGCGCCCACGACCTCGCGCTCGCCGACCGCTTCCGCGCCGGGCTGCGCTCCCTGGGCCACGAACCGGTCCGGGCGCCGGGCTCCCCGATCGTCGCCGTGCCCGGACTCGGAGCGCGCCAGGGCGAGTTGAGCGCCAAGGGCATCGAGGTCTCCCAGCGCGCGGGCAATCTGCGGGCCGCGTTCCACCTCTACAACACGCCCGCCGACGTCGACCGCCTGCTGGACGCGCTGGCCGGCTGACGCCGCCACCGGGATCCGGACACGGGCCGGGGCCTCCCGTCCCACACGAGGAGGCCCCGATCCGTATCACCCACGGGTCACCGCACCGGGGTGAAGTCCCGCGCTCCGATGCTGTGTCCTCCGGGGGCCACCCCCCGGACGCCCGGCCGGTTCGTCTCACCGCACCGGAGTGAAATCCCGCGCTCCGATGAACTCCGGACGCCGTACCGGCGCCGAGAACGGGTCCACCGCCGCGTTCTCCACGCTGTTGAAGACGATGAACACGTTGCTGCGCGGGAACGGCGTGATGTTGTCGCCGGAGCCGTGCATGCAGTTGCAGTCGAACCAGGTGGCCGAACCGGCCCTGCCCGTGAACAGCTTGATGCCGTACTGCCCGGCCAGGGCGGTCAGCGCCTCGTCGGACGGCGTGCCCGCGTCCTGCATCTGAAGCGACTTCTTGTAGTTGTCCTTCGGCGTGGCCCCCGCACAGCCGAGGAACGTTCGGTGCGACCCTGGCATGATCATGAGGCCGCCGTTGGTGTCGTAGTTCTCGGTCAGCGCGATCGAGACGGACACCGTCCGCATGTTCGGCAGGCCGTCCTCGGCGTGCCAGGTCTCGAAGTCCGAGTGCCAGTAGAAGCCGCTGGCCCCGAAACCCGGCTTGACGTTGATCCGCGACTGGTGGACGTATACGTCCGAGCCGAGGATCTGCCGGGCCCGCCCGACGACGCGCTCGTCCCGCACCAGCCCGGCGAACACCTCGCTGATCCGGTGCACCTCGAAGACCGAGCGGATCTCCTTGGACGTCGGCTCCACGATGGAGCGTTCGTCGGCCCGGATCGCCGGGTCGCCCACCAGCCGGTCCAGCTCCCGCCGGTAGACGGCGACCTCGTCCTCGGTGATCAGCTGGTCGACGGCGAGGAAGCCGTCGCGCTCGAACGACTGGAGGCCGGCGGCGTCGAACGGTCCGGGCGTGTCGGGGGAGCCCCAGACGACCGGGTCCTGACGGGGAGTGGTCACCTCGGTGGCGCCGCGGGTGGGGTACAGGTCGGTGACGTTGCTCATGGTGGTGTTCACACCTCCTCGGGCTCGGTGAGCAGGGGGTAGACGCCGTTCTCGTCGTGATCCTCCCGGCCGGTGACGGGCGGGTTGAACACGCAGATGCAGCGGAAGTCCTCCTTGACGCGGAGCGTGTGCCGCTCGTGGCCGTCGAGGAGGTACATGGTCCCGGGCGTGATCGTGTAGGTCTTCCCGGTCTCGTGGTCGGTCAGCTCGGCCTCGCCCTCGACGCAGACGACGGCCTCGATGTGGTTCGCGTACCACATCGACGTCTCCGTACCCGCGTACAGGATCGTCTCGTGCACGGAGAAGCCGACCTTCTCCTTGGCGAGAACGATGCGCTTGCTCTCCCAGGTGCCGGACGCGGCCTTCACATGCCGGTCGGTGCCTTCGATGTCCTTGAACGAACGGACGATCACGGTGGTACGCGCCTCCTTGCGTCGATTTTTCCGGTGTTCCGGAGTTCCGGAGTTCCGGTGTTGCCGTGTTGCGGTGTTGCGGTGTTGCGGTGTTCTGGTGCTCGGCCGCTCGGTGGTCAGGCGGTCTCGCGGACCGCGCGGGCGAGGACGCTCATGCCCTCGTCCAGCTCCTCGGGGGTGATGGTCAGCGCCGGCAGCAGCTTGACGACCTCGCCCTGCGGGCCGGACGTCTCGACCAGCAGCCCGAGGTCGAAGGCGCGCCGCGCGATCCGCCCGGCCCGCTGCGGGTCGTGGAACTCCAGGCCCCACACCAGGCCCCGGCCCCGGTACTCGCTGACGTCCGCGAGGTTCTCCTCGGTGATCGAGATCAGCCACTGCTCGAGCAGCTCACCGCGGGCGCGGGTCTGCTTCTCCATCGCCGAGCCGTCCGTCCAGTAGGCCTCCAGGGCGGCGGTGGCCGTGACGAACGCCGGGTTGTTGCCGCGGAAGGTGCCGTTGTGCTCGCCCGGCTCCCACACGTCCAGCTCCGGCCGGAACAGGCACAGCGACATCGGCAGGCCGTAGCCGCTGATGGACTTGGAGACGGTGACGATGTCGGGCACGATGCCGGCCTCCTCGAAGGAGAAGAAGGCCCCGGTGCGCCCGCACCCCATCTGGATGTCGTCGACGATCAGCAGCATGTCCTGCCGCTCGCACAGCTCCTTGAGCGCGCGCAGCCACTCGGGCCGGGCGACGTTGACGCCGCCCTCGCCCTGCACGGTCTCGACGATCACGGCGGCCGGCTTGTTCAGACCGGAGCCCTGGTCCTCCAGCAGCCGCTCGAACCACAGGAAGTCCGGGACCTTGCCGTCGAAGTAGTTGTCGAACGGCATGGGCGTGCCGTGCACGAGCGGGATGCCGGCGCCGGCCCGCTTGAAAGCGTTCCCGGTGACGGCCAGGGAACCCAGCGACATGCCGTGGAAGGCGTTGGTGAACGACACGATCGCCTCGCGCCCCTTGACCTTGCGGGCCAGCTTCAGCGCCGATTCCACGGCGTTGGTGCCGGTCGGGCCCGGGAACATCACCTTGTACGGCAGGTCGCGCGGGCGCAGGACCAGGTTCTGGAAGGTCTGGAGGAACGTGCGCTTGGCGGTGGTCGACATGTCGAGCCCGTGGGTGACCCCGTCGCGCTCCAGGTAGTCGATCAACGCCCGTTTCAGTACGGGGTTGTTGTGGCCGTAGTTGAGCGAGCCTGCGCCCGCGAAGAAGTCGAGGTACTCGTGGCCGTCCTCGTCGTACATGCGGCTGCCGCGCGCCTGGTCGAAGACGGTGGGCCAGCCGCGGCAGTAGCTGCGCACCTCGGACTCCAGGGTCTCGAAGACGCTCAGGTCGGGCTGGGTGATGGTCACGACGAATCGCTCCTCGGTGGGGGAGTGAGAGGGAGGCGGGGGAGGGAGAGGTGGCCGGGCGCCGGAGAGCCGGAGTGGGCGCGGTCAGAAGGAGAGTGGACCGATCCGGTGGAGGACCTCCGGGTCGTGCGGCCCGTCCGGGAACTGCTCGGCCCCGAACAGGACCTCGCGCTCGACCGTGGCGCCATGCCGGGCGGCGTAGGAGGTGAAGAGCCGCTCGGAGGCGGTGTTGCCCGGGGTGATCGTGGTCTCCACGGAGGTGAGCCCGCGCTCGGCGGCGACCCGGGCGGTGAGCGCGTCGAGCAGCCGGGCGGCAAGGCCCCGGCCTTGGTGACCGGCGTCCACCGCCACCTGCCACACGAGCAGGGTGTGCGGGCGGTCGGGCCGCACGTATCCGGTGACGAAGCCGACCGGCTCGCCGTCGGCGTCGCGCGCCACCGCGGACGTGGCGGCGAAGTCGCGGCACCAGAGGAGATAGCTGTACGAGGAGTTCACATCGAGCGTCCCGGATTCCTTCGCGAGCCGCCAGAGTGCGGCGCCGTCGGCGGGGGCGGGACGCTCGATGCGGAGCGCCTCGGGCAATTCTGTGTGGGGGGAATGCAGGTCTGCTTGGGCGGCAGTCATGTGGAATGAACTTACCGAGCAGAATTCAAAATTGCATCGCCCTGAAGCCTTACGTGAACCGGACTCGTGTGTTATCGCGCGGGCACGTGATCGCGCGAGAGGGCGGCGATGTGAGTGGTTTTGTCCGTAATTTACTGGGCAAAAGGGTCGCTTTTGTGGAGTGCGTCACAGTCGCATAACGCTGCCCGGGGTCTTCGAATTGTGTCGCCGAGCGTTCGTGAAATCTCTGCGTTTAGGTCCCGGGAAACGGGGCAGAAGAATATGGGAAGCTGCCCGGAATTGAATTCACGAATTACCTTGCCGACAAGTCCCGTTAATCCCGTCCATCCGCTTCTGGAGAATGCGGGCCCGCCATTGTGCCGGGCGTAGTCATCGATCGTGTCGCCCTCATGTTCACGAACACCACCACATCCCGGCCCCCGGCCGGCCCGCCGTCCGCGTGCCTGTCGCCGCCCGCGCGCCTACGGCCGCCAGGCCTCCGCGACCGCGTTCCGGGCTGCCGCGACGTCCACGGTCGTGCCGAGGCCGGTCAGGGCGGCGCCCAGGGCCGTCAGGGCGGCCTCGACCATGTCCCGGGTGGCGTCCGTCCCGTAGTGGTTGACGCGGATCATCTCCTTGGCGAGCGGGCCGCCGCCCGCGGCCAGCGGCAGGGTGGGGCCGGCCGCCAGGGCGCGGGCCACCAGTTCGGAGGCGTCGATGCCCGAGGGGGCCCGCAGGGTGGTGGCGACCGGGGCCGCCTCGGACGCCTCGTGCACGTACGGCTCCAGGCCTCCGCCGAGGGCGTGCGTACCCGCGCGGGTGGCCGCGGCGGCGCGGCGGTGGCGGTCCATCACCGCGTCCAGGCCGGCCGCCTCGATGCGTTCGAGACAGGCCTCGAGCGCCAGCATCTCCAACTGCGCGGGCGCGTGCAGCAGCGCCTTGCGGCCGCCGTCGATCCAGCGCTCCTTCCAGTCCAGCAGGGACAGGTAGGAGCGGCGCGGCGCCTGCGGGTTCGCCGCCATCCGGGCCCAGGCGCGTTCGCTGACCGACACCGCCGACACCCCGGCCGGGCCGCCCATCGCCTTCTGCGCCCCGATCACGCACAGGTCCACACCCCACGCGTCCGGCAGCACCGGTTCCGCGCCGACCGAGGCCACGGCGTCCAGGTAGAACAGGGCGCCCTGCTCCGACACGGCCTTGCCGATCTCCGCGACCGGATTGGTGTTGCCGGTCGCCGCCTCCGCGTGCACCAGCGACACGAAGTCGATCTCCGGGTGCTCGGCGAAAGCCTCCCTGACCTGGTCCGCCGTGGCCGCTGTGTGGTACGGCACCGACAGGTCGTACACCGTCGCGCCGCAGTCGCGCAGCCAGTTGCCGAACGTCTGCCCGTACGGCCCGGTGATCACGTTCAGCGCGGTCGTACCGGGGCCGGCCGTCCCCCTGATCGCGCCCTCCAGCGGCAGCAGCGCCTCGCCCTGCGTGATCACGACATCCTGCTCGGTGCCCAGCAGCCGCGCCACCCGGTCCTCGATCGAGGCGAATCGGTCGGCGCTCAGCGGAGCGAGGTCCAGGAACGGGTTCGTCACGGCGGTGCTCTCTTCGTACGGGCGAGGGTGAACGCGTCGAGCGTAGTCGGCGGGTCTGCCCCGCTTTCACCCGGTGACCCCGGACCGGGTGGTCCGCCGCGGGCACCGGCTCATTAAGGTGCGGTGCATGAGCGATCACGCGGTGCTGCACGTGAAGGGTCGGGTGCTCGTCGGCCCGGACGAGGACCAGGTCCGGGACGAGCTGTGGGTGGTCGGCGGCCGGATCTCCTACGACCGTCCCGTCGGCGCCACTGACGTGACGACCGTCGAGGGCTGGGTGCTGCCCGGACTGGTCGACGCGCACTGCCACGTCGGCCTCGACGAGCACGGACCGGTGCCCGACGACGTCTCGGAGAAGCAGGCGCTCACCGACCGCGAGGCCGGCACCCTCCTCCTCCGGGACGCGGGCTCGCCCTCGGACACCCGCTGGATCGACGAGCGCGAGGACCTGCCGAAGATCATCCGCGCGGGCCGCCACATCGCCCGCACCCGCCGGTACATCCGCAACTACGCCTGGGAGATCGAGCCGGAGGACCTGGTCGCCTACGTCGCCCAGGAGGCCCGGCGCGGCGACGGCTGGGTCAAGCTGGTCGGCGACTGGATCGACCGCGACCTCGGCGACCTGTCGGCCTGCTGGCCGCGCGAGGCGGTCGAGGCGGCGATAGCGGAGGCCCACCGCCTGGGCGCCCGCGTGACCGCCCACTGCTTCGCGGAGGACTCCCTGCGCGACCTGGTCGAGGCGGGCATCGACTGCATCGAGCACGCCACGGGCCTGACCGAGGACCTGATCCCGCTGTTCGCCGAACGCGGCGTCGCGATCGTCCCCACCCTCGTCAACATCGCCACCTTCCCCGGCCTCGCCGACGGCGGCGAGGCCAGGTACCCGCGCTGGTCGGCCCACATGCGCCGGCTGCACGAACGCCGCTACGACACCGTCCGCGCCGCCTACGACGCCGGCATCCCGGTCTACGTCGGCACCGACGCCGGCGGCTCCCTGCCCCACGGCCTGGCGGCGGCCGAGGTGGCCGAACTGGTCACGGCCGGCATCCCACCGCTGCAGGCCCTGTCGGCGACGACGTGGGGCGCGCGCGACTGGCTAGGCCGCCCCGGCCTCGACGAGGGCGCCCCCGCCGACCTCGTCGTCTACGACGAGGACCCGCGCGCGGACGTCCGCGCCCTGGCGGCACCGCGACGGGTGGTCCTGAACGGCCGCGTGACGGGCTGAGAACCGGGCGTTGACGTGTGGCGTCACCGATTTCGGGGGCGTGCGCGCCGATGCGGACGCCGGGGCGGTGGTCCGTGCGCTCGTACGCGGAGGGGGTGCGCGAGGGGCCGATGGGAACGTCCGTGCCGGGAGAATCGAAAGGACGGACGGAAACCCCACGAAGGGGTGAAGTCGCGCTAGATCGCTGACCGTTCACCCTCAGTACGTAATTCTTACCGGGTCCCAAGCATTCCTTTCTGGGGGTCCCACACCTTGAACGGCAACAACTTCCGCATGTCCGCCCGCCGTTGCGCCACCGCCGCCGCGGCCACCGTCCTGGCCGCCGGCCCGGTGACGCTGGCCGGCGCGGGCTCCGCGCACGCGACCGGTGGGCAGGAGGGTCACGCGAGCGCCTCCGTCCTGCGCACCGGGCTGGACGTGTCCCTGCTCAACAGGACGGTGAACGTCCCGCTCGCCGTCTCCCTCAACGAGGTCGAGGCACCGCAGAGCGCGCAGCAGACGGCACTGACCGCCCGTCTCGACGGCGTCGACGGCGGGAAGCCCTTCAGCGTGATCCGCGCGGACGTGGCGAAGACCGACGCGACCGTCTCCGCGGACAAGGCGGAGGGCATGGTCCAACTGGCCCACGCCCGCATCCACGTCCCCGGCCTGCCCCTGCTGTCCCTGATCGAGGTCGACCAGGTCACGTCCAAGGCGACCTGTGAGGCCGGCGAGTCCCCGGTGGCGAGCAGCAACGTCCTGGGCTCCGTGAGAGTGCTCGGCAAGAGGGTGACGCTCACCGCCGGCGGCACGACCGACGTCCGTGTCCCCGGCGTTGGCGAGGTCCGCCTGGACCTGTCGAAGCGCGAGACGACGTCCCGCACGGCCGCGGCGACGGCCCTGGAACTCAAGGTCTCCGTCAACCCGCTCAAGCTGAACGTGGCCGAGGTGGAGGGAACCGTGACCCTGGCCAAGGCGACGTGCGAGTCCCCGACGGCGCCGGAGAAGGAGGCGGCCCCGCCCGCCGACCGGGGCGGCGACGACAAGCCTCAGGGCGGCGACGAGGAGCCCCGGAGCAGCGACGTGAAGCCCCAGAGCGCCGATGTGAAGCCGCAGGCCGCATCCGAGAAGCAGACCGTCAACCTCGCGGAGACGGGCGGCAGCTCCCTCACCCCCTACCTGGCGGCGGGCTCCGCCGTCCTGCTGGCGGCGGGTGGAGGCGCGCTGGCCGTGGCACGGCGGCGCCGGGGCTGACGGCCCGGACCCCGCCGCCCAGCCGGGAAGTCCTGGACCGGCGGGACTTCCCGGCTCGGTGAGTCAGGGGGCGGTGGGCGGCGACAGCGCCGAGCCCAGGGCGCGCACGAAGCCGTCCACCGTCCCCCGGTCCCGCACCGCCAGCCGCAGCCAGTCCCCGTCAAGGCCGGGGAACGTGTCCCCGCGCCGCACCGCGTATCCCAGGGCGCGCAACCGCCGCCGTACGTCCGCCGCCCCCGGCATGCGCACCAGCACGAAGGGGCCCTCGGCCGGTCGCACCACCCGCACCCCGTGTCCCGCGACGGATGCCAGGCCCGCCACCAGGTGGGCCCGGTCCGCGGCGATACGGCGAGCCGCGTCCTCCGCCTCCGCCAGCGCCCGCGGCTCCACGCACGCGACCGCCGCCGCGAGCGCCGGAGTGGACACGGGCCACAGCGGCTGGGCCCGCTCCAACTCGGCGATCACCTCGGGCGACGACAGCACATAGCCGATCCGCAGCCCCGCAAGCCCCCACGTCTTGGTCAGGCTGCGCAGCACCACCAGGCCGGGCACGTCCGCCCGCCCCGCCAGCGCCTCCCGCTCGCCCGGCACCGCGTCCATGAAGGCTTCGTCGACCACCAACACCCGCCCCGGACGGGCCAGTTCGGCGATCACCGAGGCCGGGTGCAGCACCGACGTCGGGTTCGTCGGGTTGCCGACCACCACCAGGTCCGCGTCCTCGGGGACGGCCGCCGGATCGAGCCGGAAGCCGTCCTCCGCCCGCAGCAGCACCCGGTCCACCGTGTGCCCCGCGTCCCGCAGCGCCGCCTCCGGCTCGGTGAACTGTGGATGCACGACGACCGGCCGCCGTACCTTCAGCGCCCGCGCCAGCAGCACGAACGCCTCCGCGGCACCCGCCGTCAGCAGCACCCGCTCCGCCGGCAGCCCGTGCCGCGCCGCCACCGCCGCCCGCGCGGCCCGCCCGTCCGGGTAGGCGGCGAGACCGGTCAGCGAGGCGGCGATCCGCTCCCGCAGCCACGCCGGCGGCGTGTCCGCCCGTACGTTCACGGCCAGATCGACCAGTGCCGCCCCGCCGTCGCGCACCTCGGCGTCCCCGTGGTGCCGCAGATCGTGCCCGAATGGCACCGCGTCCTCAGTGCGCATGGGAGTGGGCGTGCCCTCCGTGATGATGGCCGTGGTGCCCGTCGTCGTCCGGGTGGAAGTGCGGCTGCTGCGGCAGCCCCACCTTGTCCTCGAAGCCCGGCAGCGCGATCCGGTACACGCACGAGTCGCAGTTCATCCGCAGATCGCCCCTCACCGCCTCCCCGTACCGCTCCAGCACGAGGTCCAGCAGCTCCGGCTCCGGCCCGATCACGTCCGCCGAGCGCACGTCGGTCTCCGGATGCGCGGCAGCCCAGTCCGCCGTCTGCCGCCGTACCCGGTCCGGCAGGATGCCCGTGAACAGGAAGTAGGGGAGGACCACGATCCGCCGCGCGCCCAGCTTCGCGCACCGGTCGAGCCCGCTCGGCACGTCCGGAGCCGCCAGCGACACGAACGCCGTCTCCACGCCCGCGTAACCGCGCCCCTCCCACAGCAGCCGCGCCGCCTTGTGCACCTCGGCGTTGGCGTCCGGGTCGGTCGAGCCACGCCCGACCAGCAGCACGGTCACCTCGGAGCGGTCCCAGGAGGGATCCACCGCCTCGTCCAGCCGCCGCTCCAGCACGCTCAGCAGCGCGGGGTGCGGGCCCAGCGGCCGGCCGTAGGTGTACGAGATCCCCGGATGCCGTTCCTTCTCGCGGGCCAGCGCCGCCGGGATGTCGCCCTTGGCGTGCCCGGCGGACACCAGCATCAGCGGTACGGCGGCGAACCGCCGCACGCCCCGCTCCACCAGCTCGGCGACGGCCTCGCCCAGCGGCGGCGGGGACAGCTCGATGAAGCCTCCCGCGACGGGCAGTTCGGGCCGACGGCGCCCCAACTCCCGTACGAAGTCGCGGAACGCCTCGGCTCCGGCGTCGTCCCGGGTGCCGTGACCGGCGATGAGCAGGGCGGGCGGCGGCGGGGTGGTCACAGGGTCTCCTCAAGCGAAGTGGGGTGGTACAGCAGGGCGTTGAGTGCGGCCGCGGCGACCGCCGAACCGCCCTTCTCGGACACGTTGCTCACGGCGGGCAGCCCGCTCTCGCGCAACGCGGCCTTGGACTCGGCCGCCCCGACGAAACCAACGGGCAGACCGATGACGAGCGCGGGGGAGGCGTCCAGCTTCAGCAGCTCCTCCAGGGCGGTCGGCGCGCAGCCGATCACCCACAGCGCGCCCGGGCCGACGTCCTCGTAGGCCAGCCGGATCGCGTGCGCCGAACGGGTCATCCCGGGACCGGACCTGGCGTCCGTCAGCCGGCAGACGCTCGTGCGCCGGGTGATCCCGGCGGCCACCATCTCCACGTCCGCGACCACCGGAGCCCCCGCGTGCAGCGCGGCGTGCGCCGTCACCAGCTCGCCCTCGTCCATGACGAGGTCGGAGGCGTACTCCAGGTCGGCGGAGGAGTGGACGACCCGCTCCACCACCGCCCGCGTGAGCGGCGCGAGGCGCGAGGTGTCCAGGCGGGCGCGCAGCCGCCGGAACGACTCCTGTTCGATCGGATGGACGACGCGGTTCACTCGGACTCCTCCCGGGGTGCCTGCCAGCGGTAGCCGCGCGGCGTGACCATGCGCCCCGCGATCTCGCGGGTCGCGGTGTTGCCCACGGTCACGACCGTCATCATGTCGACCGTCTCCGGGTCGAGACCGGCCAGCGTGGTGACCCGGCTGGACTCGCCGGGCCGCGAGGCGTTGCGCACGACACCGACCGGCGTCGTCGGCTCCCGGTGCCCGGCGAGGATCGCCAGCGCCTTCGGCAACTGCCAGTCCCGGCCCCGGGAGCGGGGGTTGTAGAACGTCACGACGAGATCCGCCTCGGCCGCCGCCCGCACCCGCCGCTCGATGACCTCCCACGGCGTGTGCAGGTCGGACAGGCTGATCGACACATGGTCGTGCCCGAGCGGCGCGCCGAGGACCGCCCCGGCCGCGAGCGCCGCCGTGACGCCCGGAACGCCGGTCACGTCGATGTCGTCGGACGCCTCGGCGAGCGCGGGGGAGGCCATGGCGTACACCCCGGCGTCCCCGCTGCCGATCAGCGCGACGGCGTGCCCCCGCCGGGCCTCGGCGACCGCCGTGCGCGCCCGCTCCTCCTCCGCGCCCAGCCCCGACTGGAGGATCCGGGTACCGGGCCGCAGCAGGTCGCGGATCTGGTCGACGTACTGGTCGAGCCCCACGAGCACGGAAGCGCGCCGCAGCTCCGCCTGCGCGCGCGGCGTGAGCAGGTCCCGCGCGCCCGGCCCCAGCCCGACGACCGCGAGCCGCCCCCGCCCCGGACGCCGTACGACCGCGCAGGTGGCCATCGCGGGCGCCCCGTCGGAGCGCTCCGACTTCCGTTTGGGCACGAGGAGTTCACCCCCGCGCACGAGCGCGGCGGCCTCCGCGACCGACGGGGTGCCGACGGCGGCGAGCGGCGCCCGCGACGGGTTGGGCACGTCCACCGCCGCCAACTCATCGGCGGAGTACGTCACCAGGGGCACCCCGAGCCGCCGGGCCGCCTCGACGACGCCGGGCTCCTCCGCCTTGGCGTCGACCGTGGCCAGTTCGGCGAGCGACGCCGCGGACAGCCCGGCCTCCGCGAGCGCGCCCTCGACCAGGCCCACCACCTCGTCGGCAGGTGCGCCCCGGGACGCACCGACGCCCACCACCAGGGTCGGCGGCCGCAGGACCACCTCCCGCTCGGCGGGGACGGCGGCACGGTCGGTGACCCGGATCGTGTACGCGCCCTCGGCGGCGACCGGCAGCGGCGGCAGCGGCCAGCGCGCCTCCGCTTCCAGCGCGACCGGCTCCCCGTCGAGCAGCGCCCGCGAGACCCCGGCGACATCGCCCTCCACCGGAAGCCCGAGCGTGTCCAGGCCGGGCAGTCCCACGGCGTCCGTCGCGGTCGTCACGACCGGCTCCGCGCCCAGCACCTCGCCGACCGCGCGGGCCAGTTCGTTCGCCCCGCCCGCGTGCCCGCCCACCAGGGACACCGCGAACCGGCCGCCCTCGTCGACGCACACCACGCCCGGATCGGAGGCCTTCTCGCCCAGCAGCGGCGCGATCAGCCGGACGACCGCTCCCGTCGCCAGGAAGCACACCAGCCGCTCGCACTCGGCGAAGGCGGCCCGCACGGCCTCCCCGACGGGCCCTTCGTACACCCGGGTACGGTCCGGCCAGGCCACGGCCAGCCGGTCCCGCGCAGCCGCGCCCGCCGCGGTGGCGGAAATCAGGCCGATCACTGAGCAATTCCTCCTCTGAGCGCCGGGGGCCGCGTGCCCCACAGCAGGAAAACAGGGTTGGTGGCCGCGAGCCGGGTCACGTCGCCCGGCAGCGGCGCCAGCCGCGAGGACTGGAGCAGCACGCCGTCGCAGGCGAACCTGGCGGCGGCCAGTGCCTCGCGCACGGCCGGCACCCGGTCGAGCGCCGCCACGGCGACCACGACGGTCCGCCGGGCCCGCCGCGCGCACGCGGTCACGACGGCGGGCAGCGCGCGCCCGCCGCCGCCGACGAACACGGCGTCGGGGTCGGCGAGCCGGGCCAGCGCCTCCGGCGCGGCCCCGTGCACCACCGACACGTCCACGCCGTGCGCCGCCGCGTTGGCGCGGATCCGCTCCACGCCGTCGGCCGTCTTCTCGACGGCGGTGACGGCGGCGCCCAGCCGGGCGCACTCGACGGCGACCGACCCGGAGCCCGCGCCCACGTCCCAGACCAGGTCGCCGAGGCGCGGCCCGAGCCGGGCCAGCGCCAGGGCGCGCACCTCGAACTTGGTGATCATCGAGTCGCGGTGGGCGAACTCGCTCTCCTCAAGGGCCCATCGGGACGGGCCGGCCGGCGGCCCCGCGACCGTGCGCAACGGCCCCGGCGCCCGCGCCCCGGAAAGACACAGCACCACGTTCACCGCCGTACCCCAGTCGCGGGCGGCGGCCTCGGCCGGGGTGAGCCGCTCCACGCGCTCGCCCGCCGGGTCGCCCAGCGCGGAGGCGACGACCAGCGCCCGGTCGTCGCCGCAGGTGCCGGCCAGCGCGGCGCCCAGCTCGGCGGGCCCGGCCCCCGGCCCGGTCAGCACGGCGACCTTGGCCCGCGCCCGGCACACGTTCACGGCCGTACGCAGATCCCGCCCGTGCGCGCTGACCACCACCGCGTCGTCCCAGGGCAGCCCGATCCGCGCGAAGGCGGCGGCGACGGAGGAGACCCCGGGGCGGACGTCCAGCAGCCCGGGCCCGAACCGCTCGGCCAGCGCCCGTACGATCCCGAAGAAGCCGGGGTCCCCGGAGGCCAGCACCAGCACGGGCCGCTCCTTGCCGACGTACTCCCCGATGGTGTCGAGCGCGGGCGCCAGCGGACCCAGGACGACCCGCTCGGCGCCCTCCGGCAGCGATACGGCGTCCAGATGCCGCCGCGCGCCCACGACGAGCCGGGCGCCGGGCGGCACCCGAGTGCCGTACGCCGCCCCGGTGCCCGTGCCGACGACCGTGATCACGTGCTCGCACCCCGCGTGCGCAGGGCCCTGCGGGCCTCGGGGTCGGCCTTGCGGTGGCCGTGGAAGTGTCCGGGGTGGTACAGGTGCGAGCGGGTGCCGTGGGCGTCGAGGGCCGGTCCGACCAGGAACAGCGTGTGCTTCCAGAGCTTGTGCTCCTTGACCGTCTCCTCCAGCGTGCCGACCGTGCACGTGACGATCAGCTCCTCCGGCCAGGTCGCCTGGTACGCCACCACGACCGGCGTGGACGTCGGGTAGCCGCCCTCCAGCAGCTCCCGCACCAGCTGGCCGCTGCGGGCCGCCGACAGGAACACCGCCATCGTGGTGCCGTGCCGGGCGAACTCGCGCACCTCCTCGCCGGGCGGCATAGGCGTCTTCCCGCCACCGAGCCGGGTCAGCACGACCGACTGCGCGACCTCCGGAATCGTCAGCTCGCGCCGGGCCAGCGCGGCCACGGCGGAGAAGGACGAGACGCCGGGCACGACCTCCGTCGCGATCCCGATGTCCGCGCACCGGTCGAGCTGCTCCTGCGTGCCGCCCCACAGCGCCGGGTCGCCGGAGTGGATACGGGCCACTTTCAGCCCCTCCGCGTGCGCCCGCCGGTACACGGCGACGACGTCCTCCAGGGACATGGCCGCCGAGTCCAGGATCTCCGCGTCCTCCCGAGCGTGCTGGAGCACCTCGGCCTGCACCAGGCTGGCCGCCCAGATCACCACGTCGGCCTCGGCGATCGCGCGGGCGGCGCGGAACGTCAGCAGGTCGGCGGCGCCGGGGCCGGCACCGACGAAGGTCACCTTGCCGGTCGGGGCATCGGCCATGACTTCGGGTCCTCTCGTACGAAATGTCCTGGTATGCAGGGATGTAGCAGTGGCCGGATGTGCGCGATCGGGGCTTCATCGGATAGCAAGGGCACATGGCGGTCTTCGTCGCGCTCGGCGCGTTCCTGATGACGCTGGCCGGCGGCTGGACGGCACAGCGGGTGACCGACCGCCGCCACCTGGTCCTGGGACTGGCGGGCGGCCTGATGCTGGGCGTGGTCGGCCTGGACCTGCTGCCCGAGGCGCTGCACGCGGCCGACCGGGAGGTGTTCGGCGTACCGGCGGCCCTGCTGCTGTTCGTGGCCGGGTTCCTGGTGGCCCACTTGGTGGAACGCCTGCTGGCCGCGCGGCAGGCCGCGCACGGCGGCGCCGAGCGGCACAACCACCGCGCCCCCGAGGTGGGCCTGACGGCGGCGGCCGCCATGGTCGGTCACAGCGCCATGGACGGCGTGGCCATAGGCGCCGCCTTCCAGGTGAACGACGGCATGGGCGCCGCGGTCGCGGTCGCCGTCATCGCCCACGACTTCGCCGACGGCTTCAACACGTTCACCATCACCAGCCTGTACGGCAACGCGCGCCGCAAGGCCGTCGCCATGCTCGTCGCGGACGCCCTCGCCCCCATGGTCGGCGCCGCCGCGACCACGCTCGTCAGCATCCCGGGGTGGTTCCTCGGCGGCTATCTCGGCCTCTTCGGCGGGGCGCTGCTCTACCTCGCAGCGGCCGAGATCCTCCCCGAGGCCCACCACGAGCACCCGGCCCGCTCGACCCTGCTGTGCACGGTCGCGGGCGTGGCCTTCATCTGGGTGGCGGTCGGCCTGGCGGCGTGACCGGTCGCCCCGCGTGCGGGTACGGCTCACAGCTTGCCGCCCCGCCCGCCCTCGCGCCGCGCGGGCGCGATGAGCGTCGAGAGGTAGGGCAGCGGTGCCCCGTCCAGCCCCGACGCCGGCCGGATCGACTCCTCCGGCAGCCCCAGCGCCGACCCCCACACCGCGTCGTCGATCCGGCCGCTGTCCCGCAGCGCCTCGGCCACCTCACGCGCCTGCCGACCGAACTTGTACGCCACGACGGTCCCGGGCCCGCTCAGCGCCTCCTTGAGCACGGCGGCCCCCGCGGTGACCGGCACCAGGGTCAGCGGCTCGGTGCCCTCGGTCAGCACGGCCCCCGAACGCGCCGCCAGATCCTGCATCGCGGTGATCCCGGGCACCGTCTCCACCACGGTCCCCGGCACCAGGGCGGCGACGGTCTGCGCGAGATACGTGAAGGTCGAATAGACGTTGGGATCGCCGATGGTGGCGAAGGCGACCGTGCCGCGGGCCTCGAGCAGCCCGGCGACCCGCGCCCCGGCCGCGTCCCACGCGGCCTCCCGCCGCGCCCGGTCCGACCGCTCGTTCAGCGCGAACACCACCCGGACGACCTTCTCCGCGGGCACGTAGTGCAGCACGGTCGCCTCGGCACGCCCCCGCTCCCCGCCGTCCGTTCCGTCGGACGCGCCCATCACGGGCACGACGACGACGTCCGCGGCACGCAGGGCGTTGACGCCCTTGACGGTCACCAGCTCCGGATCGCCGGGACCCACCCCGACTCCGATCAGCCTGCTGCTCATGACGTCCGGCACCTCTCGACGAACCGACGGGCGACACCGGGCGCGGCGGCCCAGTGCGTGTGCAGATAACTCGCGTGCACGTTCCTCTGTACGAAGCCTTCGACCCGCCGCTCGGGGACGCGCACACCCCAGGCGGGGGCCGCCGCCCCCGCCCCCCAGCCGGGCTCGACGACGGTCCGGTGGAACTCGTGCCCCCGCATCCGCTCCCCGGCCCCGGCGAGCACGCTGTCGCTCACGGCCACGGCGTCCCGGTAACCGAGCGTGAGCCGCCCGGTCATTCGCGCCGAGGCGTCCAGCACCCCGCACATGGGCTGCCCGTCCAGCTCCCGGCACAGATACAGCAGCCCCGCACACTCGGCGGCGACGGGAGCGCCGCCGAGCGCGAGCTCGGCGACGGACCCGCGCAAGGGCTCGTTGGCGGACAGCTCCGCCGCGTACACCTCGGGAAACCCGCCCCCGACGACCAGTCCGCGAGTCCCCTCGGGCAGCCGCTCGTCCCGCAGCGGGTCGAAGGGCACGACCTCGGCCCCGGCGGCACTCAGCAACTCAGCGTGCTCGGCGTAGGAGAAGGTGAAGGCGGATCCACCGGCGACGGCGACCCTCGGCCTCTCCCGGGAGGATCCCCCGCCGACGGAGAGCAGGACCTCGGCCGCGTCCCAGGCCGCACACGGCAACGTCCCCGCACCGCGCGCCAGCGCGACCAGCGCCTCCAGATCGCACCCGTCGGAGACCTGCGCCGCCATCGCCGCCACCGCGTCCACGGCCGCCGCCCGCCGCTCGGCGACCGGCACCAGGCCGAGATGACGAGAGGGCGTGTCGACCTGCTCGACCCGCCGCAGGACTCCCAGCACGGGCACCCCGACAGATTCCAGCGCCTCGCGCAGCAGTGCCTCGTGCCGGTCGGAGGCCACCTTGTTGAGGATCACGCCCCCGATCCGCACCTCCGGATCCCAGGTCACGAACCCGTGCACCAGCGCCGCCACCGACCGGGACTGCGACGACGCGTCGACGACCAGCACCACCGGCGCCCGCAGCAGCTTCGCCACCTGCGCGGTGGACGCCAGTTCACCTTCCCCGGCGGCCCCGTCGTACAGCCCCATCACGCCCTCGACGACGGCGATGTCACACCCGCGCGCCCCGTGCAGGAACAGCGGCCCGATCAGCTCCGGCCCGCACAGGTACGCGTCCAGGTTCCGCCCCGCACGCCCGGTGGCGAGCGCGTGATACCCGGGGTCGATGTAGTCCGGGCCGACCTTGTGCGGGGACACCGAAAGGCCCCGCCGGGTCAGCGCGGCCATCAGCCCCGTGGCGACGGTGGTCTTGCCGCTGCCCGACGAGGGCGCGGCGACGACCAGCCGGGGCACGGACAGGGACGTCACCACTCGATGCCCCTCTGCCCCTTCTGCCCGGCGTCCATCGGATGCTTGACCTTGGACATGTCGGTGACGAGGTCGGCGAAGTCCACCAGTTCCTCGGGTGCGTTCCGCCCGGTGATCACCACATGCTGGGTCCCGGGCCGGTTCCGCAGCACGTCCACGACCTCGTCGGTGCCGATCCAGCCCCAGTGCATCGGATACGCGAACTCGTCGAGCACGTACAGCCGGTACGTCTCGGCGGCCAGGTCCCGCTTGACCTGCTCCCAGCCCTCACGTGCCTTCTGCTCGTTGGTCGCGTTGTCACCCTGTGCGTCCCGCTGCACCCAGGACCAGCCCTCGCCCATCTTGTGCCACGCGACAGACCCGCCCTCGCCGGAGTCGCCGAGCACCCGCAGCGCGCGCTCCTCGCCGACCCGCCACTTCGCCGACTTGACGAACTGGAACACCCCGATCGGCCAGCCCTGGTTCCAGGCGCGCAGCGCCAGCCCGAAGGCGGCGGTGGACTTGCCCTTGCCGACCCCGGTGTGCACGAGGACCAGCGGACGGTTGCGCCGCTGGCGGGTCGTCAGCCCGTCCTCCGGTACGACGCTCGGCTGCCCCTGAGGCATTACGCGGCCCTCCTTGAAGTCCCCTGCACGTCCCTGACAAGACAGGCGATGCTGTCCGCCCGCAGCTCGTCCAACGCCACGGCCGTACCGCCCAGTTCACCCGCGAGCTGCCCGGCGAGCCCCAGCCGCACCGGCCCCGACTCGCAGTCCACGACCACCGACGCGACCCCCTCGGCCGCGAACAGCCCCGCCGCGCGCCCGGCCAGGGCCACCGGCTCCGGACCACCGGTGGCCCGCCCGTCGGTCACGACCACGACGAGCGCCCGCCGCGCGGGATCACGCAGCCGCTCGACCCGCAGCACCTCGTGCGCCTTGAGCAGCCCGGCCGCCAGCGGAGTGCGCCCGCCCGTCGGCAGCGACTCCAGCCGGGCCGCGGCGGCGTCCACGGACGAGGTGGGCGGCAGCGCGACCTGCGCGTCCTTGCCCCGGAAGGTCACCAGCCCCACCTTGTCCCGCCGCTGATAGGCGTCGAGGAGCAGCGACAGCACCGCCCCCTTCACGGCGCTCATCCGCTGCCGCGCGGCCATCGAGCCGGAGGCGTCGACCACGAACAGGACGAGGTTCCCCTCACGCCCCTCGCGGGCCGCCTGCCGCAGATCGTCCCGGCGGACCACGAGCCCCGGCCCGGACCGCCCACGTGCCCGCTGGTGCGGGGCCGCCGCCTGCACGGTGGCCGCCAGGTGCAGCTTGGTCAGGGTGCCTCGGGGCCGCCGTGCCCCGATCGTGCGCCCGTGCTCGGTCCGCGCCCGCGAACGCCGCCCGGCGGCACCCTCGCCGAGGCCGGGCACGCTCAGCACCTTCGTGCGGAACGGCTCGGAGGCGCGTACGGCGGACTGCTCACCGGCGCCGGCACCGGAGGGCTGCGGCTCACCGCTGTCGCCGGCCTCGGGCTGCGCGGGCGTGTCCCCGTTGCCCTCGGGGCCGTCCTGCGGTGGCTGCCCGCCGCCTCCGCCCGGCCCGCCCGGCCCGCCCGGCCCGTCCGGATCGGGGTCGGAGTCGTCGTCCGGGGAATCGCCGAACTGCTCCAGCGTCTCGTCGAGCTTGTCCTCGTCCAGCCCCGGCGCGTCGAACGGATTCCGCCGTCGCCGGTGGGGGAGGGCCAGCAGCGCGGCCTGCCGCACGTCCTCGGCGAGCACGTCGGTCCGCCCGGCCCAGGCGGCCAGCGCGGTGGCGGTCCGGGCCATGACGATGTCGGCGCGCATGCCGTCCACCTCGAAGGCGGCACAGGTCGCGGCGATCTGCCGCAGCGCGCCATCGCCCAGCCGGACCTGCGGCAGCAGCTCCCGCGCGGCCACGATCCGCGCCCTTACGGCGGCCTCCTCGCCGGCCCAGCGTGCGGCGAAGGCGGCGGGGCCGTCGTCGTAGGCGAGCCGCCTGCGCACGACCTCCACCCGCTGGTCGGGCTCTCGCGAGGCCGCGACCTCGACGGTGAGCCCGAACCGGTCGAGGAGCTGCGGCCGCAGCTCGCCCTCCTCCGGGTTCATGGTCCCGACGAGCAGGAAGCGCGCAGCGTGCCGTACGGAGACGCCCTCGCGCTCCACGTAGGAGGCGCCCATGGCGGCGGCGTCCAGCAGGAGGTCCACGAGGTGGTCGTGCAGAAGGTTGACCTCGTCGACGTAGAGGATCCCGCGGTGCGCGTCGGCGAGCAGGCCCGGCTCGAACGCCTTCACGCCCTCGGCGAGCGCCCGCTCGATGTCGAGCGCGCCCACGAGCCGGTCCTCGGAGGCCCCCACGGGCAGCTCGACCGTCCGCGCCGGCCGCTCGGCACCGGCCCCCGGCTCGTGCGGCCCGTCCGGGCAGGCGGGATCGGGGGAGCCGGGGTCACAGGAGAAACGACAGCCGGAGACGACGTTCAGCGTGGGCATCAGCGCCGACAGGGCACGTACGGCGGTGCTCTTGGCCGTGCCCTTCTCGCCGCGCACGAGAACGCCGCCCACCTGCGGAGACACCGCATTCAGCAGCAGCGCCAACCGCAGGTCGTCCTGTCCGACGACAGCCGTGAACGGATACGGGGTGGTCACTTGTCCTCGCCCTCCAAGTCGCCCTCCAGCTCCAGGTAGGTGGCCCGCAGCCGCTCCAGCGTTTCCGCGTCCGGCTCGGCCCACAGCCCGCGGTCGGCCGCCTCCAGCAGCCGCTCGGTGATGCCCCGCAGCGCCCACGGGTTGGACTTCTTCATGAAGTCCCGGTTCTCGGCGTCGAAGACGTACTCGGCGCTGAGCTTCTCGTACATCCAGTCGTCGACCACGCCCGCCGTGGCGTCGTAGCCGAACAGGTAGTCCACGGTCGCCGCCATCTCGAAGGCGCCCTTGTAGCCGTGCCGGCGCATGGCCGCCATCCAGCGCGGGTTGACCACCCGGGCGCGGAAGACCCGGTGCGTCTCCTCGCCCAGCGTGCGGGTCTTCACCTGGTCCGGGACGGCGGAGTCCCCGACGTACGCCTCCGGGCTCGTCCCCGTCAGGTGGCGCACCATCGCGACCATGCCGCCGTGGTACTGGAAGTAGTCGTCCGCGTCGACCAGGTCGTGCTCACGGGTGTCGACGTTCTTCGCCGCCACCGCGATCCGCCGGAACGCCGTCTCCATGTCCCCGCGCGCCGCGCGCCCGTCGAGGCCGCGTCCGTAGGCGTAGCCGCCCCACACCGCGTACACCTCGGCGAGGTCCGCGTCCGAGCGCCAGTTGCGCGCGTCGATCAGCGGCAGCAGACCCGCGCCGTACGCGCCCGGCTTGGAGCCGAAGACACGGGCCGTGGCGCGGCGCCGGTCGCCGTGCTCGGCGGTGTCCTCGTCGGCGTGGGCCTTCACGAAGTTCCGCTCGGCGGGCTCGTCCAGCTCCGCCACCGCCCGTACCGCGTCGTCGATCAGCCCGACGACGTGCGGGAACGCGTCCCGGAAGAAGCCCGAGATGCGGACCGTCACGTCGATGCGCGGCCGGCCCAGCTCCGCCAGGGAGACCACCTCGAAGCCGGTCACCCGGCGGGAGGCGTCGTCCCACACCGGGCGGCAGCCCAGCAGCGCCAGGATCTCGGCGATGTCGTCACCCTGGGTGCGCATCGCGGACGTGCCCCAGACCGTCAGGCCCACCGACTTCGGGTACGCGCCGGTGTCCTGGAGATAGCGGGCCACCAGCGAGTCGGCGAGCGACTGGCCGACCTCCCAACTCAGCCTGGACGGGATCGCCTTGGGGTCGACCGAGTAGAAGTTGCGCCCGGTCGGCAGCACGTTGACCAGACCCCGGGTCGGCGAGCCGGACGGTCCCGCGGGGACGTAACCGCCGTCCAGCGCCCGCAGGATGTGCCCGATCTCGTCCGTCGTACGGGCGAGCCGCGGCACGACCTCGGTGCAGGCGAACTCCAGCACGGCCGTCGCGTCCGGGAGTTCGGTGCCCAGTACCTCCCGGACGAGCGCCGGACCCGTGTCGGCCGCCCAGCCACGCTCCTCCATGCCTTCGGCGATCCGCCGGCAGAGCTGCTCCAGCAGGTCGATGGCGTCCGCGGCCGTGCGCGCCGGACCCTCCACCAGGTCCGTCAGCTCCACCGGCACCTTCACCGGAGCGCCCGGCTCGGCCAGCAACTCCTTCTCCACCAGGCCGAAGTGCTCCGCGAGACAGGCCCGCAGCCCCGGCAGCGCGTTCGCCTGCCCGCCCCACACCTGCGAGGCGCGCAGCACGGCCAGCACCAGGTTCACCCGCGGCTCGCCGACCGGGCCGCCGCCGAGGATGTGCAGGCCGTCCCTGATCTGCACGTCCTTGATCTCGCACAGATAGCCGTCGATGTGCATGACGAACTCGTCGAACGCGTCGTCGTCCGGCTGCTCGTCCACCCGCAGGTCGTGGTGCAGTTCGGCGGCCTTGACCAGGGTCCAGATCTGGGCCCGCACGGCGGGAGCCTTCGCCGGGTCCAGGTCGGAGACGAGCGCGTACTCGTCGAGGAGCTGCTCCAGCTTGGCCAGGTCGCCGTACGTGTCCGCGCGCGCCATCGGCGGGACGAGGTGGTCGACGACCGTGGCGTGCCCGCGCCGCTTGGCCTGGGTTCCCTCGCCGGGGTCGTTGACGATGAACGGGTACACCAGCGGCAGGTCGCCGAGCACCGCGTCCGGCGCGCATCCGCGGGACAGGCCCAGCCCCTTGCCGGGCAGCCACTCCATCGTGCCGTGCTTGCCCATGTGCACGATCGCGTCGGCGCCGAACCCCCCCTCTGATGTCGCAGCCTCCAGCCACCGGTAGGCCGCCATGTAGTGGTGGGACGGCGGCATGTCGGGGTCGTGGTAGATCGCGATCGGGTTCTCGCCGAAGCCGCGCGGCGGCTGGATCATGACGACCACGTTCCCGAACCGCAGGGAGGCCAGGACGATGTCGCAGCCGTCTACGTACAGGCCGCCCGGCGGCTCGCCCCACGCCTCCGTCATCGCGTTCCGCAGCTCCGGGTCCAGCCGGTCGAACCACGCCCGGTAGTCGGCCAGCGGCACGCGCGCGGGCGCGGCGGCGAGCTGGTCCTCCGTCAGCCACTCCACGTCGTGACCGCCCGCCTCGATGAGGCGGTGGATGAGCTCGTCGCCGTTGTCGGGACAGCCCTCGACCGCGTAGCCCGCGTCCCGCAGCGCGTCCAGGACCCGTACCGCCGACGCCGGGGTGTCGAGCCCCACCGCGTTGCCGACCCGCGAGTGCTTGGTCGGGTACGCCGTGAAGACGAGCGCGACCCGCTTCTCCGCGTTGACCTTGTGCTTCAACCGCGCGTGCCGCACCGCGATCCCGGCGACCCGGGCGGCTCGCTCGGGGTCGGCCGTGTACACCGGCACGTCGTCCGGGCCCTGCTCCTTGAAGGAGAACGGGACCGTGATCAGCCGCCCGTCGAACTCCGGGATCGCGACCTGCATGGCCGCGTCCATGGGGGACAGCGCCGCGTCGGACCCGTCCCACGCGGCGCGCGAGGAGGTCAGGCAGAGCCCTTGCAGCACGGGGATGTTGAGGTCCGCGAGCGCCCCGATGTCCCACGCTTCCTCGTCGCCGCCCGCCGACGCCTGAGAAGCGTGCGTGCCACCGGCGGCGAGGACGGTGGCGACCAGCGCGTCGGCGCGTCCGAGGATCTCGTACAGCCCGGCGTCCGCGTCGCGCAGCGAACCGCAGTAGACGGGAAGGGCGTTGGCGCCGTGCGCCTCGATCGCGTCGCACAGCGTGTCGACGAACGCGCTGTTGCCGCTCAGTTCGTGGGCGCGGTAGAAGAGCACGCCGACGGTCGGGCGGCCGGCCACCAGGGCACGTTCGCCGTGAACGCCGTACTCCGGCATCCGCCGCGGCTCCTCGAAGCCCTCGCCGGTCAGCAGCACCGTGTCGGAGAGGAACCGGGCGAGTTCCGCCAGGTTCTCCGGGCCGCCCTCGACGAGGTACTTCAGCGCCTCCGCCACGACTCCGGCCGGTACCGACGACTCGGCCATCAACTCGGCGTCCGGTACGGCCTCTCCGCCCAGCAGCACGGTCGGCACGCCGGAGGCCTTCAGTGCGGCGAGCCCGTCCTCCCAGGCGCGCTTGCCGCCGAGCAGCCGTACGACGGCGACGTCCGCGCCGTCGAGCAGCCCCGGAAGCTCCTCGCCGACGTCCACGCGGGTCGGGTTGCCGATCCGGTAGGAGGCGGCCGAGGCTCGGGCGGCGAGCAGATCGGTGTCGGCGGTCGACAACAACAACACTGTGCTCATGCGGGCGCTCCCGGTGGAATGAAAGGCAGTCCTTGCGGCGCGCCCGACTCGATGAGCCGCCAGAGCGCGTCCGTGTCCGCGTGCTGTTCGATCAGGTCGCCGAGCCGGTCGAGCTGCTCCTCGCGCAGCGCGGCGAACGAGGTGTCGGGCGCCGGCACGAAACGGCGTCCGGCGGCGGCCGCCACCTCGCGCAGGAACGCGCGCCGGAAGCCGTCCGATTCCAGCGAGCCGTGCCAGTGCGTGCCCCAGACGGCCCCGACCCGGCAGCCGTCCAGGAAGGGCTCCCCGCCGGTGACTTCGGCGACCCCGTGGTGGATCTCGTATCCCTCGACCCGCTCGCCGAGGGCTTCGCCCCGCGGCCGGGTGAGGGTCTTCTCGCGGGCGAACCCGACCCGTACGGGCAGCAGGCCCAGCCCGTCGACGTGCCCGCGGCGGCTCTCCACGTCGTCCTCGATGTGCTCGCCGAGGATCTGGAAGCCGCCGCAGATGCCCAGCACCGGCCGCCCCTCGGCGGCCCTGCTCGCCAGAGCCCGTGCGAGCCCCCGCTCCCGCAGCCATTCCAGCGCCCTGACCGTGCCGCGTGTGCCGGGCACGACGACGAGGTCGGCGTCGGTCAGCTCCTCGGGCCGGTCCACGAACCGCACCACGACGCCCGGTTCGGCGGCTAGCGCGTCCACGTCGGTGAAGTTGGACATCAGCGGCACGGCGCAGACGGCGACCCGCAGCACGTCCTCGCCGACCGGCGGCGCCACGGTGGACTCCCGCACCGCGCCCCGTAGCGAGACCCGCAGCCCGTCCTCCTCGTCGATGCCGAGCCCGTGCCGGAACGGCAGCACGCCGTACGTACGCCGGCCGGTGAGCGCGTGCAGCATGTCGAGCCCGGGTTCGAGCAGCGAGACGTCCCCGCGGAACTTGTTGACGAGGAACCCGGCGACGAGTTCCTGGTCCTCCGGCGACAGCAGCGCGAGCGTGCCGTAGAAGGAGGCGAAGACGCCACCGCGGTCGATGTCGCCGACGACGAGCACGGGCAGCCGGGCGCCGCGCGCGATCCCCATGTTGACGATGTCGGTCCGGCGCAGGTTGATCTCCGCCGGGCTGCCCGCCCCCTCGCAGATCACCGCGTCGTACGTGCTCCGCAGCTCGGCGAGGCAGTCCAGCACGGTGCCGAGGAGCTTCTGCTGCCGCCCGCCGTGGTAGCCGCGCGCGCTCAACTCGCCCACCGGTTTGCCCAGCAGGACGACCTGGCTGCTCTGCTCGCCGCCCGGCTTGAGCAGCACCGGGTTCATCAGCGCGGTCGGCTCGATGCGGCACGCCTGGGCCTGCATGGCCTGCGCCCGCCCGATCTCGGCGCCCTCCCGGGTGACGAACGAGTTGAGGGACATGTTCTGCGCCTTGAAGGGGGCGACCTTCACGCCCTGGCGCACCAGCCACCGGCAGATCCCGGCCGTGACGACGCTCTTCCCGGCGTCGGAGGTGGTGCCGGCGACGAGCAGACCGCCACTCATGACGTCCGTCCTCTCTTCAGCAGCCGTACGCCCGCGCACACGCCGAGCGCGAGCCAGCCCACGCGGCGGGAGAGCCGTACCGCGCGCTCGATGTCACCCGGCCGGACGGCGCGTCCGGCGCCGTTGAGCACCGGGCGGTGCTCAACGCGCCCGGCGTACGAGAGCGTGCCGCCCAGCCGCACCCCGAGCGCCCCCGCGAACGCGGCTTCCACCGGACCGGCGTTGGGGCTCGGATGCTTCCCGGCGTCGGAGCGCCAGGCCCGTACGGCACCGCGCGGGTCGTCGCCCGTGACGGCCGCCAGGGCGGCGGTGAGCCGTGCCCCCGGCCATCCGGCGAGGTCGTCGAGCCGGGCCGAGGCCCAGCCATAGCGGCGGTACCGGGGGGACTTGTGCCCGACCATGGCGTCCAGGGTGTTGACCGCGCGGAAGCCGAGCAGGCCCGGCACACCGGCGGCGGCGCCCCACACCAGCGCGCCCACCACCGCGTCGGAGGTGTTCTCGGCGACGGACTCGACGACGGCCCGGGCGATCCCGTCGGCGTCCAGCGCCTGCGGGTCGCGCCCGCACAGATGCGGCAGCCGCGCCCGCGCGGCCTCGACGTCCCCGGCCCCCAGCGCGCGCCCGATCTCCCGCGCCTCACGGGCGAGGGAGGTCCCGCCGACGACGGCCCAGGTGGCGGCGGCGGTCAGCGCGACGGACGCGGTACGGGAGGAACGCGCGGCGGACACGGCCAGCGCGGCCGACGACACGACGCCCCCCACGCACACGGCGGTGTGCAGGGCGCCCCAGCCGCGGTGGTCCCGCCACAGCGCGCGTTCCACGGCACCCGCGGCCCGTCCGAACACGGCGACGGGGTGCCCGCGGCGCGGATCGCCGAGGAGCAGGTCACCGAGGAGGCCGGCGGCGGCGCCGTACGCGAAGTCGCGATCGGCACCCATCGGGTCAGCCGGTCGTGCGGTCGGTCGGACAGACGCTGGTGAACCTTGGTCGGCAGCCGCGCATGGCGATATGTGTCCTCACTCAGGGTGTCCACGCCCTGGTTCGACGAGACCGGCGGCGAGAGTTCCTGGCTCCCGGGGAAGTTCTTCCCCGGTCACAGTGGCGGGACCGCGCCGGATTCGCACCGGACTTCCTCTCCTGCCGCCGTACTTGGCTCCGGCAGTCCACCACGCACCGCGAACACCCGTCAACCTGCCGTTGACCTGCGCAGGGGTACTGAGATGAGGCCCACACCGCGGACGCCGGGAACCAGAAGACCCGCCCTTTCCGGGCCGTCGTGGGGACGGCCCGGAAAGGGCGGGTGACGTGAGGGACCCGGACCCGGACCCGGTTGCCGGGGTCCGGGCCGCGCCGGTCGCAGCACTAGTGCCGCGGCAGGCAACGTTTGCCCGTGAAGGAGCGGCGTCTGGTGCGTGCTCTGGGGGTACCCCCTGCTCGAAGAGCTTGGGGGAGTGCCGGCCGGAAGTCCTCGTACTGGACGTACTTGGGCTTTCGGCCGGTGCGGCGAGTGGGGTCCCCCCTGCTCGAAGAGCTCGGGGGAGCGTGCCGGGCGTCGCGACGGGGCGAACGTTGTCTGTCGGGGCAATACAACTAGGCCACGATCAGGTAGATCCCGTAGGCCACGGCGGCGGCGCACGCGGCGAAGCAGGCGTAGGCGCCGGTGACCGCGAGGGCCCCGCCGCCGTGGCCCGCGGCGACGGCCCGCTCGCGGCGGGAGAGGCCGGCGATGCCGAGGGTGAACAGGGCCACGAGGCCCACCGTGACGCCGAGGCTGACGCCGAAGACGGAGCCGAGGGCCACCCAGTCGATCTTCATGGTGCTTCTCTTCCTTCTGCCTGTGGCGCGGGCTCAGACGGTGGCGGCCGGCGGGGTCGCCACGGACGCGGGATCAGCGGCGGGTGCGGAGGCCTGGGCGGGGATCGTGGCGGTGAGTTCCTCGGTCACCGGGGAGGCCGGGGGCGGGGTGACGGCCGCGATGGCCTGGGTGACCACGCCGGCCGGCTCCTCGGTTTCGTTGACGTTGGTGTGGTCGACGACCTCGCGGCGGGAGATCTTCCAGATCGCGGCGCTGGAGGCCACGAGGAACGCGGCGACGAGCCAGGTACCCCAGTCGCCGAGGCGCGTCACGGCCTCCGCGCCGGCCGCGACCAGGGCCGCGGCGGGCAGCGTGAGGGCCCAGGCGACGGCCATGCGGCTCGCGGTGGACCAGCGGACCACGCCGCCCTTGCGGCCCAGGCCCGCGCCCATCACCGAACCGGAGACGACGTGCGTGGTGGAAAGGGAGAAGCCGAGGTGGGAGGAGGCCAGGATGGCGGTGGCCGCGCTGGTCTGGGCGGCGAAGCCCTGCTGCGGCTGAAGGTCGGTCAGGCCCTTGCCCATGGTGCGGATGATGCGCCAGCCGCCGATGTAGGTGCCGAGCGCGATGGCCAGGCCCGCGGAGAGGATGACCCAGGTGGGAGGGTTGGAGCCGGGGGCGAGGGCGCCGCCGGCGATCAGGGCGAGGGTGATGACGCCCATCGTCTTCTGCGCGTCGTTGGTGCCGTGGGCCAGCGAGACCAGGCCCGCGGAGGCGATCTGCCCGGCGCGGTGGCCCTTCTCGGCCGCCTTGCCGTTCGAATTCGACTTGCCGCCGATGCCGTACGACAGCCGGGTCGAGACCAGTGCGGCCAGACCCGCGACGACCGGGGCGGCGACCGCCGGGATGAGGACCTTGGTGAGCAGGACACCGCCGTGCACGGCGCTGAAGCCGGCCGAGGCGATGGTGGCGCCGATCAGACCGCCCATGAGGGCGTGCGAGGAACTGGAGGGGAGTCCGACCAGCCAGGTCAGCAGGTTCCAGAGGATCGCGCCCACCAGGGCGGCGAAGATGACTTCGGGACGGATGCCGTTCTCGTCGACGAGACCCTTGGAGATCGTGTTGGCGACCTCCACGGAGAGGAAGGCGCCCACCAGGTTCAGCACGGCGGACATGGCCACCGCGACCTTGGGCTTGAGTGCACCGGTGGAGATGGTCGTGGCCATCGCGTTTGCGGTGTCGTGGAAACCGTTCGTGAAATCGAACGCGAGTGCGGTGATCACCACTATCGCGAGGATCAGCGAGAAGCTTTCCATTTACCCAGGCAATCGTTCGAGCGTCATTGGCGCGTTGAACGTAGGTAACCCGGGTGAACAGAAGATGAACTGAGTCGGTCATCGGGGTGTCCGTTCCCGTGGTCCGATGGGGAGAGAGCGGTCGCTCGCGGGAGGCGTCCTGGCAGGATCGGCACATGACCGAACTCGGAGAGACGGCCCGCGCCTGGCGGGCGCTGGTCGCGGCGGCCCGCCGCACGGTGTCCGACGGACTGGTCGTCGGCACCTCCGGCAACGTGTCCGTCCGCGTGGGCGACACCGTGCTGGTCACCCCCTCGGGCGTCCCCTACGACCGGCTCACGGACGACGACGTCACCGGTGTCGGCCTGGACGGCCGGCAGGTGCTCGGCACACTGGTGCCGACCAGCGAACTGCCCATGCACCTCGCGGTCTACCGCAGCACCGACGCGGGTGCCGTCGTCCACACCCACGCCGTGCACGCGACGGCCGTCTCGACCCTCGTCACCGAGCTCCCGCTGATCCACTACATGGCCGGCGCCCTCGGCGGGCCCGTCCGCGTGGCCCCGTACGCCACGTACGGCACCGAGGAGCTGGCCCGGAACATGCTGCGCGCCCTCGACGGCCGCACCGGCTGCCTGCTGCGCAACCACGGCACCGTCACCTACGGTGCCACCCTCGACCAGGCCTACGACCGTACGGCCCAGTTGGAGTGGATGTGCCGTGTGTGGCTGGCGGCGTCCGGCGTCCCCGGCCTGACGCCGGCTCTGCTGACGCCGGAGCAACTGGCCCAGGCGGGGGAGCGGCTGCGGGTGTACGGACAGCCGGGGCCGGGGCCGGGGCCGGGGCGGGGGTAGGGGCAGGGACAGGGGCGGGAGCCGGGGCCGGGAATCGGGAACGACGCCGGACGGTGCGGTGGCGCCGGCCCCGTGTGCGGGCGGCGCCGGAATGAACGCCGCTCTCCATGGAACTCGCGCGGACATGTCACCCCGACCCTTCGTCCCACTGGCCGGTGACCGGGTGCGCCAGGACACTGGAGCCGTGCCCACAGTCAAAGCGACGGCCGCGGCCGTCACCGCGGCCCTGGCGGCCGGCGCGGCGAGCGTCGCCGCGGGCCGGCTCGCGAGCGACGCCGCGCTCAAGGCGCTCCCGGGCCGGCCCCTGCCCACCGAACCCCGGCTCAGCGTGCACGGCACGGCCGCCGGGCAGATCAGCCTCACCCGGGACCTGGCCTCCCTGCGCCCGGGCACCTACGGCCTGGCCGGCAACGGCTCCCACGCCGTGGTCGGCCCCGTCCTGCCCACCGCCCCGCACCAGCCCGACACCGTCGTACGCCGGCTGGAGCGCGTCACCCACGGCGCCCTGCACCGTGGCGACAAGGTGTGGCTCACCCCGAACCTGCACGTCGGCAACCCGCGCTCCGCCCTCGGCATCGAGCACGCCGACGTCGACATACCGGGCGAACTCGGCCCCCTGCCCGCGTGGTTCGTGCCCGGAGTCCGCGAGACCTGGGTGATCGCGGTGCACGGCCTGGGCGCCACCCGCGAACTCCCCATGAACATCATGGGGTTCCTGCACCGCCGGCACTTCCCGGTGCTGGCCCTCGCCTACCGCGGCGACCTCGGCGCGCCCCGTCCGCCGGACGGCCTGAACCACCTCGGCGAGACCGAGTGGCGCGACCTGGACGCGGCGATCCGCTACGCCGTGCGGTACGGCGCCGAGCGGATCGTTCTGCACGGCTGGTCCACCGGCGCCACGATGGCGCTGCGCGCCACCGCCCGCTCGGCGGTGCGCGAGCGGATCTCCGGACTGGTGCTGGACTCCCCGGTGCTCAACTGGGAGGTGACACTGCGGGCCCTGGCCCGGGCGCGGCACACCCCGGGCCCGCTGCTGCCGCTCGCGGTGCGCGCCGCGCAGGGGCGCACCGGTCTGTACGGCGACCGCCTGGCCGCGGCGACGGACCCGGAGGGGCTCACGGTACCGACGCTGATCTTCCACGGCCCGGGCGACCAGGTGGCCCCCTGGCAGCTCTCCCGCCGCCTCGCCGAGCGCCGTCCCAACCTGATCGCGCTGCACACGGTGCCGAACGCTCCGCACGGCGCGATGTGGAACGCCGACCCCGAGGGGTACGAGGAAGCCCTGCGGCGCTTCCTGACGCCGCTGATGTGAGGTGGGGGCACGGTTCCGGTTCGCCCCGTGTCACCTGCCTCGGGGCCGGCGTCCGGACGGGTCTTCGGACCCCTTTCGGAACCGGCCGGATGGTGCCCGTCCGGGGCCCTCTTTGCCCTCCCTTGGCCTTCTCCATCGCCTGCCGTGACATTCCGTTTGGGTTTTCGGACCGTCAACCGGAAGACTGCACCCGTGACGTCCCGTATCCCGCGCGACTCCAGGCTTCGCATCGTCCGCCCACGACCCCTGGCCGCCGCCCCCAGAGCCGTGAACCAGCGGCACACGCGCCGCCCCGCCCCGCGCCCCCCGGAGGGCACTCCGGCACCCGCGGAGCTGGCCGGAATGGCGCGCTCCCGTCTGGCCGGGGCGGCCCGCCTCGCCCGCTGGGCGGACGCCGCCCTCGGGCCCGGCCGCGGGGGGCCGACCACCGACGACAAGGCCACCCTCTCCGACGCGACCGCCGAGCGGGCGGCCGCCGATCTGGGCCTGACCGCCGCTCAGGTCCGTGCCGACTGGGACACCGCCCGGCTCGCCGGCCTCATCGAGGTGCACGGCGACAACGCCCGCCCCGGCTGGCGGCTGCGTGCCTGGCACCGCGACGACAGCGCCGTCCTGCGCGGCTGGGTGGCCCTCTTCGACGCCTGGTCGCTCGCCTGCCCGGAACCGGAGGGCCACGAGGCGGCCGCCGTCGCCGAGGTCGTCTCGGCCATGCCGCAGGTCCTGTCCTTCCTCCAGCTCTCCGCCGGACCCGTCCCCGTCGAGCAGCTCCTCGACCTCCTCCGCCAGCGCGTCTCGGAACTGCGCACCGACCGCTGCGAGGTCCCCTACGACCCCGACGCCGCCGGTCCGGCGCCGGACGGCGCCACGACCACGGCGGTCGAGCCCGCCCCCGAACCGAAGACGGGTCTCCGGGCGGCCCCCACCGCCGTCTCCGACGATGCGGCGGCTTCGGCGCCGGGTGGTGCCGCGACCGCCGAGTCCTCGGCTGCGGCTACCCGGCTCGGTGCCGTTCCCGGCCCGGAGGCGGGCCCGCGGGTGGCGCCTGCCGTCGGGCCGACCGGCGTTTCCGTCTCCGACGATGTGGCGGCTTCGGCCCCGGGTGGTGCCGCGACCGCCGCGTCCCCGGCTACCGCCACCGGACTCGGTGCCGTTCCCGGCCCGGAGGACGGGGCGTCGGCCCCGGCGATCCACGCGCCCGAGCCCGCCGCTCCCGTGTCCGCGACGCACGCCCAGGCGCCGGGTGGTCCCGCCGCGGCCGTCTCCGGGCCCGAGGGCCAGGGGGCCCCGGCCCCCGGCGGGGCCCTTGCCACCGTGCGTGAGGCGGGAAGCACCGTGACCGCGCTGTCCGGTGCCGCCGCCGAAGGCACCTCGCTCGCGCCGCTCCTCGACTGGGCCCTCCGGGCACTCGCCGCGGTGGGGGCGCTGACCGACGGGGACGGGCAGGCCACACTCACCCCGCTGGGGAGTTGGGCGGTGTGGGTGAAGCTGGAGCAGATCTGCGTGGCCGCGCAGAGCCCCGCCGGGAACATCGAGCAGTCGGCCGAGGACATGCTCCGCGGCTGTGCGCAACTGCGGCCCAACGCGGCCCGCGCCGAGTACCGCGCCTGGCTCGCCGCCCGCCCCGTCGGCAGCGCCGTCACCGAGCTGCTCGGCGGCGCCCGCGGGGAGGACGCCCTGCTGCGCGGACTCGCCTTCGAGGCGCTGCGGGTCGTCGGCGCGCCCGCCGAGCCCGACGTACGGGCCGTGCTCGACGAGCCGGCGCTCAGGCCCTACGCCCTGCTGTGGCTCGCCGAGCACGACGGCATCGACGCGGAGGACGCCCACGAGGTGCTCACCCGCGAGGAGGCCACATGGCTGTGGGTCGACACCGCCGCCGCCGTCACCGACCACGGCGAGGCCTCGATGCTCGTACGGCATCTGGAGGCCGCGGTGCAGCCCACCGTCCCGATGCTGCTCGACGAGGTGCGCACCGTGGGCCACCCCCGCACCGTGCAGGTGCTGGTCGCGCTCGCCGCCGCGCACCCGGACCCGGCGCTGGCCAAGGCCGTCCGCCGGGCGGCCTTCCAGGTCCACACCGGAGGCAGCTGACCCCCGGGACCGCGGGGCCGGTCAGCCCTCGACGAGGGGGGCGTACGTGCCGAAGCTCCAGATGTTGCCCTCGACGTCCCGGGCCATGTAGTCCCGGGAGCCGTAGTCCTGGTCGGTCGGGGGCATCAGGATCTCCGCGCCGTGGTCCGCCGCACGCCGGTGGTGGGCGTCCACGTCGTCCACCACGACGTACACCCCCGTGGGCCCCGCGCCGCGCATCGCCTCGTCGAAGCGGCCGCCGCGGCCCTTCGAGCCCAGCATCACCGCGCCGTGGCCCTGCACCAGCTCGGCGTGGTGTACGAGGCCGTCCTCGCCCTCGTACACCGCCAGTTCCGTGAAGCCGAAGGCTTCCGTCAGCTGCTTGACGGCCGCCTTGGCGTCCGCGTACAGCAGCGTCGGGTAGATGCTCGGGCGTTCGCCGGCCGTGTCCGCCATGCCGATCACTTCCTTGTGAGTCGGTTCGCACCGAGGAGTCCGGTGCGCCGCCCAGTCTGGCACCGGCCACTGACAGCGCCCCGGCGCAAACACCCGGAAAAGCGCTTGCCCGCCCCCGTTAGACTGTCCCCCATGGCCATTCTCCTCGTGCATTAGACGGCGGGTACGTCCTCAGCCGCCCACCCGCCACCCTCCCCCGAGCTCTTCGAGCAGGGGGCACCCCAGCCCTGGAGTCTGTCCGTGATCTCCGCTTCCGGCATCGAGCTGCGCGCCGGTGCCCGCGTCCTCATCGAGTCCGCCACCTTCCGCGTCGCCAAGGGCGACCGTATCGGCCTGGTCGGCCGCAACGGCGCCGGCAAGACCACCCTCACCAAGGTCCTGGCCGGCGAGGGCATCCCCGCCGGCGGCACCGTCACCCGGTCCGGTGAGGTCGGCTACCTCCCGCAGGACCCGCGCACCGGCGACCTCGACGTACTCGCCCGCGACCGCGTGCTCTCCGCGCGCGGCCTGGACGTGCTGATCCGCAGGATGCGCGAGAACGAGCAGCGCATCGCCACCGGCAAGGGCTCCACCCGCGAGAAGGCGCTCAAGCAGTACGAGCGCCAGGAGACCGAGTTCCTCACCAAGGGCGGGTACGCCGCAGAGGCCGAGGCCGCCACCATCGCCGCCGCGCTCAACCTGCCCGACCGGGTGCTCGGCCAGCCCCTGCACACCCTCTCCGGCGGTCAGCGCCGCCGCATCGAGCTGGCCCGGATCCTGTTCTCCGACGCCGACACCCTGCTCCTCGACGAGCCCACCAACCACCTCGACGCCGACTCGATCATCTGGCTGCGCGACTATCTGAAGACCTACCGCGGCGGCTTCATCGTGATCTCCCACGACGTCGACCTGGTCGAGACGGTCGTCAACAAGGTGTTCTACCTGGACGCCAACCGCGCCCAGATCGATGTCTACAACATGGGCTGGAAGCTCTACCAGCAGCAGCGCGAGGCCGACGAGAAGCGCCGCAAGCGGGAGCGCGCCAACGCCGAGAAGAAGGCCGCCGCGCTCAACGCGCAGGCAGACAAGATGCGCGCCAAGGCCACCAAGACGGTCGCCGCGCAGAACATGGCCCGCCGCGCGGACAAGCTGCTCAGCGGCCTGGAAGCGGTCCGCCAGTCCGACAAGGTCGCCAAGCTCCGCTTCCCGGAGCCGGCGCCCTGCGGCAAGACGCCGCTGACCGCCGAGGGCCTGTCGAAGTCGTACGGCTCCCTGGAGATCTTCACCGACGTCGACCTGGCCATCGACAAGGGCTCCCGAGTCGTCATCCTCGGCCTGAACGGCGCGGGCAAGACCACGCTGCTGCGCCTGCTGGGCGGGGTGGAGACCCCCGACACCGGCCGGGTCGTCGAGGGCCACGGCCTCAAGCTCGGCTACTACGCCCAGGAGCACGAGACCCTGGACGCGGACCGCACGGTGCTGGAGAACATGCGCTCGGCCGCTCCCGACATGGACCTGGTCGAGGTCCGCAAGGTGCTCGGCTCGTTCCTGTTCTCCGGCGAGGACGTCGACAAGCCGGCCGGGGTCCTCTCCGGCGGCGAGAAGACTCGCCTGGCACTGGCGACGCTGGTCGTCTCCTCCGCCAACGTCCTGCTGCTCGACGAGCCCACCAACAACCTCGACCCGGCGAGCCGCGAGGAGATCCTCGGCGCGCTGCGCACCTACAAGGGCGCCGTCGTCCTCGTCACGCACGACGAGGGCGCGGTCGAGGCACTGCAACCGGAGCGGATCATCCTGCTGCCCGACGGCGTCGAGGACCTGTGGGGCGCGGACTACGCGGATCTCGTCGCCCTCGCTTGACCGAACAGCTGATCAACGGAGTATGGATCATTCGGCCCATCGGTGATCCACCATCTGTGTGAGATCTCCTCGTATCGAGGTGTGTCCTCCATCGATTTCGCGGCCGAGCCCTTATGTGCCAAGGGCTCGGCCGCTGTGCGTCGCTGACCAGGTACTTCGCGGAAGAACCCGATCGGCGGTACGGACGCCGAGGCGCGGAAGAACAGATTCCGCTTGTGGGGATGTGCTCCTGTCGTCACGGGCGGGTCTCACGGACCTTGCCGAATGGGTGGCCATCGGGCCCCGGAGGGGTGATCATGAGGGGACCAGAGCGCACTTCCCATGAGGAGGCACGGGTGGCCGAGACTCTGAAGAAGGGCAGCCGGGTGACCGGCGCCGCGCGCGACAAGCTCGCGGCAGACCTGAAGAAGAAGTACGACGCCGGTGCGAGCATTCGGGCGTTGGCCGAGGAGACCGGCCGCTCGTATGGCTTCGTCCACCGGATGCTCAGCGAGTCGGGTGTCACGCTCCGTGGGCGTGGCGGGGCGACGCGGGGCAAGAAGGCCGCCTCGGCCTGAAACCGCGGGCGGCCCATCCGCTTTCGACGGTGACCACCCGGTCGGTTCTCCGATCGGCCGGATGGTTACTGTGCAGTCACTTACGATGCCCGGAGGGCATCCACGATGACCGCACCCGTCGGAGGCGCACCATGGCTTCGCCCAAGCACGACCTCGATCCGGTACTCGACAAGGACGGCGTACGGCTCACCGTCGACGACGCGGTCGCCACGGTGACGCTGGCCAACCCGGCCAAGCGCAACGCGCAGAGCCCGGCTCTGTGGCGGGCGCTGACCAAGGCCGGGCGGCTGCTGCCGGGCTCCGTCCGCGTCGTGCTGCTGCGCGGCGAGGGCAAGTCCTTCTCCGCGGGGCTCGACCGGCAGGCGTTCACGCCCGAGGGCTTCGACGGCGAGCCGTCGTTCATCGACCTCGCGCGTGGCTCCGACGCCGAGCTGGACGCGGCCATCGCCGAGTACCAGCAGGCGTTCACCTGGTGGCGCCGCAACGACATCGTGTCCGTCGCGGCGGTCCAGGGGCACGCCATCGGGGCGGGCTTCCAGCTGGCGCTCGCCTGTGATCTGCGCGTCGTCGCGGACGACGTGCAGTTCGCCATGCGCGAGACCAGCCTCGGGCTGGTGCCGGACCTCACCGGCACGCATCCGCTGGTGGGGCTGGTCGGCTACGGCCGCGCGCTGGAGATCTGCCTCACCGGCCGGTACGTGGGCGCAGCCGAGGCGGTGAACACCGGGCTGGCGAACCTGGCCGTGCCCGCGGGCCAGCTCGACGAGACGGTACGGGACCTGGCCGCGGCGCTCCTGGCCGCGCCCCGTGACGCCGTGGTCGAGACCAAGGCGCTGCTGCGCGGTGCCCGGGAGCGGTCGTACGAGGAGCAGCGCGCCGCCGAACGCGAGGCGCAGGCCCGGCGCCTGCGGGACCTGGCCGGCGCCGGCGACTGACGGCGGCGCCGTATCGGGCGCGCGATCGTGCCGGTCCGCCTACCGTGGTTCGGGACGACGACCGAAAGGACGTACGGCGATGACCACGGAACAGGACCGGACGAGGACCTCCGAGGGCGAGCGGGAGGTACCGGAGACCACCGCGACCCGCAGGGCACAGGCCACCCGGCGCGGTCTGGGAGATCCCGCCACCCGGGGGCGGACCACCATCGCCGACGGGGTCGTGGAGAAGATCGCCGGGATGGCCGCGCGCGACGTGGTCGGCGTGAGCGCCATGGGCAGCGGGTTCTCCCGGACCTTCGGGGCCGTGCGGGACCGCGTCCCGGGCGGTGCGAAGTCCGTGACCCGGGGGGTGAAGGCCGAGGTCGGCGAGGTGCAGACCGCACTCGACCTGGAGATCGTCGTCGACTACGGGGTGTCGATCATCGAGGTGGCGCGGGCGGTCCGGGAGAACGTGATCGCGTCGGTGGAGCGGATGACCGGTCTCGAGGTCGTCGAGGTCAACATCGCCGTCAGCGACGTGCAGCTGCCGGAGGAAGAGGAGGAGGAAGCCGAGCCGCGCATCCAGTGACGCACCGGCCACCACGCCGGCGAAGGACGGATGACGAAGGGCGACCGGACGACGGCCCGGCGACGGCCGAGGAGTTGAGGAGCGCGCAATGAGTATGGCCGTGGTCGGCATGATCGCCGGTATGGCGCTGGGCTTCGCCGGGTACTTCGGCGGCTTCGGTGCCTTCCTGCTGGTGGCGGCCCTGGGCGCCGTCGGCTTCGTCGTCGGCCGGTTCCTGGAGGGGGACCTGGAACTCGGTGACTTCTTCCGCCCCCGTGACCACCGCCGGAGGTGACCCGCGGTGAGCGGCGGGAACGACGAGCCGGGCACCACCCCGGCCGGCATGCTGCCCGGCGAGCGCGGCGCGACGACGATCGCCGACCGCGTCGTCGCCAAGATCGCCGCACGGGCGGCCCGCGAGGCGCTCGGCGACCTGCCGCCAGACGCCGCGCCGCCGCACGCCACGGTGGTGGTGCGCCACGACGTCGCACGCGTCCGGATCGTCCTCGACCTCGCCTACCCGAGCGACATCGGCGCGTCCTGCCATGAGGTGCGTCGCCAAGTGGTGGAGCGGGTAAGCGCCTTGGTGGGAATGCAGGTGCCGGAGGTCGCGGTCCGCGTGGAACGGCTGCACCTGGCACCCGCGTACGGCGCGGCACAGGGGAGGACGCGATGAGCGAGCCCCAGGGCTCCGACGGCACCACGCAGCGCCTGCCGGTCCTCGAGAAGGACGACACCCTCGGGCGGCCCGCCGCCCCGGACACCGACGGCTCGCCGCCCGTCCAGGAGGGCGCGGACGGCCGCGGCGGCCGCTTCTGGTCGGTGCGCCGGGTGCCCGCGGGCATCGTCGCGCTGCTGCTCCTGATCGTGGCGGGCGCCTTCCTGTACGACATCGTGGCCGTCCGCGCCGGCCGGCCCGCCCTGCGCTGGCGCCGGGAGCTGGCCCGGCAACTGGCGCAGCGGCCGCTGGACGACACCTGGGTGCTCGCCGGCGCGGGCGTCGCCGCGGTCCTCGGCCTGTGGCTGATCGTGCTCGCGGCCACTCCGGGGCTGCGCCGCCTGCTGCCCATGCGGCGCACCCACCCCGACGTACGGGCCGGGCTGCACCGGGAGGCCGCCGCGCTGGTACTGCGCGACCGGGCCATGGAGATCGCCGGTGTGCGGTCGGTGCGCGTACGGCTGCGCCGCCGCAGGGCCGACGTACGCGTGGTCTCGCACTTCCGGGCGCTGGAGGAGGTGCGCGCCGACCTGGACACCGTGCTCGCCGAGGCGGTCCGGGGGCTGGGCCTGATCCGGCCGCCCGCCCTGTCGGTGCGCGTCGCGCGGCCCGGGCGGAGGGGGTGAGGACGTGCTCAGGATCGTCAACCGGGTGCTGACCGGGCTCATCGGTCTTGTGCTGCTGGTGGTGGGCGGATCGGTGCTCGCCGTGGGGCTGGGCGTACGGCCGCCGTCGTGGTGGATCCACCGCGGCCCGCACGACGTCCTGCTGAGCACCGCCGAGCGGACGCGGTGGCGGGAGGCCGGCTGGTGGTGGCCCGCCGTCCTCGCCGCCCTGGCGGTCCTGGTGCTGCTGGCCCTGTGGTGGCTGGTCGCGGTGGTGCGCCGGCGGCGGCTCGGCGAGGTGGTCGTCGACACCGGGGACGGCGAGGCGGCACTGCTGCGGGGCCGGGCCGTGGAGGGCGTCCTGGCCGCGGACGCCGAGCAGCAGGACGGTGTCGCCGGCGCCCAGGTCCGTCTGACCGGCCGCCGCGGCGCCCCCAGGACCCATGTGCAGCTCCTCCTGGAACCCCACGTGGACCCGGGAGCCGCCCTGGACCACCTCACCGGCCAGGCCCTCGCCCACGCCCGGGACTCCGCCCGCCTCGCGGCGCTTCCGGCGGAGGTGCGGCTCAGGGCGGTCGGGCACCGCGCGGAACGGGTGAGCTGACCCGTCCGCGCCCCCCCCGTGCCCTGGCAGCGCCGCGCTCAGAACCCGTGCCGGGCCCCGCCGTCCACCGGCAGCATCACACCGGTGATGTAGGACGCCGCGGGCGACAGCAGGAACGCGGCCGCCCGGCCGAACTCCTCCGGCATCCCGTACCTGCGCAGCGGCACCCGCGACTCGGCGGCCGCCCGGGTCGCCTCCGGATCCGCGGACAGCGCGTCCAGCTCGCGCACGCGGTCGGTGTCGATGCGGCCCGGCAGCACACCCACGACCCGGATGCCCCGCGATCCCAGCTCGTCGGCGAGGGACTTGGCGAACCCGGCCAGGCCGGGCCGCAGTCCGTTGGAGATGGTCAGCCCCGGAATCGGCTCGTACACGGACCCGGACAGCACGAACCCGACGACCCCGCCCGGCTCCAGCTCGGCCGCCGCGGCGCGGGCGAGCCGCACCGCGCCGAGGAACACCGACTCGAACGCCGCCTGCCACTGCTCGTCGGTGTTGTCGGCGACGAAGCCGGCCGGCGGCCCACCGACGCTCACGAGCACGCCGTGGAAGCCACCGAAGTGCTCCCGCGCCGCCGCGATCAGCCGCGCCGGCGCCTCGGCGTCCGCGTTGTCCACGGCCATCCCGACCGCGTTCGGCCCCAGCTCGGCCGCCGCCTCCGCGACCCGCTCGCCGTCCCGCCCGGTGATGACCACCTTCGCGCCGTCGGCGACGAGCTCGCGCGCGGTGGCGTTGCCCAGTCCGCGCGTGGCGCCGGTGACGACGTACACCCGGTCCTTCAGTCCAAGATCCATGGCCCCTATCCTGCCCGGTCGCTGCGGCGCGGGGCGAGGCCGACGAGAACGTCCCGCGCTACACCGCCGCGGGTTCCGCCTCCGGCGTCGCTTCCTTCGCCGCCGCCTGCGCGCGCTCGCGGGCCTCGCGGCGCAGCAGGACCACCCAGCCGACCGGGACGCCCGCCGTGAACAGCCACCACTGGATGGCGTACGCCAGGTGCGGGCCGATGTCGCCGTGCTCCGGGTCGGGCAGCAGCTGGGGGCTGCCGCCCTGGGGCGCGGGCGAGGTCAGTTGGACGTAGCCGCCGAGGACCTGCTTCCCGAGCCGCTCGGCCTGCTGCGTGCTGCTGATCAGCATCACCTGGCGGTCGGGCAGGCCCTTGACGTCCTTGATGCCGCTCGCCGCGGTCGTCTCGTCGGGCATCAGCCGGCCGGTGACGGTGATCTCTCCGCGCGCGGGCGCCGGGATCGTCGGGAACGTCGTCTGCGAGGCGTCCGCGGGGACCCAGCCCCGGTTGACCAGCAGAATCCTGCCGTCCTCGAGGACGAAGGGGGTCAGCACGTGGTAGCCGACATCGCCGTTGTCGTTGGTGCGACGACGCACGACCTCCTCGGCCGCGGTGTCGAAGTGCCCCTTGGCGGTGACCCTGCGGTACAGGTCGGCGTGCTTCACGGTCGCGCCGGGCGAGGTCAGCGACTCGGCCGGCACCGGCCGCGCGGCCAGCGATTCGGCGATCACCTGGTTCAGCGCGACCTTGTGCTCATGGCGGTGCAACTGCCAGAAACCCAGCCGGATCATCGTCGGGATCAGCGCGATCGCGACAATGGTGAGGATCACCCACTGGCGGGTCAACAGGAAGCGGTACACCCCACGACGGTACCTCTGCGGTCGTGGGGTGTTTTCGGCAGGGGTGTCCTCAAACGCGGTCGACGATCCCGACCCTCCCCTCGGCGCGGGCGCAGTGCGCGCCGCAGTACCAGTGGCCCTCGACCTCGACGCCCTGCCCGATGATCTGGACACGACAGTGCTCGCAGATCGGTGCCATGCGGTGGATCGCGCAGGCGAAGCAGTCGAAGACGTGCACCGAGCCCTGGGCGTGCACCTCGAAGGTCATTCCGTAGTCATTGCCGCATACTTCACATCTCGCCATGCGCCACAGGGTGAGCCGTGGCCGCGGCGCGGGCGAGCGGACCGTGGGCGAGTCGCCCGGTAATCACCCGTACGCCCGTCAGCGGCTCTCCGCCGGCTCCACGTCCCTGAGCAACTGCCCGAACGCCGCCTCGTCCACCACCGGAGTGCCGTACTGGCGCGCCTTGACCACCTTCGACGTGCCCGAGTCCGGGTCGTTGGTCACCAGCAGGCTGGTCAGCCGGGACAGACTGGTGGCCACGTGCAGTCCGGCCTCGGTGGCCCGGTCCTCCAGCAGTTCGCGGTCGGTGGAGGTGTCGCCGGAGAAGGCCACCCGCATGCCCTGCTTGAGGCGCTTGCCGTCCTCGTAGCGACCCGGGTTGGGGTACGGGCACGCGGGCCGCTTGCGCGAGGGGCGCCAACTGCCCGCGCGGTAGCCGCCCGACTGCTGCCGGGGCACGGGCCGGTCCGACCATTCCGTCAGCGGCCGGCACTCCAGCAGTGGCAGCCGCATCCCGCCCGCCGCCGCGGCCCGCAGGCTCGGCCGGAACGCCTCGGCCAGCACGCGCGCGTCGTCCAGCGCGTGGTGCGCCCGCTGCTGCACGACGCCGAAGTGCGCCGCCAGCGACTCCAGCTTGTGGTTGGGCAGGGGCAGGTCCAGCTCCTTGGCGAGCGCGATGGTGCACAGCCGCTGCCGCACCGGCGCCTCACGCTTCGCGCGCGCGTACTCCCGCGCGATCATCTGCCAGTCGAACACCGCGTTGTGCGCGACGAGCACCCGGTCCGCCAGCCGCACGGCGAACTCCTCGGCGATGTCCGCGAACAGCGGCGCGCCCTCCAGGGTGTCGCTCGTCAGTCCGTGGATCCACACCGGCCCCGGATCCCGCTCGGGGTTGACCAGCGTGTACCAGTGGTCCTCGACCTCGCCGCGCGCGTCCAGCCGGTAGACCGCCGCGGAGATGATGCGGTCGTCCCGGGCCAGGCCGGTGGTCTCCACGTCAACGACCGCGTATCCCTTCGGATACGCGGTCGGCCACGGTGTGGGGGACAACCCTGCGAGCGTGCGGTCTTCGAGCATGGTCACTGAGGATACGGGCCACGACTGACACCCTCGCCCACCGGTCGCCCCGCGGAGCCTGCGAACGGCTGCCCGCGGGACCGGGGGTGTGCCTCACGGGACATCAGGAACCGTGCGGGGACAGGAGGGACGAACCGTGCGATCCTCCGTCCTGTGACGGAACCAACGCATGACGAGCCGCACGGCGGCGCGCTCGGCTCGCGGCTCAACTGGCTGCGGGCGGCCGTCCTCGGCGCCAACGACGGCATCGTGTCCACCGCGGGACTCGTCGTCGGCGTGGCCGGTGCGACGGACTCCCGTTCGACACTGCTGACCGCGGGATTGGCCGGTCTGCTCGCCGGGTCGATGTCGATGGCGGCGGGGGAGTACGTGTCGGTGTCGACGCAGCGGGACTCGGAGATGGCCGCGCTGGCCGTGGAGAAACGGGAGCTGCGGGAGCAGCCCGAGGAGGAGCTGCGGGAGCTGACCGACCTGCTCCAGGCGCGCGGACTCTCGCGTGACGTGGCCAGGGAGGCGGCGGAACAGCTCACCGAGCGGGACGCGCTGCGCGCGCACGCCAGCGTGGAGCTCGGCATCAACCCCGACGAGCTGACCAACCCGTGGCACGCGGCCGGGGCGAGCTTCCTGGCGTTCACGGTGGGCGCGCTGCTCCCCCTGCTGGCCATCGTGCTCCCGCCGGCGGACTGGCGGTTGGGCGTCACCGTGCTGTCCGTCCTGGCCGCCCTCGTCCTCACCGGCTGGAGCAGTGCCCGGCTGGGGGCGGCGAGGCCGGGCCGGGCGGTGCTGCGGAACGCGGCCGGCGGGGCGCTGGCCATGGCGGTGACCTATGTCGCGGGGACCCTGCTGGGCGCGGTGGGGGTCTGACGCCCCCTTCGGGCACCGAGCCCGCCGGCTCCGCTCACCAGCGGATCGGCAACGGCAGCGCCGTCAGCAGCCCCGACACCGCGACGACCGCGCCGAGGACGGCGACCTCGGCCCGCGCGGGGGCGCAGGCGGTCAGCGGGTCGGGTGCCCGCCGCAGCCGGATCCGGGCCCACAGGGCGAGCAGGGCGACGCCGGCCACGAGGATCACCTTGGCGAGCAGGGTGCGGCCGTAGGCCGTCGCCGTCAGCTGGTGCAGCACCGTGTCCGCCGGCATCCGGCGCAGCGTGCTGCACACCCCCGTCGCGGTCACCCCGGCGAGCGCGGCGGCCGCCACGCGCGCGTAGCGGCCCAGCAGGGCGGCACCCGCCGCCGCTCCGCGCCACAGCCGCAGCGTGCGCAGCACGTGCAGCAGACCGCCCACCCACAGGGCGCCGCAGACCAGGTGCACGACGGTCAGCGCGGAGCCGACGAGCGGGGTGCTCTCGGTCCCGGGATGCGCGCGCAGGGCCTCGGCCACCACCACGGCGGCGAGCGGCCACAGCTGCGTTGCCGGGCGCCGGGAGACCGCGCACAGGCCGGTGACGAGGAAGGCGTTGACCTCCAGCAGGGCCAGCGCCCCGTCCCGGGTCCGGTAGAGGCCGCCGACGTCGATCTGTGCCGGGCTGTGCGGCACCAGGTTGCCGGTGGCCACCACGGAAGCGAGGCCCACGGCGGCGAGGAGACCGGCGGCGGCCGCGTAGAGGGCCCAACTGCGGGGAAGTTCGGCTGGGGCCCCGGGCAGGCGGGCGGCCGGCCGGTTCACGAACAGCTCGCCGACGGGGACGCAGACCGCCGCGAACAGCACCGTCCGCAGCACCGCTATGCCGCCGGTGCCGGGGGCCGCCGCCTCTCCGGTGCCGTGCAGGGCGGCGGACGGACCCAGCAGGGGTATGAGTGCGGCGAGTGCCACCAGAACGAGGACGGCGACGGCCCGGGCCGTCGCGCCGCGCCGCCCCGTCTCTCGCGCGTCCCCCGTCCCGGCGGCCGGTCGTATGAGCGTCACCCAATGATCTTCACCAGCCACCCCGAACGGGGCAAGCGCGCGCGGCCAAGTGGGGGAGCACGGTTCCGCCCGCACCGTCTTGGCGCGCCCTGTCCCGTGCGACTCCCGGTGTCAGGTGCCGTCACGTGCCCTGTGCCCGCGGGCGCGGGCCGAGCCGGGCGCCGTCGTCGATCACCTCACCCGACGACACCCGCGCGGCGATCGCGGGCGACCCGACCGCCGCCGGCGTCCCGGTGCGCGCGGAGAAGCCGTCGGCCACCCGGCTGCCGACCGTTTAGGTCAGGTCCAGCGGGGTGCGTCCGCGCCCCAGGGCCCCGGCGGCCGGGACCAGTCGGACGGGGCGCCGGTGAAGGAGACGGGCGTGCGTGCGTGGCGCAGGCGCCCGATCCGGCTGGTTGTCTCGCCGAGCCAGGGGCCGGGACCGTCGTACGCGGAGCCCTGCACGGTGTCCGTCGCGGGGACCGGTCCGGTGCCGGTCCGCGTCAGCCAGGACGCCGTGCGCGCCAGGGCCAGCCGTACGACCCGGGTGCCGCCCTCCGTCGTCTGCTCGGTCAGGGCGCGCAGCACTGCCGCCGCGAGCAGATAGCCCGTGCCGTGGTCCAGGGCCTGCGCGGGCAGGGCGCCGGGCTGCTCGGGCGACCCCTCGATCGCGGCGATGCCGGTGGCGGCCTGTACGAGGCTGTCGAAGCCCCGGCGTCCGCCCCACGGCCCGTATGCGCCCCACGCCGACAGCTGTGCCACGACCAGGCCGGGCCGCCGCTCGGCCAGCGCCTCGGCGGAAAGCCCGAACCGGTCCAGGGCGCCGGGCCGGTATCCCGTGACCACGACGTCCGCCGCGGCGAGCAACTCCTCGAAGGCGGCCCGGTCGGCCGCGAGATCCAGGGCCGCCGACCGCTTCCCGAAACCGGTGTCCGCGTGCAGGCCTGCCTCTTCGGGATGGTCCGGCGCGTCCACGCGCAGCACGTCCGCGCCCAGCAGGGCGAGCGTCCGGGTGGCGACGGGGCCAGCGAGCACCCGGGTCAGGTCGAGCACGCGCAGTCCGGCGACGGGCAGCAGGAGAGCGCTCGGCACGGGCGCGAGCACGCGCGCGTGTGCCTCGTCCAGCCGCTCCCGCTCGACCAGCGGCCGGGCGGCCACCGCGGCACCCTGCTCGTGCGCGGCCCATTCCTCGGGGGTGCGCAGTGCGACGGCGAGGCCTCCGGCCGCGTACACGGCCTCCTCGACCTCCCGCGCGGACCGTACGGCGAGCGCGGACGCGACCCGGTCCACGTCGTCCGGCGCTTCCAGCGCGCGGAGCAACCGCTCCCGGTGGTGGGGGTAGTTGGCGTGCGTGCGCACCCAGCCGTCCGCCGTCCGCCAGAACCGCGACAGCGGCGCGAAGGAGACGGGTGCGTTCCCGTCCACCCGCAGCTGCCGCTCGCTCGTGAAGGCCGTGGCCACGGCGCCGTCGTCCCCCCGAACCGCCGGCACCGCGGCGAGCCCCGCCCGCAGCGCGCCCAGCTCGGCGGCGGCCAGGGCACTGGCACACACGCAGGTGCGTGCCAGTTCCCGTACGGGAAGGCGCGCCGCAAGCGCGCCTTCCCGCTGCACGGTGGTGACCCGCGACAGGAGGGCGGGATCGCCGCCCAGCGCGGACCACGCGAAGGTGATGTCAGTCATGACCGCACTATGCAGGGGCTGACCGACATCTCCCGTGTCTACTTGGTCACGGCGTTGAGGGCGTTGACGATGCCCTCGCCGTAGAAGGCGTTCTTGCCCTCGCCGCCCTTGCACTCGGCGTCGATCTTGCCGTCGCCGTTGATGTCGTACGGGGTCGTGCACTCCTTCTTGTCGGCACCCTGGGCCAGCAGCGCCTTCACCTGGTTCGGCCTGGCCTCCGGGTGGGTCGACTTGATGAGCGCGGCGACACCCGCGACGTGCGGTGACGCCATCGACGTACCGGCCATGTAGCCGTACCCGCCGCCCGGCAGCGTGCTGTAAATCCGGCCGTCGACGGCAGGGGCGTCGGGCGCCTGGTAGCGGGTCGAGTCGCCGCCCGGCGCGGCGACGTCGATGATGCCCTGGCCGTAGTTGGAGAACGACGACTTGATGCCCTTGGCGCCGACGGAGGCGACCGTGACGACACCCGGCAGCTGCGCCGGGATGTCCAGGCACTTCTTCGGGTCGATCACCCGCTTACCGGCGGTGCCGTCGTTCGGGCTGACCACGTCGAGGATCGACTTGCCGGCGAGGTCCCAGTTGTCGTTGCCGGCGGCCGCGACGTTGACCGTGCCCTTGCTCTCCGCGTACTTGGTGGCGCGCGACACGGCCTCCACCAGAGCCTTCTGGTCCAGGTCGTCCCCGCAGTTGAACTGCCACGGGTCGGTGTAGTAGCTGTTGTTGGTGACGTCCACGCCGTGCTCGGCGGCCCAGATGAAGCCGCACACCACGGCCTCTGTGTAGAACCAGCCGCCGGGCGTCGACACCTTGATGCCGGACACCTTCACACCGGGGGCGACCCCGACCACGCCGATACCGTTCTTCGCGGCGGCGATCTCACCGGCGACGTGCGTGCCGTGCGCGCTCTCGCCCTTGTTCGGCCGCCAGGCGCCGTCGGCCGTGTTCGGCTTGCCCGACACGCAGTTCACGGACGCGGCACGGTTGAAGTTGGGGGCGAGGTCCGGGTGGGTGTCGTCCACACCGGTGTCGATCACGCCGACGGTGACCTTGGAGCTGCCCAGGGTGACCTCGTGGGCCTTGTCCGCCTTGATCATCGGCAGGTCCCACTGCAGGCCCTGCAGCGGATCCTGACCGGGGGCGGCCGCTTCGGCCGCCGCCTGCATCTCCGCGTCGGTGAGAACCTCCGGCGCCCACATCTCCGTGGTCGTCTGCGGGGACAGCGGAGCGGTCCGGGTGGAGCCCGCCGACTCGACCCCCTGGTCCTCGCGTATCTCCTTGGCGAAGTCGGCGTTCGACGAGTGGACGACGATGACGCCGATCTGGTCGTAGGCGATGACGACCGAGCCGCCGGCCTTGCCGATCGCCTTCTGCACGTCCGCGGAGCTGTGGCCGGGACGGACGTTGACGACGTAGCTCAGCGCGTCCCCGGCGGCGGCGGCGGAGATGCTCTGCGCGGCGGCCACCTGCTGACCGGCCTCGGTGGCGGACGCCACGTTCGGCAGGAACGCGAGAGCGGAGGCGACGGCCATGCCGAGCGGGATGGTGACGGTACGCCGGTTGAGGCGAACGCTCATGTGAACTCCAGAGTTTCGAACCATTGCAGTGCGGCATGCGACAGGCATGCGAGGCGTGGGGGGAGTATGTGGAAGTGACGAACCGTGCCCGTCACTTGACCGCGCGGAGCGCGTTGACGACCCCGGAGCCGTAGAACCCGTTGCGGTTCTTGTTGCCCTTGCAGAACGAGTCGACGACGCCGTTGCCGTCGGGGTCGTAGGGCTCGACCGGGCACCCCGGGTTGTCCGCCTGGGCCTTGAGGAGGGACAGCAACTGGGCGGGCGTGGCGTTCGGATGGGTCGACTTCAGCAGCGCGGCGACACCGGCGACGTGCGGGGAGGCCATCGACGTGCCCTGCAGGTAGGCGTACTTGCCGTTCGGCATCGTGGACAGGATGCGGCCGTCCCGTGACGGGGTGTCGGGGATCTGGTACTTGTCGCCGCCCGGTGCGGCGACGTCGATGACGCCGTCGCCGTAGTTGGAGTAGTACGACTTGAGGTCCTGCACCCCGGTGGCGGCGACCGTCACCACACCCGGCAGCTGGGCCGGTGCGTCGAGGCACTTCTTCGGGTCGATCGTGCGGCTCACCGGGGTCGTGTCGTTCGGGCTGGAGGCGTCGACGATCGACGGGGCGATCAGATCGTGGTTGGAGTTGCCCGCCGAGGCCACGTTCAGAGTGCCCTTGCGCTGCGCGTACAGCTGAGCCCGGTTGACGGCGTCGGCGATGGCCTTCTGGTCCGCCTCGTCACGGCAGTTGTACTTCCACGGGTCCACGTAGTAACTGTTGTTGGTTATCTGGACGTCGTGGTCGGCGGCGAACACGAAGGCGCAGACGACGCTCTCGGCGTAGAACCACTGGTCCGCGTCCGGCTGGGCGACCGTGATGCCCGAGACCCGCACACCGGGCGCCACACCCGCGACCCCGGTGCCGTTGCGGGCCGCGGCTATCTCACCCGCCACGTGCGTGCCGTGGTAGTGGTCCGCGTCCACCGGCCGCCAGGAGCCGTACGTGGTGTCCGCCTTGCCGCTGACGCAGTTCGCGGACTGGGCGGCGGAGAAGTTCGGGGCGAGGTTCGGGTGGGTGTCGTCGACGCCGGTGTCGATCACGGCGACGGTGACCTTCGCACTGCCCGGGTTGATCGCGGCGGCCTTGTCGGCACCGATCGCCCGCAGGTCCCACTGGTTGGCCTCGAGCGGCTCGAGGGGCACCGAACCCTTTGTCTGCTTCGCCGTCTTGGCGGCCTTCGTCAGCTGCGCGACCTCGTCCTTGGACAGGTACTGCGCCGCGCCCACGTCTGTCGTCCCCGACGCGGTCAGCGGCGCGGTACGGGTGGCACCCGCCGAGTCCACCCCGGGGGTGTTGCGGATGGTACTGGCGAAGTCCGGGTTCGCGGAGCGAGCCACGATGACGCCGATCTGGTCGTACGTCATCACGACGGTGCCGCCGGCCGCGGTGATCGACCGTTGAACCCGGGCGATCGTGTGATGGTTCGTCGTGGTGTTGACGACGTAAGACATGGTCGGCGCGTCCTGCGCCTCCGCCGCCGAGGCCGCGCGGGGCGCCGCCGACGCCGCCGAGGGCAGGAAGCCGAGTGACGCGGTCAGCGACAGCGCGACCGGTACGGCCAGGGCAAGGCGGCGTCTGGAACGCAGATGAGCCATGGGGTCTCCACATCATCCGGGTGAAGACCTGCCCGGCGACAGGTGGCAGCCCAGGCAGGTACATGACGGGTAGTGCAGGGTGAAGCTATCCCGCCGCCTCCCTCACCAGCAATGACTTAGCAATGACTTGTTCAGACCGGTTGCGAAACAACCAACGGGACTTGAACCGGTCACCGCGTGGCGCCGTGGACCTTGGGCGAGGCACCCGAGCACGATCGGGCCCCTGTCCCAACCGCATCCGACACGCGAGGAGACCGAAGTGGCCACCGAGACACCGCCACCCTCGAAGACCCAGGCCCCACTCCCGACCACCGAGGAGTTCCTCGCGGTGCGGGACAGCGCGGAGTTCGGTGAACTGCGCCGTTCCTACCGATCCTTCGCCTTCCCGCTGACCGTCGCCTTCATCGCCTGGTACCTGCTGTACGTGCTGCTCTCCAACTACGCGGGCGGCTTCATGGGCACCAAGCTGTTCGGCAACATCAACGTCGCCCTCGTCCTGGGCCTCGCCCAGTTCCTCACCACGTTCCTCATCGCCTGGTGGTACGCGCGGCACGCCGCCGTCAAGCTCGACCCCAAGGCCGAGGCCATCAAGTCCCGGATGGAGGGCACCGAATGAGCCCCGCGATCGCACCCACGCTGACCCTCGCGGCCGGTGAGGCGAGCCGGCACCGGCCGCTGATCATCACCCTGTTCGCGGTGTTCGTCCTCGCGACCCTCGTCATCACCGTCTGGGCCGGCCGGCAGACCAAGGACGCCGCCGACTTCTACGCCGGCGGACGGCAGTTCACCGGCTTCCAGAACGGCCTCGCGGTCTCCGGCGACTACATGTCCGCCGCGTCCTTCCTCGGCATCGCCGGCGCCATCGCGCTGTTCGGCTACGACGGCTTCCTGTACTCCATCGGCTTCCTCGTCGCCTGGCTGGTCGCCCTGCTCCTGGTCGCCGAACCACTGCGCAACTCCGGCCGGTACACCATGGGCGACGTACTGGCCTACCGGATGCGCCAGCGCCCGGTCCGCACCGCGGCCGGCACCTCCACCATCGTGGTGTCGATCTTCTACCTGCTGGCCCAGATGGCCGGCGCCGGCGTCCTCGTCTCGCTGCTGCTCGGCATCACCAGCGACGGAGGCAAGATCGCCATCGTCGCGCTGGTCGGCGTGCTGATGATCGTGTACGTCACCATCGGCGGCATGAAGGGCACCACCTGGGTGCAGATGGTCAAGGCCGTGCTGCTCATCGCCGGCGCCGTGCTGCTCACCTTCCTGGTCATGCTGAAGTTCAACTTCAACATCTCCGACCTGCTCGGCAAGGCCGCCGCCAACAGCGGCAAGGGCAGCGCCTTCCTGGAGCCCGGACTGAAGTACGGCGCCACGGGCACCACCAAGTTGGACTTCCTCTCGCTCGGCATCGCCCTGGTCCTCGGCACCGCCGGTCTGCCGCACATCCTGATCCGCTTCTACACCGTTCCCACGGCCAAGGCCGCCCGCAAGTCCGTGATCTGGGCGATCGGCCTGATCGGCGCCTTCTACCTGATGACCCTCGCGCTCGGCTTCGGCGCCGCCGCGCTCATCAAGTCCGACGAGATCATCGCCTCCAACAAGGCGGGCAACACCGCGGCGCCACTACTCGCCCTGCACCTGGGCGGAGTCGACTCCAACTGGGGCGCCATCCTGCTGGCCTCCATCTCCGCCGTCGCCTTCGCCACGATCCTGGCCGTCGTCGCCGGCCTGACCCTGGCCTCGTCCTCCTCCTTCGCCCACGACATCTACGCCAACGTCATCAAGAAGGGCACCGCCACCGAGAAGCAGGAGGTGAACGCGGCCCGCTGGGCGACCGTCGGCATCGGCGCGGTCTCGATCGTCCTGGGCGCCCTCGCCCGCGACCTGAACGTCGCAGGACTGGTCGCGCTCGCCTTCGCCGTCGCCGCCTCCGCCAACCTGCCCACGATCCTCTACAGCCTGTTCTGGAAGCGGTTCACCACCTCCGGCGCCCTGTGGTCGATCTACGGCGGTCTGGTCACCGCGGTCGGCCTGGTGCTGTTCTCGCCGGTGGTCTCGGGCAAGCCGACGTCGATGTTCCCCGACGTCGACTTCCACTGGTTCCCGCTGGAGAACCCCGGCCTCATCTCGATCCCGGTCGGCTTCCTGCTCGGCGTCGTGGGCACCCTCCTGTCCAAGGAGACCCCGGACGACGCCAAGTACGCCGAACTGGAGGTGCGCTCCATGACGGGCACCGGAGCGCACTGAACGCCCACCCGTCCAAAGCGGCCGCGTCGCGGGGATCGTAGATCCCTACGACGCGGCCGCGCCGTATCTCGTGACTTCCGGCGCTGTCGTTGTCAGTGGTGTCACGTAGGCTCGCAGATGACGACAACTTCGAGTGGTGCGCCACATGGATCCGAGACGAGGGAGGGGGCCGCATGCTCATCGACACCTACGGCCGGGTGGCCACCGACCTGAGAGTCTCGCTGACCGACCGGTGCAACCTGCGCTGTACGTACTGCATGCCCGAGGAAGGGCTGCAGTGGCTGGCCAAGCCGACCCTGCTCACCGACGACGAGATCGTCCGCCTGATCGACATCGCCGTCACCTCCCTCGGCATCAGGGAGGTCCGCTTCACCGGCGGCGAGCCCATGCTGCGACCCGGCCTGGTCGGCATCGTCGAGCGGGTCGCGGCGCTGGACCCCCGCCCGCAGACGTCCCTCACCACCAACGGCATCGGACTGAAGCGCACCGCGACCGCCCTGAGGGCCGCCGGCCTGGACCGGGTCAACGTCTCCCTGGACACCCTGCGCCCGGACGTCTTCAAGGCGCTCACCCGCCGGGACCGGCACAAGGACGTCATCGAGGGCCTCGAAGCCGCCCGCGAGGCCGGCCTGACCCCGGTGAAGGTCAACACCGTCCTGATGCGCGACCTGAACGCGGACGAGGCCCCGGACCTGCTGGCCTGGGCGGTGGAGCACGACTACGAGCTCCGCTTCATCGAGCAGATGCCCCTGGACGCCCAGCACGGCTGGAAGCGCGAGGGCATGGTGACCGCGGCCGAGATCCTGACCTCGCTGGGCACCCGCTTCGAGCTGACCCCCGAGGGCGACGGGGAGCGCGGCTCGGCCCCGGCCGAGCGCTGGATCGTGGACGGCGGCCCGCACCGCGTCGGCGTGATCGCCTCCGTCACCCGCCCGTTCTGCGCGGCCTGCGACCGCACCCGGCTCACGGCCGACGGCCAGATCCGCACCTGCCTGTTCGCCACCGAGGAGACCGACCTGCGCGCCGCCCTGCGCTCCGGCGCCCCCGACGAGGAGATCGCCCGCATATGGCGGGTGGCGATGTGGGGCAAGAAGGCGGGAGCGGGCCTGGACGACCCGTCGTTCGTCCAGCCGCAGCGGCCGATGTCGGCGATCGGCGGCTAGCGCCGTGCCGGGCGTCGCGAGCCGGTGACCCTTTCCGGTCGCAGCACTAGGCGCCGCCGTGTGCGCTGTTGTCCGGCGCTTCCCACTCGCTGAAGGGAACCACGTCCTTCAGAAAGCCCCGCACACCGAGGAACTGGGACAGGTGCTCCCGGTGCTCCTCGCACGCCAGCCACGTCTTGCGGCGCTCCGGTGTGTGGATCTTCGGATTGTTCCAGGCCAGCACCCACACGGCGGCGGCACGGCAGCCCTTGGCGGAGCAGATCGGGGTTTCGTCAGTCACGGGTTCGTCTCACAACCACTGCACACAAGGCGACGCCGAGCAGCCACGGGGGGAGCTGCCCGGCGTCGGTCTGTCGCTCCGACGGGGGATGCGGAGCGCGTACGAAGTATGTCACGCGTAACCCGCCGCCCGGCACCGGAACAACATGATTGATCTGAGCATTTCTTGAGCTTCCCGGAACGCCACCGTCCGGCCGCGCCGACGGGCCAGGTCAGGCGCTGTCACGCGGCTCGCGCGCCGTTCCGGCCGCGGTGTCGCCCGCGGTGTCGTCCGTGGCGGACCGCGTGAAACCGTCGTCGCTCCGCGGCGGCGTGATCATCGGCTTCGACGGCATGGTGACGAACGTCGACGGCAGTTTGGGCGCGCCCTCCCGCCCCGCGTTCGCGATCACCACGGAGATGTAGGGGAGCACCGCCCCGAGCACCAGCGCCACGATCGCCACATACCGCTCGACGTTCCACAGCGCCACCGCGAGGATCACCGACGCCGTACGGATCGACATCGAGATGACGTACCGGCGCTGCCGGCCGCGCACATCCTCCTGAAGGCCCGTCCGGGCTCCCGTGATCCGGAACACCTGGGCGTTGCCCTCGCCGTGCTGTTTCCGCATCACCCGTCCACCATTCGTCCGTATCGGACAACTCCCCGGCCCCCGTCCGGTCCGTGACCGGTCGGGACAACGACCCGCCGACCTCCACGTTACGCCGCGTTCCCAGCGCCTACGAGGCCGGGGCCGCCGTTCTGCCTGCACGAACGGCGCCGGCTCCGTCCCGTGGGCCGCCCGGGGGCCTTCCGGCGGCCGTACCCGACGTGCGACCCACCGAAGCCGCCCCGACACTGGGCGTAATGCTCACATAGAGCCGGACGAGGAGGCAGCCATGGGCTGGTTGTGGGCGATCATCGTGGGTTTCGTGCTGGGGCTCATCGCGAAGGCCATCATCCCGGGCAAGCAGCACAGCCCCATCTGGCTGACCACGATCTTCGGCATGCTCGGCGCGATCGTCGGCAACGCGGTGGCCCGCGCGGCCGGTGTCGCCTCGACCCGCGGCGTCGACTGGAGCAGGCACTTCTTCCAGCTCGTGGCCGCGATCATCATCGTCTTCGTCGGCGACATGGCGTACATGGCGCTGTGGGGCAACAAGAAGCGGCAGGACGCCCAGCGGGCATAGCGCGGGCGCACAGGCCGAAGGGGGCGGCCCACCCGGAATCCCGGGTGGGCCGCCCCCTTCGTGCCTGGTCGTACGTCCGGGCTCAGCCGCTCGTGACCTCGACCGCCGCCAGGTTCTTCTTGCCCCGGCGCAGCACCAGCCAGCGGCCGTGCAGCAGGTCCTCCGCGGCGGGGACCGCGTCCTCGGCGGTGACCTTGACGTTGTTCACGTAGGCGCCGCCCTCCTTCACCGTGCGGCGCGCGGCCGACTTGCTGGGCACCAGGCCGACCTCGGCGAACAGGTCGACCACCGGGCCCAGCTCGGTGACCTCGGCGCGCGGCACCTCCGACAGCGCCGCCGCCAGGGTCCCCTCGTCCAGCCCGGTCAGCTCGCCCTGGCCGAACAGCGCCTTGGACGCGGCGATCACGGCGGCCGTCTGCTCGGCGCCGTGCACCAGCGTCGTCAGCTCCTCGGCCAGCGCGCGCTGCGCGGCCCGGGCCTGCGGACGCTCCTCGGTCTGCCGCTCCAGCTCCTCCAACTCCTCGCGGGACTTGAAGGACAGGATGCGCATGTAGCGGGAGATGTCCCGGTCGTCCACGTTCAGCCAGAACTGGTAGAACGCGTACGGCGTCGTCATCTCCGCGTCGAGCCAGACCGCGCCGCCCTCGGTCTTGCCGAACTTGGTGCCGTCCGCCTTCGTCATCAGCGGCGTCGCGAGCGCGTGCACCGCCGCGTCCGGCTCAAGCCGGTGGATCAGGTCGAGGCCGGCCGTGAGGTTGCCCCACTGGTCGCTGCCGCCCTGCTGGAGCGCGCAGCCGTACCTCCGGTAGAGCTGGAGGAAGTCCATGCCCTGGAGGATCTGGTAGCTGAACTCGGTGTAGCTGATGCCCTGGTCGGACTCCAGACGGCGGGCGACGGAGTCCTTCGTCAGCATCTTGTTGACCCGGAAGTGCTTGCCGATGTCCCGCAGGAACTCGATCGCGGACAGGCCCTGCGTCCAGTCGAGGTTGTTCACCATCACGGCGGCGTTCTCGCCCTCGAAGGACAGGAACGGCTCGATCTGGCCGCGCAGCCGGTCCACCCAGCCGGCCACCGTCTCCGGGTCGTTCAGCGTGCGCTCGGCGGTCGGGCGGGGGTCGCCGATCAGGCCCGTGGCCCCGCCGACCAGCGCCAGCGGCCGGTGCCCGGCCTGCTGGAGCCGGCGCACGGTGAGCACCTGCACCAGGTGTCCCACGTGCAGTGACGGTGCCGTCGGGTCGAAGCCGCAATAGAACGTGACGGGACCGTCCGCGAGCGCCTTGCGCAAAGCGTCCTCGTCGGTGGACAGGGCGAACAGCCCACGCCACTTCAGCTCGTCGACGATGTCCGTCACGGTTCTCGTGTCTCCTAGGTGATGCTCAGTGCTCTACCGGCAGTCGGGTGACAGCCGACTACGAGGTTATACGCCCTGGCTGACAGAGCTCATGTTGAATTCCGGGACGCGCAGCGCCGGCATCGCGGCCCGGGTGAAGTAGTCGCTCCACTCCCTGGGCAGCGTCTTCTCGGTCCGCCCGGCCTCGGTCGCCCGTCCCAGCACGTCCACCGGCGACTCGTTGAACCGGAAGTTGTTGACCTCACCGGTCACCTCGCCGTTCTCCACGAGGTACACGCCGTCCCGGGTCAGGCCCGTGAGCAGCAGCGTCGCGGGGTCCACCTCGCGGATGTACCACAGGCAGGTGAGCAGCAGCCCGCGCTCGGTGCCGGCGACCATCTCCTGGAGCGAGCGGTCGGTGCCGCCGTCGAGGACGAGGTTGCCGGCCGACGGGGCGAGCGGCAGACCGGTCAGGCCGGCGCTGTGCCGGGTGGTCAGCAGATGCCGCAGCTCGCCGCTGCCGATCCACTCGGTGGCGTGCACGGGCAGCCCGTTGTCGAACACCGACCGGTCGTCCCCGGAGGAGTGCGCGACCACGAACGGCGCGCACTCCAGGCCCGGCTCGTCCGGATCGCTGCGCAGCGTCAGGGGAAGCTCGGTCAGCTTCTCGCCGACCCGGGTGCCGCCGCCCGGCTTGGAGAACACCGTGCGCCCCTCGGCGGCGTCCCGGCCCGAGGACGACCAGATCTGGTAGATCAGCAGATCGGCGACCGCGGTCGGCGGCAGCAGCGTCTCGTACCGCCCGGCGGGCAGCTCGATCCGGCGCTCCGCCCAGCCGAGCCGTACGGCCAGCTCCGCGTCCAGCGCCGCCGGGTCCACGTCCTTGAAGTCCCGCGTGGACCGCCCGGCCCACGCCGAGCGGGTGCGGTCCGGGGACTTGGCGTTCAGCTCCAGCGTCCCGGCCGGCTGGTCGTGGCGCAGCCGCAGGCCCGTCGACGTACCCAGGTAGGTCGACACCAGCTCGTGGTTGGCGAAGCCGTACAGTTCGCGGCCACCGGCACGTGCGCGTGCGAACGACTCGCCGAGCGCGGGGGCGAAGTCCGCGAACACCGCCGAGGAGGTCTCGGCGGGCGCGTCGGTGAAGTCCGGGGACTGCGGTACGTCCGTGACCAGCGGCTGGGCGTCCTCAGCGGGCCCCGCCCCGCGCGCGGCGGCCTCCGCGGCCCGCACCAGCGGCTCCAGCTCGTCCTCGGTCACGGCGGCCCGCGACACCACGCCCGAGGCGGTGCCTTCCCGGCCGTCGACGGTCGCGATCACGGTGAGGGTGCGCCCGCGCGTGACACCGTTCGTGGTCAGCGCGTTGCCCGCCCAGCGCAGATTGGCGGTGGACTGCTCGTCGGCGATCACGACGCACCCGTCGGCCCGGGACAGTGCGAGGGCGCGCTCGACGATCTCGTGCGGCTTGCTGGTACGCGGGCTCATCGACCGGCCTCCTGCGTCGTGTTCAGGCTGTGCTTTTCCGGGGGACAACCCCCGGACCCCCGGCCGGTTCCGAAACCGACGCTCATCGTCCGGCCTCCTGCGTGGTGTTCAGGCTGTGCTTTTCCGGGGGACAACCCCCGGACCCCCGGCCGGTTCCGAAACCGACGCTCATCGACCGGCCTCCTGCGTGGTGTTCAGAATGCTGACGCCCTTGAAGAGGGCCGACGGGCAGCCGTGCGAGACCGCCGCGATCTGGCCCGGCTGGGCCTTGCCGCAGTTGAAGGCGCCGCCCAGGACATACGTCTGCGGTCCGCCCACGGCCGCCATGGAGCCCCAGAACTGGGGCGTGATCCCCTGGTAGGCGAAGTCCCGGACCTGCCCGTCGAGACGGCCGTTGCGGATCCGGTACGCCCGCTGACCCGTGAACTGGAAGTTGTAGCGCTGCATGTCGATCGACCAGGACCGGTCCCCGACGACGTAGATCCCGCGGTCGACGCTCCCGATGAGATCCTCGGTCGACAGCCCGGCCGGGTCGGGCTGGAGCGACACGTTCGCCATCCGCTGCACGGGCACATGGCCGGGGGAGTCGGCGAAGGCGCATCCGTTGGACCGCTCGAACCCGGTCAGCTGCGCGATCCTGCGGTCCAGCTGGTAGCCGACCAGCGTGCCGTCCCTGACCAGGTCCCAGGACTGCGCCTCGACGCCCTCGTCGTCGTAGCCGACGGTGGCCAGGCCGTGCTCGGCGGTGCGATCGCCGGTGACGTTCATCAGCTCGGAGCCGTACTTCAGCTTGCCCAACTGGTCGAAGGTGGCGAAGGAGGTGCCGGCGTAGGCGGCCTCGTAGCCGAGGGCCCGGTCCAGCTCGGTGGCGTGGCCGATGGACTCGTGGATGGTCAGCCACAGGTTGGAGGGGTCGACGACCAGGTCGTAGAGACCCGCCTCGACGCTCGGCGCGCGCATCTTCTCGGCGAGCAGCCCGGGAATCCGCTCCAGCTCGCCCTCCCAGTCCCAGCCGGTGCCGGTGAGGTACTCCCAGCCCCGCCCGACGGGCGGGGCGAGGGTGCGCATCGAGTCGAACTCGCCGCTGGAGTCGTCCACCGACACGGCGGTCAGCTGCGGATGCAGCCGCACCCGCTGCTGCGTGGTCACGGTCCCGGCGGTGTCGGCGTAGAACTTGTTCTCGTGCACGGTCAGCAGCGAGGCGTCGACATGGTCGACGCCGTCGGCGGCGAGCAGCCGCGCGCTCCACTCGGCCAGCAGCCCCGCCTTCTCCTCGTCGGGCACGGTGAAGGGGTCGATCCCGTACGCGGACACCCAGGTCTTCTCGGCGTGCACAGGCTCGGCCGCCAGCTTCACGTACTCGTCGGACCCCGCGGCCTTGATGACCTGCGCCGACAGCTTGGCCATCGCGACCGCCTGCGAGGCGACCTTGGCGGCCGCGTCCGGCGTCAGGTCCACCCCCGAGGCGAACCCCCAGGTCCCGCCGTGCACGACACGCACCGCGTATCCCAGGTCGGTGCTGTCCGACGACCCGGCGAGCCGGGCGTCCCTGAGCCGCCAGGACGCACCACGCACCCGCTCGAACCGGAAGTCCGCGTGCTCGGCCCCCAATGAACGCGCGCGTGCCAGGGCGGCGTCCGCGAGGGGCCGTAGGGGCAGGGCGAGGAACGACTGATCGACTTCGTGGGGCACGGGCGGGCTTCCCTTCGAGGCGCTCTCCTGTGATGGCCGTCGCGGGCAGTGAATCACGTCGCACGCGTCGTGTTCCTCCGAGTAAGCGACAGGGGGACGGGCGGACCTTTCGGCGAACGTCCCGGCACGGGGGACTGACCAGGTCCTTCCGACTGTAGGAACCCGACAGGAGCCGGGGAGAGCCACTGTCGGTGCCCGATTGCCCGCTGGCGTGGCCGGACCGATAGGTTTTCGGTGAAGCCGCCTGTCATCGAGGTGTTCGGGCGGGTTGTCGGAATGCTTCAGACCGCTATCGAAAGGGTGATCCGTTGAGCCGCTCGGTTCTCGTCACCGGAGGCAACCGGGGGATCGGCCTCGCCATCGCCCGTGCGTTCGCCGACGCCGGCGACAAGGTCGCCATCACCTACCGTTCGGGGGAGCCGCCGGCCGCCCTCAAGGAAATGGGCTGCCTCGCCGTCAGGTGCGACATCACCGACCCCGAGCAGGTGGAGCAGGCCTACAAGGAGATCGAGGCCGAGCACGGCCCCGTCGAGGTCCTCGTCGCCAACGCCGGCGTCACCAAGGACCAGCTCCTGATGCGCATGTCCGAGGAGGACTTCACCTCGGTCCTCGAGACCAACCTCACCGGCACCTTCCGCGTCGTCAAGCGGGCCAACCGCGGCATGCTGCGCGCCAAGAAGGGCCGTGTCGTCCTGATCTCCTCGGTGGTCGGTCTGCTCGGCTCGGCGGGCCAGGCCAACTACGCCGCCTCCAAGGCCGGCCTGGTCGGCTTCGCGCGGTCCCTCGCCCGTGAGCTGGGCTCGCGCAACATCACCTTCAACGTCGTCGCCCCCGGTTTTGTGGACACCGACATGACCCGGGCGCTCTCCGACGAGCAGCGCGAGAACATCATGGGGCAGGTGCCGCTCGGCCGTTACGCGCAGCCGGAGGAGATCGCCGCCGCAGTGCGTTTCCTCGCCTCGGACGACGCCTCGTACATCACTGGAGCCGTCATTCCCGTTGACGGCGGACTGGGAATGGGTCACTGATCACCATGAGCGGAATCCTCGAGGGCAAGCGCATCCTGATCACGGGTGTGCTGACGGAGTCCTCCATCGCCTTCCACACCGCCAAGCTGGCCCAGGAGCAGGGCGCCGAGATCATCCTGACCGCGTTCCCGCGGCCCACGCTGACCGAGCGCATCGCCAAGAAGCTCCCGAAGCCGACCAAGGTCATCGAGCTCGACGTCACCAACGACGAGCACCTGGGCCGTCTGGCCGACGTCGTCGGCGAGGAGCTCGGCGGCCTGGACGGCGTCGTCCACTCCATCGGCTTCGCGCCGCAGGACGCGCTCGGCGGCAACTTCCTCAACACGCCGTTCGAGTCGGTCGCCACGGCCATGCACGTCTCGGCGTTCTCGCTGAAGTCGCTGACCATGGCCTGCCTGCCGCTGATGCAGAACGGCGGCTCGGTCGTCGGCCTCACCTTCGACGCCCAGTACGCCTGGCCGCAGTACGACTGGATGGGCCCGGCCAAGGCCGCCCTGGAGGCGACCAGCCGCTACATGGCGCGCGACCTGGGCAAGCAGAACATCCGCTGCAACCTCGTCTCGGCGGGCCCGCTCGGCTCCATGGCCGCCAAGTCCATCCCGGGCTTCAGCGACCTGGCCTCGGTGTGGGACACCCGCTCCCCGCTGGAGTGGGACCTGAAGGACCCCGAGCCGGCCGGCCGGGGCATCGTGGCCCTGTTGAGCGACTGGTTCCCGAAGACCACCGGCGAGATCATCCACGTCGACGGCGGTCTGCACGCCATCGGCGCGTGACGCCGCGCCGCTGAGCTTCGGCGACGTTCGAGGGCCCGCACCCCGGGGTGCGGGCCCTCCGCCGTTCCCGCGTCCGCAGTGCAGCTGCCGACCGTGGCCGTCGTTCTCGCGCTGCCGCTGCCGCTGCCGCTGCCGCTGCCGCTGCCGCCGTACGGGCCGCCGCTGTCGTTCGGGGCGACGCCGCGCACGCGCACGCGTGCGCGTGCCGGTCCGCCCGCGCCGGAGCCGTCCGGCACCGGCTGCCGCGCCACCATCTCCGTCTCCGGCTCAACCCGTAATCCGGGGCCGGCCGCGTCTGCCCGCACATCGAGTGCGACCGGTGGTGGGACCCCGACGGCGACGGCTCCCCGGTGACCGCGGGGCCCGCGCGGGCCGTCCGGACGACCGGTCGCAGCACTAGGTCCGGGTCACCTGCCGGCGGGCGAAGCGATCCGGCCCGTACGGCACAGCAGCGCGTAGCTCGCGGCCTCGGCGGCGGCCGTCTCGGCGTCGCCCGCGCGGATCGCGTCGAGCAGCCGCGTGTGGTCCATGTACGTGTCCGGCGTCAGTTCCGCGCCGACGTCCGCGCGCAGCCAGTCCCGCAGCACCTCGCCCAGATCCGCGTACGTCGCCGTCATGACGTCGTTGTGGGACGCGGCCACCACCGCCAGGTGGAACGTGGCGTCCGCGGTCACGAACGCCTCCGTGTCACCGGACTCCCAGGCCTGCTCGCGACGCAGGAACTGCGCGTGGAGCTGCTTGAGGTCCTTCTCGGTGCGCCGCTCCGCGGCCAGCCCGGCCGCGGCCGACTCCAGCGCGGAACGCAACTCGGCGATGTGCCGCGGATCGGCATCGGCGAACCTGCGGTGCATCACGCCCGCCAGCTCGCTGGTCGCCACGACGTACGTGCCCGAACCCTGGCGGATGTCCAGCAGGCCGTTGTGGGCCAGCGCCCGGACCGCCTCGCGGACCGTGTTGCGGGCCACACCGAGCTGCTCCACCAGCTCCGGCTCCGTCGGGATGCGGGAGCCGACCGGCCACTCGCCCGTGGTGATCTGGCTGCGCAGGGCGGCGATGACCTGTTCGGACAGCGCCGACCGGCGCGGATGGTTCAGTGGCATGGCACACCTTCGTACGCGGGACCCGGGGCCAGGACCCCGAGGCGTCGACAACCAATCATCCCATCATTCTATGATGGTTCTCATGCCACGCGAGGAAACGACCCGCACGACGACACAGACGACCGAACGCATCCCGGCTGCGACCACCGATTCCCGGGACATCCCGGAGCCGGAACCGCACGGACGACGAGCGCCCGGTGGCGGCGCCACGCGCGCGTGGACCACGCGCCTGGTCGTCGTCGGACTCGTGCTGACCGCGCTGAACCTCCGCCCCGCCATCACCAGCCTCGGCGCGCTCCTGGAGGAGGTCCGCCATGGGCTCGGCATGAGCGGCAGCGTGGCCGGAGTGCTCACCTCCGTGCCCCCGCTCTGCTTCGCCGTCTTCGGCGTCATGGCACCCCGGCTGGCCCGCCGCTTCGGTCCGGCCGCCGTGGTGTGCTCGGGCATGGTCGCCATCGCCGCCGGACTGGTGATACGGCCCTACGTGGGCAGCACGGCCGCGTTCGTCGCGGCCAGCGCGCTGGCCCTCATGGGCATCGCCGTCAGCAACGTCCTGATGCCCGTCATCGTCAAGCGCTGGTTCCCCGACCGGGTCGGCACCATGACCGGCCTGTACTCGATGGCCCTCGCCCTCGGCACCTCGACCGCCGCCGCGGTGACGGTGCCGCTGACCGGGGCGCTCGGCGGCAGCTGGCGGTCCGGACTCTCCGTGTGGGCCCTGCTCGCCGCGGCGGCGGTGCTGCCGTGGCTGCCGGTGGTACGGGACCGGTCCCGCACCACCGCGCAGGCGCCGGCCCACACCGGACCCGCGTCCAGGGAAGCGGCCCGCGCGCGGGAGACGCAGGCCCCGGCGCTGCGCATCACCCGGAGCCGTACCGCCTGGGCCCTGGCCGTCTTCTTCGGACTCCAGGCCACCGCCGCCTACATCACCATGGGCTGGATGGCGCAGATCTTCCGCGACGCGGGCGTCCCCGCCGGCAAGGCCGGACTGCTCCTCGCCGTCACCATGGCGATGGGCGTGCCGCTGGCCTTCGTCATCCCGCGCCTGGCCACCCGGCTGCCCCACCAGGGCCCGATCGTGCTGGTGCTCGGCGTCTGCGGCCTGATCGGCTACGCCGGTCTCTACCTCGCGCCCGCCACCGGCTCCTGGGCCTGGGCCCTGCTCCTCGGCATCGCCAACTGCGCCTTCCCGCTCGCGCTCACGATGGTCGGCATGCGGGCCAGGACCGGTCCGGGCGTGGCCCAGCTGTCCGCGTTCGCGCAGAGCACCGGCTACCTGATCTCCATCCCGGGTCCGCTGCTGGTGGGCGTGCTCTACCAGAGCAGCGGCGGCTGGGGGCTGCCCATCGCGCTCATGGCCGGACTGATGGTGCCGCAGATGGTGGTCGGCTACGTGGCGGGCCGCGACCGCACGGTGGAGGACGAGGCGGCGCGCTGAGGCGGCCCCGCGGGCCGCGTACCGGGCGAAGGGTGCGAGACTGGGGCGCATGCAGCCTGTGCTCGACCCGAACCCCAAGAACGGCCAGAGGAAGATGCTGTTCGTCCTCGGCGCGTTCTTCGCCATCTTCGTGATCATCGCCATCGTCGCCACCCTCGCGGCGCCGTGACCGATCCGCCGCCGCCGCCTCGCGCCGCGGCGGAGGTCGCTTTCCCCACGCGCGGTGACGCCTTCCCGCCGTGACCCCCGCGCCGTACGTGCGTCCCGTGACGCCCGCGCGTCCGTGAGCCGGCTCCTCAGGGTCGATGGTGGGGATAACCCCCCCATCCCCTAGGGGGTGAGGGTCAGGGGCAAGTGGGTGGATCACCGGATGGGCCGGGGAGCGCGGATTCCGTAGCTTCGAGACGTGACCGCGAGAGGCGGTCCGCGGACCTCGGAGACCAGCGGAGGCGATCATGTCGGCGCGTACGCACACCCGGCCCCACCCGGCGACCACGGGCGCCGGCGTCGACTCCCGGCTGCCGTGGTGGGCCCTGGCCCTGCCGGTGCTGGCGTTCGTCGCGCTGCTCCTCCTGATACGCAACCCGGCGGACGCACAGGCGGCAGCCGGCGACCCCGCGCTCACCCAGCTGTTCCGGCACGCCCGGGAACTGCTCGCCCGCTGACGCCCCACGGAGGCGCCCCGGACACCGTCCCCGGGGCACGGGCCCGTGCCGCCCGCTGCCCCTGAAAAGGCGCATGTCAACTCCCTGCGCCCCATGGCCTGTTTCATGCGAAGCTGGGACGCATGAGCGTCGCAGAACCCCGCAGGATTGTCCTCTTCCGGCATGCGAAAGCCGACTGGCCGCAGGTGGCCGACCACGAACGACCACTCGCCGAGCGGGGCCGCACGGACGCCGCAGTCGCCGGGCGCAAGCTGGCCGACGCCGGTGTCCCCGTCGACCTGGCCCTGTGCTCGACCGCGACCCGAACCCGCGAGACCTGGAAGCTCGCCGTCCACGAGTTGCCGCATCGGCCGAAGACCGTCTACGAGGAGCGGGTCTACGACGCCTCGCCCGGCGAGCTGATCACCGTCCTCAACGAGACGCCGGACGATGTGCGGAGCGTGATCCTCATCGGCCACAACCCGGGCATCCAGGGCCTTGCCGAGGTGCTGTCCGGCTCGGCCGAGGGTGACGCCCGGGAGCGCATGAACCGCCGTGGGTTCCCGGCTGCCGCGTTCGCCGTGGTGTCCTTCGACGGCTCCTGGAAGGCCCTGGAGCCGGGCGTGGCCACACTGCTCGACTACTGGGCGCCGTCGGAGTAGCCCGACGGCGCTGCGGGAGGCGGCCGGCGCGGACCGCTCAGCTCTCCTCGTGCGCGTCCGCCGCCTCGACCTCTTCGCGGGTGACCCCGAGCAGGTAGAGGACGGTGTCGAGGAACGGCACGTTCACCGCCGTGTGCGCCGCCTCCCGCACCACCGGCTTGGCGTTGAAGGCGACCCCGAGACCGGCCGCGTTGAGCATGTCCAGGTCGTTCGCGCCGTCACCGATCGCCACCGTCTGCGACAGCGGAACGCCCGCCTCGGCGGCGAACCGGCGCAGCAGCCGCGCCTTGCCCGCCCGGTCGACGATCTCGCCGGTGACCCGGCCGGTCAGCTTCCCGTCGACGATCTCCAGGGTGTTGGCCTGCGCGAAGTCCAGCCCGAGCCGTTCCTTCAGGTCGTCCGTGACCTGGGTGAAGCCGCCCGAGACGACACCGACCTGGTAACCGAGCCGCTTGAGCGTACGGATCAGGGTGCGCGCGCCCGGCGTCAGGCGCACCTCGCTGCGCACCTTGTCCACCACGGAGGCGTCCAGCCCCTCCAGCAGTGCCACGCGCGCGTGCAGCGACTGCTCGAAGTCCAGCTCGCCGCGCATCGCCGCCGCCGTCACCTCGGCGACCTTGTCCTCGCAGCCGGCGTGCCCGGCGAACAGTTCGATCACCTCGTCCTGGATGAGCGTGGAGTCCACGTCCATGACGACCAGGCGCTGGGCCCGCCGGTGCAGGCCGGCCCCGACGACCGCGACATCGACACCGAGTGCCGCGGCCTCCGTCACGAGAGCGGTGCGCAGCGGCTCCGTCTCCACGCCGGACACCGCGAACTCCACCGCCGTCACCGGGTACTTGGCCAGCCGGAAGATACGGTCGATGTTGCCGCCGGCCCGGGTGATCCGCGCGGCGATCCGGGCGGTCGCCTCCGCGGTGAGCGGGTGGCCGAGAACAGTGACCAGGGAGCGCCCGAGGCCGCGGGGCCGGTTGTCGCCGCGGCCGGAGATGATCTCCGCCTGCATCTTCATCGACTCGGCCCAGCTGTGCACGGTGGCCCGCAGGTCGCCCTCCAGCGCGGCGGGCGGCTGGGTGACGAGCGCGCACAGCACGATCCGGCCACGGGTGACGACCTGCTCGATGTCGACCACGTCGACGGAGTAGGCGGCGAGGGTGTCGAAGAGACCGGCCGTGATGCCCGGCCTGTCCTTCCCGAAGATCTTGACGAGAAGGGTGGGATCGGCAGAGGTCTGCGAAGCGCTCATGGTGCTTCCACCGTATCCGGCACCCAGTGCCCGCTGCCCCTCAGGTCCGCCTGACGGACAGCGAACAACAGGTGTCCACCGGACGACGGCCTCGCTACCGTCCGGCGCTCACTTCTTCGGAGACCGGGGCGGCCTGGGCGGAGGCGGCGGCCCATCGTCCTGCGCTCCCGGGGGCCGCTTCGGCGGCCGCGGGGGCGGGGGCGGGAGCGGCCGCACAGGCCCAACCACCGTCGGCGCCCCGTACACGTCGTCCCCCGAACCCGCCGGCCGGTCCCGCCCACCGCCCGGTCCGCCCGCCCCATCCGCCTCGGCAGGCTTCGCCCAGTCGGATTGCCCCCGGCCGTCGGACGGACGTCCGCCCGCCGGATTGGCGTGGTCCCACGGCCCGCCCGAGGCCACCGGCCAAGCCTGCCCGCCGCCTGCTCCGCCTGGTCCGTCCGGCTCGGTGGGCTTCGCCCGACCGGACGGCCTGCGGCTGTCGGGTGGACGGTGGCCCGCTGGACGGGTGTCCTGCTGGTCTCGCGGTCGGTCCGAGGCTGCTGACCGGGCCTGTCCGTCGCCGGGCGGGCCTGGTCCGTCCGGTCCGTCCGGCTCGGTGGGCTTCGCCCGACCGGACGGCCTGCGGCTGTCGGGTGGACGGTGGCCCGCTGGACGGGTGTCCTGCTGGTCTCGCGGTCGGTCCGAGGCTGCTGACCGAGCCCGCCCACCGCCCGGGCCGTCCGGTCGGCCCGGCCCTTCCGGCTCGGTGGACTCCCCCCAACCGGACTGGCCTCGGCCGTCCTGGCCTCGGCCGTCCTGCGGACCCGGCCGGGCCCGCCCGCCGCCGGGTCCGTCCGACTCGGCGGACTCCGCCCCACCGGACAGCCCGCGGCCGTCCGGTGGGCGTGCGTCCCGTGGGCGGGTTTCCTCAGGACGGGCGTCCTGTGGGGCTCGCAGTTCGTCCGGCAGGCGCAGGTACGGGTTGGTGGACGGGTTCGGCGGGCGGTACGGCGTCCCCGGTGCGTAGGGGGTCCCCGAGGCGTGGGGGGTCCCTGACGCGTGGGGGCCGGGTCCGCCCGTGCGGCCGGGCCGCCCGGCCTCGTTCGCGGCGGTCCGTATCTCGTGACCGGCTCCCTCCGCAGCCCAGGCCCCCGAGGCGTCCCCTTCCGCGACTGCCCTGTCACCCCGTGCCAAGGGCGCCGCACGGCTGCCGGCGGCTCCGGTCGCGCTCGCCAGCAGGGCGCCCACGGCGCCCGCGCCGGCCCCCCACGCGGCGCCGAGCAGCAGCGCCGTGCCCAGATGCCCACGCAGTTCCACCCCGGCGCCGAACGCATCGAAGCCGAGGACGGACAAGGACGCGTCCACCGACACCTCCGCCGGCCACGCGAGCAGCGGCAGCGCCAGCGCGGTGGCGATACCCAGCCGCAGCGCGCACCGCCCCGCGAAGCCGAGGGCGCCGCGGCCCGGCGCCGCCCCCACCGGAGTCCGTACCGCCGTCAGCACCCCCGCCAGCAGCATCGCCAGCGCCGCCGCGACGCCCAGCAGCCACACCCGGCCGTCCAGGTCGGCCAGACGGGACAGGGTGACCGGCTGGTCGGAGTGCGCCGTGAGCAGCCTGTCCAGCGGGTCCGGCAGGAGCCCGGTCAGTTCACCGGTCGCCCTGCCGTCCCAGGGGACGAAGAGGCCGATCGTGATGCCGAGCCACACCCCGTTGGGGGTGCCGAGCAGTGCCGCGCCCGCGATGCGCCGGGGATGGTCGTCGCCGATCGCGGCGTACGCGGCCGCCGCGAGACCCGCCGCCACGACGACCATCAGCACCGTGACGAGCGCCGACACGGCGGGCCGCACCACCCGGTGCACGGCCTCCCAGCCGCGCGGCAGCGGCGTGCGGCGCGAGGCGAGCAGCGCGATCAGCAGGACCCCGGCCGACCAGGCGAGCCCGCCCAGCAGGGTCGGCGCCGTGTCGACGGTGAAGCCGACCGCCGCCTTGGCGTCGATGAGCCTGCCGATGCGGTCGGGCAGGAGCCCTCCGATGTCCCCCAGGTCGCCGAGCCCCGGAATGCTCACGCCGCCGGATCCCGCGCCGCCCGGCAGCCTGCCGAGCCCGAGCGCGCCCCCGTCGATCGTGACGACGTCGTGGCCCGCCCAGGCCAGCCCGCCCAGCACCGCCACGAACAGCGCCACCACCGCGCCCGCCCGGGCCAGGAGTTCGGCGGCGGCGATCACAACTCCCGCCGTGCGCAAGGACCGTAGGAAGAACCACGACAGCAGCAGTGCACCGACCAGGCTCACGCCGAGTGGCGTGATCTGGAGGGCGGTGTGCGCCTCGGCGCCTTTCAGGCCGAACGCGGACACATCACCGGACGGCGTGACCGAACCACCCGCCCCAAGTGCCACCACCGCGGCGGTCATCGGCCCGAGCGATCCCGCCGCGTCGGCCCGCAGCAGATGCAGACCGAGCGCGGCCGTGCCCGCCATGCCGATCAACGCCCAGCTCACAGAGGCGATCGCGGACAGCAGCACGTCGAGCCATGGCAGGCGCGCACCGTGCCTCGCGGTCCCGACGTTCGTGGCAGCGCTCATGGCAGACCCCCCGATCCGCGGCGCGGCCCGGCCGCCGCGCATGTCCCCCTCGCGTGAAATACCACTCTCCGGCGGGGTTTCAACCCCGTCGGCGAAAAAGCAGCCGAAGCGGACGTACACACTCTTCACAAGGCCCGGCTTTCGGTCAGTGGGCTGAGCCTGAAATAGTTCCCCACGATGTTCGACATCCCTAGACTCCCCGCGACGGGGGCAACTCGGGGGACAACTCAGTGGGGCTTGGAGTGCCGGAACTCGTACTTGAAACCAATGGACGGACCTGGACGCTCGACCCGTCCCGGTCCTACACCCTGGGACGCGATCCGCAGGGGGACATCGTGTTCGACGACGCCAGGGTCTCCTGGCGTCACGCCACGGTCAGCTTCAACGGCCGCAGTTGGGTCATCGAGGACCACGGCAGCACCAACGGCACCTTCGCGCAGGGCCGTCGGATCCACCAGCTGGAACTCGGGCCGGGCGCGGCCGTGCACCTCGGCAACGCGACCGACGGGCCGCTGCTGAGCCTTTCCGGCGCCGCGGCCCCGGCGGCGACGCCGCAGGCCCAGCCACAGCAACAGCCGTACGCGGCGCAGGGGGCGAACCCCGGCTGGGCGCAGCAGGCGCCGCAGCAGCAGTCCCCGCAGGCCGGTTGGCAGGAACCGCAGCAGGGGCAGCAGACGCCGTCGATCCCGCACCAGCAGGGCTCCGGCAGCGGCGCGGGGGCGCCGCCGGTCTACGGCGACCGCAGCCCGACGACCTTCCACCAGTTCTCGCTCGGCCGCGTGATGCGCATCGGCCGTGCCCTGGAGAACGACCTGGTCGTCTCCGACCTCCAGGTCTCCCGCAACCACGCGGAGTTCCACGCCACGCCCGACGGCCGCTTCGAGATCCGGGACCTGGGCTCGCACAACGGCACGTACGTCAACGGCCACCCGGTCCCCAAGGGCGGCTCGGTGCAGCTCGGCCCGGCGGACATCGTCGGCGTCGGCCACTCGACGTTCCGGATCGTCGGCGACCGGCTGGAGGAGTTCGTCGACACCGGCGAGGTGTCCTTCTCCGCCCGCCACCTGACCGTGACGGTCGACGGCGGCAAGCAGATCCTGCGGGACGTCTCCTTCGGTGTCCCGGAGAAGTCGCTGGTCGGGGTCATCGGCCCGTCCGGTTCCGGCAAGTCGACCCTGCTGAAGGCGCTTACCGGCTACCGGCCCGCCGACCAGGGCGAGGTCCTCTACGACCACCGGAACCTCTACAAGCACTTCGCCGAGCTGCGCCAGCGCATCGGCCTGGTCCCGCAGGACGACATCCTGCACAAGGAACTGGCCGTGAAGAAGGCCCTGAAGTACGCGGCCAAGCTGCGCTTCCCGGCCGACACCACGGCGGCCGAGCGCGAGGCCCGCATAGACGAGGTGCTGCGCGAGCTGAAGCTGGACGTCCACAAGGACAAGAAGGTCACCTCCCTCTCGGGCGGTCAGCGCAAGCGTGTCTCGGTGGCCCTGGAGCTGCTCACCAAGCCGTCGCTGATCTTCCTGGACGAGCCGACCTCCGGTCTCGACCCGGGCATGGACCGCGATGTCATGCAGCTGCTGCGGGGACTCGCGGACGACGGCCGCACGGTCCTCGTCGTCACCCACTCCGTGGCCGAGCTGGCCCTGTGCGACAAGCTGCTTGTGATGGCGCCGGGCGGCGCCGTGGCCTACTTCGGCCCGCCGGAGGAGGCGCTGAACTTCTTCGGCTACGACACCTGGGCCGATGTGTTCTCCGCCTTCGAGAACTACCGTGACTACGACTGGGCGGGCCGCTGGAAGGGCTCGCAGCACTACCAGATGTACGCCGCGGACATCGACGCCGTCGAGCCACAGTCCGTACACATGCCTCCGCCACAGGCCATCAGGCCGCCCAAGCCGCAGGGCTGGGGCTCGCAGCTGATGACCCTGATCCGGCGGTACGTGTCGGTGATCGCCTCTGACAAGGGCTTCCTGGCGCTGTCGCTGATCCTGCCGGCGGTGCTCGGCGTGGTCAGCCTGCTCATCGACCACAACCGCGGTCTGCTGGTCAACGAGCAGATCAACCGGACGACGGGGCTGCCCGTCCCGAACGGCACGGCGACCACGGTGCTGCTGATCCTCGCGGTCGGCGCCTGTTTCGCGGGCGCCGCGAACTCCGTCCGCGAGCTGATCAAGGAACGGGTCATCTACGAGCGGGAACGCGCCACCGGCCTGTCCCGCTCGGCGTACCTGATGTCCAAGGTGGTCGTGCTCGGCGCGGTCACCGTGCTCCAGGGCCTGATGGTCGGCCTGATCGGCTTCTCCAGCCGCGAGATCCCCGAAAAGGGCCTGATCCTGGGCAATGCAACGCTGTTCGAGCTGTGCCTGCCGATCATGGCGCTCGGCTTCACCTCGATGATGTTCGGCCTGGTCATCTCCTCGCTGGTGAAGACCGCCGAGAAGACCATGCCGCTGCTGGTGATGTTCGCCATCATCCAGGTCGTGTTCACCGGCTGCCTGTTCACGCTGAACGGCACCATCGGCGTCAACGAGTTCTCGTACCTGATGCCGTCGCGCTGGGCGGTGGCCGCCGCCGGCACCACGCTGGACTTCAACAACATCGCCCCGAACACCGACGACCCGACCAGCACCGACCCGCTGTGGGACCACACGGCCTCCGCCTGGGGCATCGACATGGTCGCGCTGATCGCGCTCGGTGTCGTGTGCGGCTTCCTGGTGGCGCGCTTCCTGCGCCGCCACGAGCCGGAGGTCATGCGCAAGTAACCGCGCCGCGCCACGGCACGAAGGGCGGCACCCCGCAACGGGGTGCCGCCCTTCCGCGTCTCGTCAGAGGTCCGCGCCGGCCTCAGTACGCGCTGTTGACGTTGTCCATCGAGCCGTACCGGTGCGCCGCGTAGTTGGCGGCGGCGGTGATGTTGGCGACCGGGTCGTAGATGTTCCACGACGTGCCGGGGACGTGGTACGCGTTGAAGGTCGGGCCGATGACCTGGAGCAGACCCTTGGACGGGATGCCGTTGCGCGCGTTGATGTCCCAGTTGTTGATGGCGTTCGGGTTGCCCGAGGACTCCCGCATGATGTTGCGGTGCAGGCCGTTGTAGGAGCCGGGGATGTTGTGCTGCTTCATGACGGCGAGCGCCTGCCGGATCCAGCCGTCCAGGTTGTTGCCGTAGCTGGTGTGGACGGCGACCGTCTGCATCTGCGGGCGCTTGGCGGACCGGCTCGCGGTCTGCTTGGCCTCGTGCGCCGCCTTGGCCTTGTGCAGGACGGCGGCCTGGGCCTGCTGCTTCGCGGCGGCCTGCTTCTGGGCCGCGATGGCCTGGATCTTCACGCTCTCGCCCGCGAGCTGGTCGGTGACGCTGGCCTTGACGCCCTGGATCGGCTGGGAGCCGAGCTGCACCGGGGCGGCGGCGACGCTGTTCGCCGGTTCGGCCTGGCTGGGCGCGGCCGAGAAGGCCACGGCGGCCGCACCGAGGACGGCGACGCCGGCGACGGCGATCTTGCGGGGCTGGGCCAGGGCGCGACGGTGACGACGGAAGTTTGCGGGCATGGCGAATAGACCTCTTCGAGTAGCTCGGAGGTCGCTCTCCGGACTGCGGGAGGGGGTCCGTCCCACACAATCGCCGCGAGCGGAAACCCGCGGCGTTGAGCGACGAGAGCAATTCTTAGCGGCCGCAAAATGACCTGGCAAAGGTGTGATGTACGAAGCCGGGTAGTGGAGCGGAACGGACAAAACAGGACAGACAGGATCGTCTGTCCCGTTCGTGACGGGGGGGTCTGTCTCCTATGTCCGTTCGTACGTGATCTGCGTCCTATGGGTGCGCTCACATCGGGGGAGAGGTTTTCTCACCGTTGGTTGCCGCTGCAACGCACTGGGTGAGCGGTTTTCCCGGTAGGGCGCGGTACGCGCCACCGCCCCCGGCCTGTCCGGTACTGGGCCGCCGGACCTAGGTCCAGCGGCCGGGGTGCGGCCGTCACGGGGCCGATCCGCGCCGTCACCCCCCGCCGGTACCGTGAGGACATGAGTCAAGGCCCCAGGTCCGGCCTCGCCGCGGTGAGCGCCGCGCTGCTGGCCATGAGCAGGCATCTGGAGGTGCGCGACGTCCTGAAGACGATCGTCGCCTCGGCCCGCGAACTGCTCGACGCGCAGTACGCCGCCCTCGGCGTACCGGACGACCACGGCGGCTTCGCCCAGTTCGTGGTCGACGGGGTCAGCGACGAGCAGTGGCGGGCCATCGGCCCGCTCCCGCGCCAGCACGGCATCCTCGCCGCGATGCTGCGCGAGGCCCGCGTCGAGCGCCTGGCGGACCTGCGCGAGGACCCGCGCTTCGAGGGCTGGCCCGCCGCCCACCCGGAGATGTCCGACTTCCTGGGCCTGCCGATCCGCGACGGCGACGAGGTCATCGGCGCCCTGTTCCTGGCGAACAAGAACTGCGAGAGGCCCCGGGGCGGCTGCGGCTTCACCGAGGAGGACGAGGAACTGCTCGCCATCCTCGCCCAGCACGCCGCGATCGCCCTCACCAACGCCCGCCTCTACGAACGCAGTCGCGAGCTGACCATCGCCGAGGAGCGCTCCCGCCTCGCCCACGAACTGCACGACGCGGTCAGCCAGAAACTGTTCTCCCTGCGCCTGACCGCCCAGGCCGCCACCGCCCTCGTCGACCGCGACCCGGCGCGTGCCAAGGGCGAATTGCAGCAGGTCGCCGCGCTCGCCGCCGAGGCCGTCGACGAACTGCGCGCCGCCGTCGTGGAGCTGCGCCCCGCCGCCCTCGACGAGGACGGCCTGGTCGCCACCCTCCGCACCCAGATCCAGGTCCTCGACCGCGCCCACAGCGCGCGTGTCACCTTCACCACCCGCGGCATCCGCGCCCTGCCGGCCGCGCAGGAGGAGGCCGTGCTCCGCGTCGCCCAGGAAGCCCTGCACAACGCGCTGCGGCACGCGCGGGCGGACCACGTCGACGTCACTCTGGACCGCCGCGGCTGCGGCGCAGTCCTGCGGATCACCGACGACGGCACCGGCTTCGACCCGAAGGCGGTGCGCCGCGCGGGTCGCCACCTCGGCCTGGTCTCCATGCGGGACCGGGCGAGCGGGGCCGGCGGACGGCTGACGGTGGAATCGGAGCCCGGCAAGGGCACCGCGATCGAGATGGAGGTCCCCGGTGGCTGACGCAATCAAGGTGCTGCTCGTCGACGACCACCAGGTGGTCCGCCGGGGCCTGCGCACCTTTCTGGAGGTGCAGGACGACATCGAGGTCGTGGGCGAGGCGGCGGACGGCGCCGAGGGAGTCGCCCGCGCCGAGGAACTGAGGCCCGACGTCGTCCTCATGGACGTCAAGATGCCCGTCATGGACGGGGTCGAGGCGCTGCGCCGGCTCCGCGAACTCGACAATCCCGCGCGCGTGCTGATCGTCACCAGCTTCACCGAGCAGCGCACGGTGGTCCCGGCGCTGCGCGCGGGCGCCGCCGGGTACGTCTACAAGGACGTGGACCCCGACGCGCTCGCGGGCGCCATCCGCTCGGTGCACGCCGGGCACATCCTCCTCCAACCGGAGGTCGCGGGCGCCCTGTTGTCCCAGGAGGAGAGCAACTCCGGCCAGAGCCGCGGAACGTCACTGACGGAGCGGGAGCGGGAGGTGCTCGGCCTGATAGCCGACGGCCGCTCGAACCGCGAGATCGCCCGGGCCCTGGTGCTCTCCGAGAAGACCGTCAAGACACATGTGTCGAACATCCTGATGAAGCTCGACCTCGCGGACCGCACCCAGGCCGCGCTGTGGGCCGTACGACACGGCGTGAGCGGCTGACTCCGCCCGCGGACGGCAATTCGGAGGGTCCCGCTCCGGACTGAGATTCATACCGTCGTGGGAATGTCCCCCGGATGGCGCAACCTCCGTGCGGCCCGGCCGTTCTCCAGTGCGTGCCGAGGCGACTGCCGCGGCGATCACCAGGAGGGGTCAGAAGTGAAGAACCTGAAGAAGGCAGCGGCCGTGACGATGGTGGCCGGGGGGCTCGTGGCCGCCGGCGCCTCGATGGCCTCCGCCACCGACGGTGCCTGGGCGGGCGGTGCCGCCAAGGGCTCCCCGGGCGTCGTCTCGGCCAACGTCGTCCAGGCCCCGATCCACATCCCGGTCAACGCCGTCGGCAACAGCGTCAACGTCATCGGCGTCCTGAACCCCGCCTTCGGCAACCTCGGCCTCAACCACTGAGCCACCCAGGGCCTCTCGTTTGGATCATGCCGGCCTGATCCAAACGAAAGACCCTAGTGCCCCGACAGGCAACGTTCGCCCCGTCGCGACGCCCGGCACGCTCCCCCGAGCTCTTCGAGCAGGGGGGACCCCCACTCGCCGCACCGGCCGAAAGCCCAAGTACGTCCAGTACGAGGACTTCCGGCCGGCGCTCCCCCAAGCTCTTCGAGCAGGGGGTACCCCCAGAGCACGCACCGGACGCCGCTCCTTCACGGGCAAACGTTGCCTGCCGCGGCACTAGACCGACGGCCTCCTGGCTCCCCCCAGGAGGCCGTTTCGCCGTCCGCGGGCAGTCTCGACGCCGGTCACGCCACTCGTCAGCCCGCCCCTTTGTCCCGCTTCTCCCGTTCCTCGACCACCGAGTTGTACGCCGCCACCTGCGCCCGCCGAGCCGTCCGCTCCACCGGCCGCAGCGCGGCCCCCCGCGCCGCCATCTCGGACGCGCTCACCGCGCCCCCATGCCCGTTCTCGTACGCCAGCGAGACCAGCAGCGCCACCCGCCGCGCCAGCTCCAGCACCCGCACCGCCCGCGGCGGATACCCCGGTGCCAGAACCTCCTGCCCCCGCTCGGCCCGCGCCCGGTACGCGTCGATCGCCGCCTCCGCCACCGGCCCCGATCCGGCCACGTCCAGCCGCGACAGCACCGAAGTCGCCTCCCGCAGCGCCTCCGCCAGTTCCCGCTCGGCCTCGCCCAGAGACGGCACATCGGCCGGCGGCGCCTCCCGCACGGGCAGCACGTGCCACAGCACCTCCGCGTGCACATCGCCCTCGGGCCCGGCCTCGTGCACCTGGGGCACCAGCCCGAAGGCGGCCCCGTGGCAGAGCACCGCCTCCCCGGCCTCCAGCGCCCGCGCGTTGAACTCAGGCGGCCCGCTCAGCCCCAGCGGATGCCCCGGCGCGGGCAGCGCCACCCGCAGCGCGCCCACCCCGAGCCGCCGCAGCCGCCCCAGCGCCAACGTGAGCCCGACCGGCCCCGACTCCCCGGGCAGCCCTTCCACTCGATGGACAGCGTCGTCCCCGACGATGGCGAGCACGGCGTCGTCCGGCGAGACATATCCGGACAAGAGGGAGTTTCCCCAAGAGGCGAGGCGTCCAGAGCGCGGTTCCGAGAGCATGCCTCCACCCTAAGGACCGGACCGATGGAACGGCCCGCCCGGCTCGTGGCGTAGATTCGGTCAGGGCTGCGCCCACCGGCGCGGCGGACCCAGCCACAGGCGTACGCGACAGCCGAGACCGGCGGCACACTGCAAGGGGAGACAACGCGCTCATGAGCGATGTTCTGGAGCTTCAGGACGTATCCGTGGTCCGTGAGGGCCGGGCTCTCGTGGACCAGGTCTCCTGGTCGGTCAAGGAGGGTGAGCGCTGGGTCATCCTCGGCCCCAACGGCGCCGGCAAGACCACCCTGCTGAACGTCGCCTCCACCTACCTCTTCCCCAGCAGCGGCACCGCCACCGTCCTCGGCGAGACGCTCGGCAAGCCCGGCACCGATGTCTTCGAGCTGCGCCCCCGCGTCGGCATGGCCGGCATCGCGCTGGCCGAGAAGCTCCCCAAGCGCCAGACCGTGCTCCAGACCGTGCTGACCGCCGCCTACGGCATGACCGCCGGCTGGCAGGAGGAGTACGAGGACGTCGACGAGCAGCGCGCCCGCGCCTTCCTCGACCGCCTCGGCATGAGCGACTACCTGGACCGCAGGTTCGGCACCCTCTCCGAGGGCGAGCGCAAGCGCACCCTGATCGCCCGCGCCCTGATGACCGACCCCGAACTGCTCCTGCTCGACGAGCCCGCCGCCGGTCTCGACCTCGGCGGCCGCGAGGACCTGGTCCGCCGCCTCGGCCGGCTCGCCCGGGACCCGATCGCCCCTTCGATGATCATGGTCACCCACCATGTCGAGGAAATCGCCCCCGGCTTCACCCACGTCCTGATGATCCGCCAGGGCAAGGTCCTCGCCGCCGGCCCGCTGGAGCTCGAACTCACCTCCCGCAACCTCTCCCTGTGCTTCGGTCTCCCGCTTGTCGTCGAACAGGTCGGTGACCGCTGGACCGCGCAGGGGCTGCCGCTGTCCTGAACCCACTCCGCGCCCTGTCCGCCGTCACCGGCCGCGGCCTAACATGACCATGTGAACAACATCGACGCATGGGTGTGGTGGCTGGTCGGCGCGGCGGCACTCGGAATCCCGCTCGTGGTGACCGCGATGCCGGAATTCGGCATGTTCGCGGTGGGAGCGGTCGCCGCCGCGGCCGTCGCGGGCTTCGGCTTCGGCGTCGTCGTCCAGGTGCTCACCTTCGTCGTCGTCTCGGTCGCCCTCATCGCCGTCGTCCGGCCCATCGCGGCCCGGCACGGCAAACAGCGCCCCGAACTGGCCACGGGAGTGGACGCGTTGAAGGGCAAGCAGGCCGTCGTCCTGGAACGCGTCGACCGGGCCGGCGGCCGTATCAAGCTCGCCGGGGAGATCTGGTCGGCACGCGCGCTCGACACGGACCACGTCTACGAAGCCGGCGAACAGGTGGACGTCGTGGACATCGAGGGCGCCACCGCCGTCGTCATGTGACCCCGCACCAAAGGCGACAACGCAAGTGGACCGAACAGGCCGCGAGTTGGGCAACGGTCTGTCAGACTCGACCAGCAAGATCTTCGACAACCGTAAGATCTTCCGAAAGAGCCGAGGCGGAGAAGGGTACGGGCAGCAACGATGGCACCGGTCATCATCGTTCTGATCATCCTGGTGGTGTTGGTCTTCATCGCCCTGATCAAGACGATCCAGGTCATCCCACAGGCGAGCGCCGCCATCGTCGAGCGCTTCGGCCGCTACACACGGACACTGAACGCGGGCCTCAACATCGTCGTCCCGTTCATCGACACCATCCGCAACCGCATCGACCTGCGTGAACAGGTCGTGCCGTTCCCGCCGCAGCCGGTGATCACCCAGGACAACCTGGTCGTGAACATCGACACCGTCATCTACTACCAGGTGACCGACGCCCGCGCCGCCACCTACGAGGTCGCCAGCTACATCCAGGCCATCGAGCAGCTCACGGTCACCACCCTGCGCAACATCATCGGCGGCATGGACCTGGAGCGCACCCTGACCTCCCGCGAGGAGATCAACGCGGCCCTGCGCGGCGTCCTCGACGAGGCCACCGGCAAGTGGGGCATCCGCGTCAACCGCGTCGAGCTGAAGGCCATCGAACCCCCCACCTCCATCCAGGACTCGATGGAGAAGCAGATGCGCGCCGACCGCGACAAGCGCGCCGCGATCCTCACCGCCGAAGGTACGCGCCAGGCCGCCATCCTCACCGCCGAGGGCGAGAAGCAGTCCCAGATCCTGCGCGCCGAGGGTGAGGCCAAGGCCGCCGCCCTGCGCGCCGAGGGCGAGGCCCAGGCCATCCGCACCGTCTTCGAGTCCATCCACGCCGGAGACCCCGACCAGAAGCTGCTCTCCTACCAGTACCTCCAGATGCTCCCGAAGATCGCCGAGGGCGACGCCAACAAGCTCTGGATCGTGCCCAGCGAGATCGGCGACGCCCTCAAGGGCCTGTCCGGAGCCATCGGCAACTTCGGCTCCCTGGGCGGCGCTCCGAGCGGCGGCAACGCCCCCGCGGCCACCGAACGCCGCGAGAAGCCGTCCATCGACTGACCCGCCCGGTCCGTCATGTCAGTGGGGCCCGCCTTCGCAGCGAAGGCGGGCCCCACTGACGTATGCCTATGCGGCCGACCGGGCCAGCCAGGCGGGAAGCGCCTCGAACTCCTCCTGCCCCAGCGCCAGAAGCATCGCGTCCGCGGGCGTCGGCTCGAACGGCTCCCGCAGCAGCGGCATCCCGGCCTGCTCCGGAGTCCGGTCCGCCTTGCGGTGGTTGTCCTCCGCGCACGAGGCCACCGTGTTCAGCCAGGTGTCCTGCCCGCCCCGCGACCGCGGCACCACGTGGTCCACGGTCGTCGCGCGCCGCCCGCAGTACGCGCACCGGTGCCGGTCCCGTACCAGCACACCCCGCCTCGACCACGGAGCCTGTCTTCGGAACGGCACCCTCACATACCGGCACAGCCGTATGACCCGGGGCGCGGGGATGTCGACCTCGGCACCACGCAGCCGCAGCTCCGGATGGGCCTGCTCGACCACGGCCTTCGACTGGAGTACCAACACGACCGCTCGCTTCAGCGTCACCGTCGACAGCGGCTCGAAGCTCGCGTTCAGTACCAGCGTGTCCCGCATCCCAGCCCACCTCCCAAGAGCGCCGGCCCACCCCCTGGCGGGCTGGATCAACTCTGGCCGGGCTCGCCGGGATGGACAACGCAATAAAAATGCCCGCTCCCGGCCACGTCCAAGACCAGAAGCGGGCAAACGTTCAGTGAACGGCGGCCTGCGCGCCGCGGGGCTCAGCCCTTGGCGGGATTCTCGTACTCGCCGATCAGCTGGGCGCGCGCCAGCGTGTGGAAGCGCAGGTTGAAGCCCACCACCGCGGGCGAGGCGTCCGAGTCCGGACCGAGCTTGTCCTGGTCCACGGCGTACACCGTGAACACATACCGGTGCGGTCCGTCCCCGGGCGGCGGCGCGGCACCGCCGAAGTCCTTCGTGCCGTAGTCGTTGCGCGCGTGCACGGCGCCCTTGGGAAGCCCCTCGAACGCGCCGCCGCCCGCACCCGCGGGCAGCTCCGTCACCGAGACCGGGATGTCGAACACCACCCAGTGCCAGAACCCGCTGCCCGTCGGGGCGTCCGGGTCGTAGCAGGTCACGGCGAAACTCTTGGTCTCCGGCGGGAAACCCGTCCAGCGCAGCTGCGGGGAGGTGTTCCCGCCCGCATGGATCTGAGCGTCCCCGAGCGTCGCGCCCTCCCGGACGTCGTCGCTCGTGACCGTGAAGGACGGCACGGGCGGATGGAAGTCGTGGGGGAGCGGCCGCCGCTTGAGCTCGGTCACCTCGGTACCTCCTGATCGGTTCCTGGATGATTCCCGATCAATGATCCCATCCGGCTGGACTACGCTCGTGAGCCGTGATCGCGCCCTCGGACCGTACGCCGCTGCCCAGAGAGTTCTTCGACCGCCCCGTCGTGGAGGTCGCCCCCGGTCTGCGGGGCCGCGTCCTGCTGCGTACGGCCCCCGACGGCCCGATCGCCCTGCGCCTGACGGAGGTCGAGGCCTACGACGGCCCGAACGACCCCGGCTCCCACGCCTTTCGAGGCCGCACGGCCCGCAACGGCGCGATGTTCGGTCCCCCCGGCCACGTATACGGCTACTTCACCTACGGCATGTCAAGGCGGTCGGCATGAACGTCGTAGATCTTGCTCACCCCGCTGAAGAAGTCGCCCCCAAGCTGCTAGGTGCCATCCTCACCCACGAGACCCCCGAGGGAACCGTGAGCATCACCATCACGGAGACCGAGGCGTACTCCGGTTCGGCCGACCCCGCCTCCCACGCGTACCGAGGCAGGACACCCCGAAACGCCGTCATGTTCGGACCTGCGGGACACCTGTACGTCTACCGGTCTCACGGACTCCACTGGTGCGCCAACATCGTCACCGGCGCAGACGGCATTGCTACAGCCGTCCTCATCCGGGCAGGCAGGGTCATCGAAGGGGAAGAGCTGGCCCGTGAGCGGCGAGGGGGCAAGGTCGAGAGTCCACGTCTCGCACGGGGTCCGGGGAACTTCTGCCAAGCGCTCGGAATCACGGCAGAGCACAACGGCACAGACCTGCTGACAGGCGCCTCGGTCGCGCTGTCCGAGGGCGAGCCGGTACCCGCCGCACTCATCCGGGTCGGTCCTCGGGTAGGCGTGAGCAAGGCCCATGACTGGCAACACCGCTTCTACCTCGCCGGTGATCCAACGGTCTCGGCGTACCGATTGAGCCCGAGAGCCAAGCCGTCCGCCCGAGCCTGAGCCGACGAGTCGGCGCGGAGTTGGGCCCGAAGACGCGTGATCGCTCGCGAGCGTGGCGCGTGAAGTGTTCCCGGCCGGTCGGGTGACTGTCGACGTGCGCTCCCGCCGCCTCTCGGCCCGCAACGACAGGGAACTGGCCAAAGGTCCGGCCCGCCTGGCCATGGCCCTGGACGTGGACCGAACCCTCGACGGCACCGACGCCTGCGCCGCCGGCGACACCCCTATACGGATGCTGACCGGAACGCCCGTCCCCTCCGACCAGGTACGCAACGGCCCGCGCACCGGAGTGGTCGGCGAGGGCGGCAACGGTGACGTCCACGGAGACGCCGCCGAAGTCCGCTGGGAAGTTGACTCGCTCGCGGAAGGTGCGTAACGTAGCCCAAGCCGCTGAACCGGGTACGGCGATCGCCTGCAGCCGGAGCGGCCAACCCACTACCTAACGATCACCCCTTCAGCGGGGTCGTCTTCGGTGCGCCCGCGTATCCGAATTCGAACTCGCAAGGACTCGATTATGAGTCGCCGGGGAAATCGGCTAACGTAGTGAATGTCGAAAGGCCGACGGCGAAAGCCCAAAAGCCCAGGACAAACCCCGCTGACTGGGGGTCAGGTCGAGAAAAGGATCTGATAGAGTCGGAAACACCGAAGGGAAGCGCCCGGAGGAAAGCCCGAGAGGGTGAGTACGAAGGAAGCGTCCGTTCCTTGAGAACTCAACA